>NZ_CP147247.1:3570625-3892500 GCF_002140975.2 Enterococcus sp. 9E7_DIV0242
CTTCACCTAAAAATTGTTTTCGTACACCAGTTGCCTTTTCTTTTATGCCTAATACTTCCTTATCAAAATAAGTCTTTCCATTTAAACTGCTGATGATTACTTCTGAAACTAGAAAACTGTCCGAATTTCCAATTACCAAGTTAGTGATATCATAACCTTCGATATATTGTTCAATAAGTATTTCATCAAATTTATTCAATAATTTATTTAGATAATATACAGCGGAGGTAAAGTCAAAAGCTACACTTTCTTGTGTAATACCAATTGATGAACCTTCATTATTCGGTTTTATCATGATAGGGTATTCAATGTCATATTGAGAAAAATCATTCAAAGATCTTATGATATGACCATTTGGAGATGTGATTTCTTGAGAGCAGAGGAACTGCTTTGTATAAGACTTATTCGCAGTCATTAATCGAGTAAATGGATCTGAACCAATGTATGGAACACCTAATATTTCAAGTAGAAATGCTGCTTGTCCTTTTCTGCTTGGTTGTGTTAAACCATCTGAAAGATTAAAGAAAAGGGTGTTTTGATATTCCTTTTTTTCTTTACAGGCTGTTATCAATTCTTCAATCCCACCAAAAAAGAAACTTTCAAAACCCAAACAACGTATTTCTGACAATAAATAGTCAATACTTTTTTTGCTTGGATTGTCATTGTAGATAATATTGCTAATATCACTGGCATTCTCAAACTCATCTCTAGTATTTGCAATGATGGCAATTTTAATATTTCTATGCATAGGATTCACATTTCCTTTTCTAATTGTATTAATGTATACCCATCTATCTTATATATAGAAATGCCTTTATTGTAATCGCAAAATAGGGCATCTAATCCATGTTGGTATTCTTTTTTGTCAAGATGTGCAAAAACAGAAATTGATTTTGATTTTACTTTAGCTAAAAATTCTTTCTTTATAGGTTCATTAAGCTTTTGTTCATAAACATTTTCTGATAGAAATCGCCAACCAGCATTTTCTGCCGATTGGATAAGTTCGTCTATTGCCCAAAATCTTTCTTGATCAATAGAAGAAATACTTGGGAAATATTTTAGCCAGTATTTTTTATTTAGTTGAACGGATGATTCGGTACATATTACCAATTTACATTTAGGAGCTGAGATTCGATGCATTTCATTGAAGAAAGCATTCAAATCGGTAACATGATGGATTACATCTACACAATAAATATCATTAAAAAAAGAATCTTTATAATTTAAAGGATAGTTTTTAAAATGAGAAAAACTGATACATGATTTTTTCTTTTTCGCATTCTCAAGCATTTTTTTTGATGTATCAACTCCGTAAAAATTACACTGATAATTCTTTTCAAGTTCAATCAAATAATTGCCTGTTCCACACCCATACTCAAGAATGTTGTTATCTTTCGAGATATTTAATAAACTACTTAATAAATTATATATTTGAAAGTTAATTGTTCTGTTTTTTAAATATTCATCTGCATACAAATCATAGTTAACTTCATAATTTTTTGACAACAGTTTTCCTCCTGTCCATCTCACTAAACGATAATTGCTTATTATCCTTTATTCGATGTAGAAGAAGTTGACAATGTATATTTTTATCAACGCAAAAAAGTTAACCCATGTCGAGGATGCTTATTCAAGAGTACCTTTTTTTGCATTTCAAGGCTGACGTGGGTATATCTTTCGGTTGTTCTAATTGAGCTATGGCCTAGAATATTTTGAATATATCTACAGTCAACCCCTTCATCTAGTAGTGTTGTTGCAAGTGTATGTCTAAACATATGGGGAGTGATGTGTTGAGAAAGTCCGGAACGGTTCGCCGTGTTTTTAATAATCGCTCGAACAGATTGGTCAGAGAGGCGAGCATTTTTTCTGTTTAAAAAAAGATTTTCACAAGTTGTGAGTCTCAGATTTCGATAAACTAGGTATTTTTCTATTGCAGATAGTACTTCGGTATTGGACAAAAAGAGCAATCTTTCCTTTGCTCCTTTCCCTTTAATAAGGATTTGCTGAGTTGCTAGATTGGTATGTTTTAAAGAAAGGTCACAGAGTTCTGAGACGCGAATACCCGTGGAAAAAAGTAGTTCTAAAATGGCTGTATTTCTGCTAGTAATAAATTTTTGATAATCGCTTAAATTTGCCTTCTGTTCTTCGTTATAAGAGTCGATTAGTAATAGCTCCAAGGTGCTCATAGGGAAGATTCGAGGGAGCGTTGACTCTTCTTTTAAACGAAGCCTTATTTTGTTAAATGGATTTTTATCAATATGCTCCATATACTCCAGATAGGAAAAGTAGGTCTTTATCGAAGCGTACTTTCTCTTTATTGAAGAGGTTTTAAATCGTTTTCCCATATGCTCAATGTAACTTTCAATAGTGCTGCGTGTTATTGTTGAATGGTGGTGTTCTTCTACAAATAAGAAAAATTGATTCATATCAATTTTATAAGCTTTCAATGTTTTTTTGTCCAATTTTTTTTGAAACATACAATAGTCAAAATAGGCGTGCAATAGTTGTTTTTCTATCATGAATGATTCCTCCGAGTCTTAGAATAAAGTCAGTATACTTTTTCTGACAGCATATGGAAATAGCTAAGTATCAGCTAAAATTATGTATGGGTCCATCAAAAAAATTATTGACAGCGCTTGATATCCGTGATAATCTTTGTTTTGTATTGCTGATGTTATTACTTCGGGTAAGCATGCGGCAATGAAAAAAGAAAATTGTTGGATGTTATCACGTTTGTGAGCAGGACCTATTTACATCGCACAGGAGAAGTGCAGGTAAATGGGCTTTTTTTGTAGCTAGTGGGGAATTTTTATGATCATAAAAAGAGTGTTAAATAATAATACAATCATGTCTTCGAACAGCAAGGGTGTTGACGTATTGCTGATGGGACGGGGCATTGCCTTTGGGAAAAAGAAGGGTAGCTCTGTTGATATGGAGCTAGTCGAAAAAACTTTTTTACTTCGAGACAAAGCAACTCAGAATCGATTTACGGAGCTGCTGATTGATGTGCCGATGGAGCATATCCTGGTGGCTGAAAAAATCATCAACTTCGGAAAAATCAAGCTTGGTAAAAATCTGAATGAAATCATTTATGTCAATCTAACGGATCATATTCATTCTGCGGTAGAACGTTACGCAGATGGAACTATCTTAAAAAATCCGTTGCGTTGGGATATTGCGCGCTTTTATCCTGATGAGTATGTAGTAGGAGAAAAAGCAGTAGAAATCGTTCGTAAGGATCTAGGTGTTGCCTTTGAAATCGATGAGGCGGCATTTATTGCGACACATTTTGTCAATGCTGAAATGGATCGTGGTGGTGATTTGGCTTATGAAATCGCGGAGATTACCAAGCAGATAGAAGAAATCATCAAAACGCATTACCGGACAGAGTTTGATGAAGCATCTTTGGACTACTATCGCTTTGTCACACATGTGAAGTTTTTTGCCCAACGCTTGTTGATGAGCGATCATTACGATGACGATGATGCTGAGCTGTTGGATACGTTGAAAAAGAAGTATGAATCAGAGTATGAATGTGCGTTGAAAATAGGAGCCTATGTTAATGATCAGTTTGAGTATGAATTGAGCTCGACGGAACTGCTCTATCTGACTGCTCATATTCGCAGAATCACAAAAAATTTATAATGGAACAGGATTGTTATCCATTTTGGAGCATGACCTGAAGCTGTTACTCTTTTTAAGGGGACAGTTTCAGGTCTTTTTCTATGAGGAGGAAAAGAAAATGAAGTATACAGAATCAGCAAAAAAAATCTTTGAACTAGTTGGTGGTGAAGCCAATATTCGTTCAGTTACCCATTGTATGACTCGCTTGCGTTTTGTTTTAAAGAATGAAGGAACCGTAAACGATGAAGCAGTCAAAGCGGTACCGGGTGTTATGGGGGTCATGAAAAAAGGCGGCCAATACCAAATCATTATGGGAAATGATGTTGCGAATTATTATAAAGAGCTACTTAAGCTTGGGAGCTTTAGTAATTCTGAGGCGGAGCCGGAGGAAAAGAAAAACCTGTTTGAAGCTTTTGTCGATGTGATTTCCGGCTGTATGTCACCGTTGATCCCTGCTATGCTGGGGGGCGGTATGATCAAGGTATTATTGATTATTTTACCGTTGCTGGGCATTTTAGATGAAGAATCGAAGAGCTTTGCGGTCTTGACGTTTTTCGGTGATGCGCCATTTTACTTTATGCCGATCATGTTAGCTTATACGGCTGCACAGAAATTTAAAGTAACGCCTATGCTGGCAGTAACTGTTGGAGGAATCATGCTGCATCCGAATTTTGTCAGTCTGGTTGCTGAGGGAGAACCGCTGAGCATTTTCGGTCTGCCAATTACATTAGCCTCTTATAGTTCATCGGTGATTCCGATATTGATCATGGTTTGGTTGATGAAATATATAGAAGCATTCTTTGATAAGATTATCCCAACGGTAATGAAAAGCTTTATGAAGCCGTTGTTTATCATTGTGATTTCTGGAATTATTGCCTTAGTAGTTGTCGGCCCATTAGGTACTTTTGCCGGAGAAGGCTTGTCTGCGGGAATCATCTGGATTCAAAGTAAAGCCGGCTGGTTGGCACTTGGGCTGATGGCGGCGTTCATGCCGTTGATCGTTATGACAGGGATGCACTGGGCCTTCGCTCCGATATTCTTGATTGCGTCTCCAGTCACACCGGATGTCTTGATTTTACCTGCAATGTTGGCCGCTAATTTGGCACAAGGAGCAGCTGCGTTAGCTGTATCTTTGAAAGCGAAGGATAAAGATTTAAAACAGGTCGCCTTAGCTTCCGGGATCTCAGCGTTACTTGCCGGTGTAACTGAGCCGGCATTATATGGGGTCACATTAAAATATAAGAAGCCCTTATATGCGGCCATGATTTCAGGAGCAATCTGTGGGGTATACATGGGAATCACAGGTCTGGAAACTTATGCTTTCGCAGTTCCGTCATTAGTCGCATTGCCGCAGTTTATCGGTGGCGAAGGAAACGGAAATATCATCAATGCCTGTATCGTTGCGGCAGTATCGATTATTCTTACCTTTGTTTTGACTTGGATTTTTGGCATTGATGAAGAACCTGTTGGGACGGATGCTGTAGATATTGAATTGATTGAAGCTGGAAGCAGCGATCCGAAAAAGATTTTAGCCCCTGTAAAAGGAAAAGTGATTCCCTTAAGCAAGGTCAATGACACTGCATTTTCAAGCAAGGTAATGGGTGAAGGAATTGCCATTTTGCCAGAGTCAGATACAATTGTTGCTCCATTTGATGGTGTCGTATCCGCTGTTTTTCCAACAAAGCATGCAATTGGGCTGACTAGTGAGGCAGGATTAGAGCTGTTGATTCATGTTGGTATTGATACGGTGGAGTTGAATGGACAATATTTTGAGGTGCTTATTGAACCAGAGGCACATGTCAAAGTCGGACAGCCTTTGTTGAAAGTGGACTTTGATGGTATAAAAAAAGCTGGCTATGATATTGTTACACCATTGATTGTCACGAATTCTGATCAATTTATTGAGGTTGTGCCGAAGGATGAAATGGTAGCAGCTGACTATAATGAAGCCGTATTGTATGTTGTATAGCTAGGACATAGCTAAAAAATTCGAATGTCTTTGAACTTTTCGAACACGCTCTAGTATAATGAAAGCGATAGGTGGAGGAGGCAGAACAGCTCTCCTCTGCTTGCCTATAAAGAGAATTGAGAAACAATCTATTTAGTTGAGATAAGAAGAATCATAGTTTACCTATTCGCTGAAAGAAGGAAGGAGAACAACATGAGTAATTTTCCAAAAAATTTTTTATGGGGTGGCGCGACTGCTGCCAATCAATGTGAAGGAGCTTATATCGAAGACGGAAAGGGACTGACCGTTCAGGATGTGACACGCAAAGGCTGGCGAGAGGCACCGTCAGAAGAACCCAAAGAAGACAATTTGAAACTTGTCGGAATCGATTTCTACCATCGTTATAAGGAAGATATTCGCCTATTTGCGGAAATGGGCTTCAAAGTCTTTCGACTGTCGATAGCCTGGGCAAGAATTTTTCCGAAGGGGGATGAACAGGAGCCGAATGAAGCTGGCTTGAAGTTTTATGATGATCTTTTTGACGAATGTCTGAAATATGGGATCGAGCCGTTGGTTACGCTGTCTCATTACGAAACACCTCTGCATCTAACCAGAACCTATGACGGCTGGCGCAATCGCAAAATGATCGCGTTCTTTGAGCATTATGTACGAACTGTTTTTAAACGATATAAAGGCAAAGTGAAGTATTGGCTAACGTTCAACGAGATCAATTCGATCACTCATGTTCCTTTTTTAAGCGGGGGCATCAATACACCAAAGGCTGAACTGAGCCAACAGGATATTTATCAGGCCATTCATCATGAACTAGTCGCAAGTGCCAAAGCTGTTAAAGCCTGCCATGAAATCATACCTACTGCGCAGATTGGCTGTATGATTTTAGGCGTGCCGGTTTATCCGTTGACACCTGAACCAAAGGATGTCCTACAAGCTCTGAAAACAGAAAGAGAGAACTTCTATTTTTCAGATATTCAGGTAAGAGGGTATTATCCAAGCTACACCAAACGTTTCTTCAAAGAAAATGATATTCAGCTGGATATTACAGAAGCAGATAAGGAAGCCTTGACTCATACGGTAGATTTCATTTCCTTTAGTTATTATATGAGTGTCTGTGAATCAGCGGACCCAAGTAAGGAAGCAGGAGAGGGAAATATCATTGGTGGTATTCCTAACCCTTATTTGAAAGCGAGTGAATGGGGCTGGCAGATCGATCCGGAAGGGCTGCGCTACTATTTGAATATCCTTTATGATCGCTACCAAAAACCGGTCTTTATTGTGGAAAATGGATTAGGTGCTGTTGACGAGCTAGTGGAATTGGCGGATGGAACGAAAACCGTAAACGATGATTATCGAATTGATTATATGAATGATCATCTGGTGCAGGTGGAAGAAGCTATCGTGGATGGTGTAGAAATCATGGGCTATACTTCATGGGGCTGTATCGATTTGGTAAGCTTCACAACAGCTGAATTGAGAAAACGCTATGGCTTTATTTATGTTGATCGTAACGATGACGGTAGCGGAACTCTTGAAAGATATAAAAAGAAAAGCTTTGATTGGTACAAAGAAGTCATCGGAACAAACGGTAACAACTTAATCAAATAATAACAGGGACAGACAGAGAAAGTTAAAAATCTCTGTCTGTTTTTTTATAAGCAGCGTTAAGCGTTATGTAAGAAGAACCAGTTTTTTTCATAGCTTTCTGAAAAACGTGACCTTCACAGCAAAGTAAAATCCGTATACTAAGAGTATAGCTAAAAGAAATTACAGGAGGAAAACAAGATGAAATGGCATAAATATACAGCAGATGATGCGATACAAACAGTAAACAGTTCAAGAAGTGGATTAGATAATGAGTCAAGGAAGCAAAAACTGGAGCAAGACGGAAAAAATGTTCTATCAAAAAAAAATCAATTGAAAACATGGCAGAAAGTCGGTAAGCATTTCGTGGACCTGTTGATGATTGTCTTAATGGTAGCCGCTGTGCTAAAAGGAATTACCGGCAGTTACGTTGAGATGGGGATCATTTTGGCAGTGGTTATTATCAACGGCTTGATTGGGTATTTACAGGAGCGCAAGGCGGAAGAATCATTAAACGGCTTGAAGCAGATGATGGGGCAAGAAGCAGTCATTCTTTCCGGCGGTGTCAGAAAAACAGTTGCTTCTGAGGACTTGGTTGTTGGTGATATCGTCCTATTGAAAAGTGGAGATGTTGTACCGGCAGATATTCGTTTGATTGAAACCCATGATTTGGTTATTGAAGAGTCTGCGTTGACAGGAGAATCATTACCGGTTGAAAAGCAAGTGAAGCTGTTAGAGGAAGACACGCCTTTGGGAGATAGAACCAACATGGCATTCTCAGGAACGCTCGTACAGGATGGATCAGGAAGCGGCGTAATTGTTGCGGTGGGAGACGAGACAGAAATTGGGCAAATCAATTCTGCTCTACAGTCTGTACAAAAGCAGACGACACCTTTAATTCGGAAGATGAACCAGTTGAATAAGCAGATATTCAAAGGGCTGATCGGTTTCATTGTCTTCCTAATATTTTTTACTACATTGAGACACGGAATGGATATCAATGTGTTGCTTTCTTCTGTGATCGCCTTGATCGTTGCTGTAATTCCTGAGGGACTACCAGCAGTACTGACAATGATTTTGTCCATGGGTGTAAAGGAAATGGCGGAGGAAAAAGCGATTGTCAAAAGCATGCCGGCAGTCGAAACATTAGGGTCAATGACCGTGATATGTTCGGATAAAACTGGGACATTAACAAAGAATGAAATGACGGTTGTTGATATTATTTTGCCAGAGAAGGCGGAAAAACAAGTAGCTATTGAAACAGCTGAGCTGGATATTACATCTATTATGAACAACTGTCAGGATTTAAAGCTTGACGGTAGTCAATCGGTTCATGAGCTGAGTGGTAATCCAACAGAGTTGGCACTGTTGAAGTTTGTCGATGATAAGGAAGTCCCTTTTTTAGAGAAGAAGGATAAGATCCCCTTTAGCTCAGCATACAAATACATGGCAACAGCTCATGAGCTTTCTACCGGGGAAGAGGTTGTCTTTGTCAAAGGTGCGCCGGAGGTATTGTTGGAGCTGGCACAGCTGACGAATGCAGAGCAGGAATACTGGAAGGGGCAGGCGGCAGAGTTGGCGCAAAAGGGACAGCGGGTTCTAGGTTTCGCAATGAAACATGTAACGAAAAAGCATGAGCTGACACACGAGGCATTGACAGGCTTGACGATGACTGGTTTGGCTGGAATCATTGATCCACCAAAGGAGTCTGCGATTCAAGCGGTAGCCGAAGCTCAACAAGCGGGCATTGCTGTAAAAATGATTACAGGTGACCACAAAGACACGGCGATCGCGATTGGAAAACAAATTGGGTTGAACCATACAGCGTATGCGCTAGAAGGGAAAGATATCGACCATTTATCCGATGAAGAGCTGAAAAAACAGGTGAAAACCGTCGATATTTTCGCCAGAACGACACCTGAGCATAAACTGAGGATCGTTACGGCGTTACAACAAAATGGTGAAGTGGTAGGAATGACCGGTGATGGTGTAAATGATGCCCCCGCATTGAAGAAGGCAGATATCGGTATTGCGATGGGTATCAAAGGGAGCGAGGTAAGTAAACAGGCGGCTGATATGGTTTTGGCAGATGATAATTTTGCGACGATCACCAGAGCCGTCAAGGAAGGCAGACGTATTTTTGATAACCTGAAAAAGACGATCAACTTCTTTTTACCAACTGCTTTGGCCCAAGGGTTGATCGTTATCTTCGCCTTGATGACCAACTTGCCGCTTCCGTTGACACCTGTTCAAATTCTTTGGGTAAATATGGTCACAACAATTACTCTTTCATATGCATTGGGCTTTGAGCCGGCAAATAAGAGAATCATGGAAAGAGCACCACGTGATCCGAAAGCACCGATGCTCTCAGGTTACAGTATTTTCCGGATTTTCTATGTCTCACTATTGATCACTGTTCCGGCGTACTTTATTGCTATGCAAGCGGAAAGTCAACTAGTCCAGCAAACGATGTTGCTACAAAGTATTGTATTGGCACAGGCCTTTTACATGTTAAACTGTCGTGAGCTACTTGACCCATCGATCAACAAGGCAATGTTTAAGAATAAAGCGATCTTTATCTCTCTAGCCTGTCTAGCTGTTCTTCAAGGCGTGGTATTGCTTGTACCGATTGCTCAACAAGCGATTGGCCTGACGACTTTAACTACATCACAACATCTTTCAATTCTTTTGAATACTTTTGGGATCTTCCTAATTGTGGAGCTAGAGAAGCTGATTACCAAGAAAATCAGAAAAAAGAAAGCAAAGGAGGTGATGGCGTAAACCGCAACACACAACACAGGGGAAGTATAGGCTCGTCACAAGTGGCACATGACCAAAACGGGACTCTTGAAGGAAGTTACAGGGAAGGGAAACACACTATTTGCACATAAAACATACGAATGCGATTTATATCGATGAGATTGAGGCTGTGACGTTTTTACATAAAACGGGAAACAGGGGCACGGTCACTACTCACTAAAACGCTCAAGGAAACACACACTTCTTGATAAACAGCATCCATGAAGCTTTTCGTGGATGCTGTTTATTGTTTGAGCAAGCTGCGTTAAGTTCTCCTTGATACAGACTAGTTACTGCATTAAACTATACCAAAGAACTATTCATTAGGGCTAGTAAAAAAGGAGGAAGAAGAGCATGGCATATGATAAAGCAAAATGGCATTTCGAGGCAGAAGATTTTCCAAAGGGAATTGAGATTGAACAAGGCGGTGTACATATGGCATTTTTTTACCGCTGGATGCTGGAAAAGGATTTTGCCGGAGAAGATTTGCTGGATGAGATGATTGAAGAGGTGCAAGGTGTAAAATCAGGCAGTTACAGCGCGCTTGATTTGCTGTTTGAATTTAATGATGGGGTGTTGTTAGCTGAAGATTTTAGTGAGACAGGGGTAATGTTTGCGGATCAATATTACGAAGAAGGTAGTGGATTTGCTCAAAGATATGGCTCCTATTTAACAGATTATGGCATGCTGACGTTGAAGCATAAGGACGGTGTGGAAGACTCGGATTATGGCATCCTGTATTCTGATGACAACTATCAAAAGGTTAAAGCCATTATTGATCAGAGATATCAGGAATTTTTGGTGTTCACAGATAGATAGATCCAATGAACGAATCAATGGATAAGTGGGCTACACTAGAGAACTGGGGGAGAAAGATGGAGCTTCATTATTTAAAAGAGGAGCAGGTCAAAGCTGCTGCTGAGTTGTATATTTCGGTTTTCAGCAAAGCGCCGTGGAATGAAGAATATGACTCTTTTGAACAGGTAGAAACGCTAATCAGAAATTTTATGTCTGAATCCTGTTATTTGAATTTTATCGCAGTTGAAGAGACTGAGGTGATCGGACTTTGTTTGGGCTTGAAGAAGCCATGGATCAAAGGAATCGAATACTATATTGATGAGTTCTGTGTGAAAACAGAGCTACAGGGTAAAGGCATAGGGACTGCTTTTCTAGCTCGGATCGAAGCTGAAATCTTGGGTTTGGGTATGGATGGCATGATGCTGAACACAGAAAAAGGGGTACCGGCAGAGCGCTTTTATCTGAAGAATGGTTTTCATCAGCTTGACGATTTGATTGTACTTGGGAAATAGATAGGACGAAACAGCAGATAGTGTTCACATTCGAACATCGTCTGCTGTTTTATCAATTGTTAAGGTCATCTAACCAGTCTAAAAATAAAAGTGCTGAACCAGCTCGCGTATTTCCTGCAGCTCATTTTGAGTAGGAATCGAAGAAATGTAAACGATTGTTTGTTCATATTTACCAGTCAACGGGTAGTTGGAGAGAATCAAATCGTTTGCTGCTAATTGTGACTTATCCAATTCATCTGAATTGATTGCTTTGAGATGGACCCTATTTCCTGTTAGATCTTGCAATTCTCGAAATAAAAAATTTTTCCATGCGGGTTCTCCCTGAAATAGAAAATAAGCGGTAACCTGTTGTGGTTGAACAAGATAGCGTGCTTCCTGTACCAATAATGTAACGGTATTGACCACATAGTTTGAACGAGGCAGATAAGCCAAATCATAGTATGCAATCTCATCGTAAATTAACTGATAAAGCTCCGGAAATCGTTTGCGGCTGAAGGGAAATAATTCTTGGTACTCCATTAAAAATTTATCTGACAAGCGTCTGGATTCGTAATATTTTAGCAAGAAAAGCACAAGATTATCCAACAAATATGCAGTATTAAGCGCTGGTTGGTTCAGTTTGGCGCTGAGCCGCTGTATAAACTCTTGGCAAGTAGAAAAAAGAACGTCATAGTTTTGTGTCAAGAGTGCTCTCAGCTCATCTGTTGGTGGGACACTGTAATTCCAGCTTTCCATGAACGAGAAAAAAGTAAAAAATGATTCTGTTGGAGTCAATTGTATTCCTTCAGAGAAATACAAGGTTTTCAGCTCTTCATGGAACAGCTGAAAAAGTACATCTTCTTCTTTAAAAGGCATCTTTTCTATCAGACAACCCGTTTTTATGCGGATTGTGTTGATAAAGAACCAACAGGTACCGAATATTTCTTCTGTGTCGACCTTTAGCATCGTCCGATCGAGTCGTCGTAAAAAAGAAGCGTAGTTTGCTTGATGGATGGGGTATTCATCAAAAAAGAAATTGTCATGTGTAAATGGCAGCAATAGCCGATGATAAAAAATTCGGATACTCGATTCCTCACCAAGCCATTGAAAAGCAGCCGAGGATACCTTGATTTTCAATTGAAAATCCTTTAGCTCCTTATTTAGTTTTGAAATATGCCGCTTCAATGTCTCAAATGAGATTCCCTGCTCAAAGAGGAAATTCTGAACTGCAACGTTTTTTGAAGAAAGCAATGCTCTGACGATTTGAATGCTGACTGAATCTTTCATGAAAGATTCCCACACCTCATTGGTTGTTGCATGCTCTGTAGAAGAAAGTGAAAGACCATTATTGCCGTCTGCTTCTAATGACCAGCCTTCTGGCAGTTCCATCCGGAGGCCTTGGATGTCATTGAAAACCGTTCGTTGTGTGGTTTGAATTTGTTCAGCGAGTTGTTTGGCTGTCAGTTGCGGATGGTTGACCAGCTTTTCCAGCAGCTCTACCTTTCTGCGGATATCCTTTTCAGTGATCAGTCGTTTGGCTAGTGAGTACATCAGGGTTTGCCCCTCTCGGTTTAGTTACTCAAATTATACGTTTTTTATTAGATTCCCTCAATCATTAGCTGTTAAGACTACCTTGTATGTGAGCAAATCAGTAAGACTGGTCAGACCTGCTCTGTCATCATCTTGGAATCAATCAATACAAATCAAAATTCCCCGTTTTTCGCATATAAAGTTCCCCGTATTTCAAAGTCACAGTCGTTACCAGGACTAAAAAAAGATTGATGCCCAAGAAATACATGGATTCAGTGATAATACTCTGTCCGGTAATCAGTAGATTACGTAATAGGAGGATCGTGTAAGAGAGTGGAAAAATGGAACCAATAAAGCGAACTATCACCGGAGAAATAGTTAGAGGTACCTTTACACCACTAAAGGCTTCCTGCGGTCCTTCTAAGAACACATACAGAATCGTCCCGTCTCTCAAAATTACAAAAAAACTGACGATAAAAGCGCCCCAAATCAGTCCGCCGGTACTTATCAAAACTGCTGAAAGCAACACTGTTAAAAGCCCCTTGATCGATAGTCCCGTATACCAGAGATTGCCGAAAATGAATAGCAGAAGGAAAAACCAAGCGTTGCCCAAAAGCATAGCGGAGGTTCGGCTGTAGAGCCATTTGAGCTTATTGACCGGCGTCATAAAAATTTGGCTGAGTGTTCCTTGTTGCCGTTCGTAGCCCAGTCGCCACGCACTTTGAACGATATTTTGAAAGAATGTCAATGCACAGTAGCCAATAAAAACAAAATACAATAGCTCTTTTTGAGAATGAATACCGGTAATTTTTAACGATTCGATAGGGAAAAGCTGATAGTTATAGCTCAATTGAATAAAAGAGACGATAGGCCATAGAATCATAGAGAAAAGATAGAAACTGTTGATACTGTCATTCAGGAATGTTCGTCGGAGTTCAGTCTTGAACAAGCTCAGATTTTTCATTGTTCCACCCTGCTTTCTTTTGAAGCCAACAAGGCAGATTCCAAGGTTGGATGGACGATTTCTATTTGTTGCAGGTCTATGTTTTTATCAGAAAAGAAATTGATGATTTTCCGGAGATCCGGCTGATTGGTAAATAAGCGCACTTCCAAAGTATCACTTTGCCGAGCTAATTCAAAGGGTTCGGGCCAAGTCGTTAAATAGCTATCGACAACTTCTTCATCCATGAGCGGCAGACGAAAAACAACCTGTTTCGTTAAGTTCAGCTGGGAGAAGAGTTCTTCTTTCGTTCCGGATAGTAAAATCGAGCCATCATCAATGATATAAATATAGTCACACAGCTCTTCTGCTTCCGCCATATAATGGGTCGTCAGTAAAATACCTTTGCCTTCTTTCTTTGCCAATTGTTTGATTGTTTGTCGCAGCTCCTTGGCAATTTGTACATCCAAACCAAGTGTCGGTTCGTCTAAAAAAAGATAGTCTGGGTTGTTGATTAGGCCTTTGGCAATTTGTAGGCGTTGCTTCATTCCTTTTGAAAACTGTTCAACAGGGATATGGCGTTTTTCCCACAGCTCTAGCTGCTTCAATAGCTGTTCAGATCGCTTAGCGATTTCCTCGGCTGATAGGTCATAAAGGGAACCAAAATATTGTAAATTTTCAATAGCATTCAAACGCCAGTAAATATTCCGTTCGCCTCCCGCTATCATGTTGATTCGTTGCCGTGTTTGTTTTAGCTGGCTGTTGATATCTGTACCATCCAGCAAAATCGTTCCTTCGTCAGGTAGAAGCAAAGTTGTCAGCATTTTTATCAATGTTGTTTTTCCTGCGCCGTTTTCACCCAAAACACCAATGATTTTACCAGGTGGAAGAGTTAGTGACAGATTATTTGTTGCCTGCTTCGTTATTTTTTCGCTTTTGAAAAGTCCTAAGCGTGTCTTGGTTGTGTAGTATTTATAAAGATTGATTGCTTCTAACATGATTTCACTCCTATTCGAAAATGTAGCTGATGATTTTCTGTTCTGTTTTTCTATACCAGTAAAGTCCGGCAAATAAATAAACGAGTGAGCTGCTAAACCCTATGGTGATTAAATAAGGAAGACGAGTATAACTTTCCGGCTGAAAGCAAAGGATTCGAAAGACCTCTAATGCTTGTGTAAGTGGCAGCAGCTCTCCAATCAGCTGTAAAAATTTAGGGAGTAGCTCTTTAGGAAAAGTAATACCTGAAACAAGGTAAATAAGGATGAATAAGGTATTCTGACTGATGTAGGTATCTCGCAATTGGAGCATGATATTGGCCAGAAAGATGCTCATACCAAAGGAAACCCAGACTGTAAAAAGAATACCGGCTAGCCAAGCCCACAGGCGGATACCGGAAAAATCAGCACCCAACAGTTGACTGATTCCCAACAGTGCAGCAAATTCCAAAAGGGTTCGCCATAGCTGTTCTAAAAATACACCGGAAAAATACTGAAAGACTTTATAGGGGGTGATCAGCAGACTCATCAAGGTTCCTTCACGGACTTCGGTAATTAGTGCTCGACCGACGTTCATCAAGGTTGCAACGCCCAGGTTATAAAAAAGGATGCCGATCGCTGCATAAGTAAAATAATGATCGGTGGTCATATAGCCAGACATTTTGGGGCTCACCTGATTGTTGAACAGAAAATTGGCAATCAGCCAAATACTGATCAGCTGAAAAGCAGAGCCTAAAATGCGATTGATAAATAAGGTAAATGGGAAATAGCGGCGGTACATCTGCCAATTTCTACGAATAATTGCAAACAAAAAAACACCTTCTTTAATAAAATTAGACAAACATCTAATTAGATGTTTGTCTAATTTTATTATTTAAGCTGTCGAAAGTCAATGCTCTTTTATCTTCATTTTCTCCAAGTAATCTTGTGTCTGGCGGAGAATCCGTTTATTGATACCAAAAAATTTGGTGTTGCCTTCACGATATTCCATTAGTAGGCCCGCTTCTCTTAGCTGTTGGATATGATGGGAGATAGAAGCTGGACGTATAGCCAAAAGCTCGGCCAGGTCTTTTCCAGAGTAGCTTTTTTGAAGTAGTAGCTCGATCAACTCCAAGCGTGTCTCATCAGCCAGCACCTTTAACGTTTTGACAGCTCGCGCACGAGAAATTTTCACTTCTTCCGGACCGGCAAAGGACACTGGAAAGGTCAGCAGCTGTTTAGAAAAGTCATCTGAATGAGCGATGACTGGAATATGATAGGCCTTGGTCGGAATTAGGACTGCGCTTTTCGGTTCTGGAAAATCAGGCAAAGGCTTACCGGTGACCGTTCGAAGCATCTCTATATAACTCGATTTTTCTGTGAGGGTGGTCAACCAAGTTTGAGCAGCTTGAAATTCTTCTGCTGGAATCGTGATACTTTTCAAAAACGCTTTTTGAGAAATCTCTGTCAGCAGCTGTTCAGCTGTTTGGAACATCTCTCTTGGTGCGTGTAAAAATACTTTAAAGGCAGCCTCATTTTTAAATCCAGAGTAGGCTTTTTCGAAAATGAATTGTTCTTGTTCGATTTCTTTCTTTGACAATCCCGGCAGCATTTTTTTCAACAGCTGTATTGTGGAGAGTTTGTTGATTGAGGCAAAAAAAGACGTCAAATCGTTCTTATCAGGTGCTTCACTAAGAAAATCCCAAAGAAAAAGCATTGGGAAGTACATCTGGTTCTGCTGATTCAGAAATGCTTCATAGCGAGTGGACCAGTCAAGAATCACTTCTTCAGAGAATAGCTCAAAAAGCTCGTCTGTCTTTTTTTGTGCTAAATAGGAAGCAGCAATTGCTGCTTCACAAATAAAGGATTGCTCGATTGTTATTTTCATTGATCTGTTCACTCCTGTAGTGTGTCTATGCAATGCTATTTATCTAATTTGTACCGTGGAATAAAGTCTATTTTTCGGGAACCATTCAATTAAGAGTATAAAGTATTTTTTAAGACATTACTATCTTGGTCATTAGGAAAGTAGGAAAGCATCGTTTGATTATCCTGAAAGACTAGAAGAGTCACTTTTCTTTTTGGGTAAATAGTCTGGAATTCTTTTGAGACCCGTTCAGCAGCTTTCGACAACATGATATACTCGATTCAGGATAAAAAATCATCTGCCTCCTTTTGGTGATGATGTGGGAGCAACGTGAAGCAGCTAGAGAAAAATACTGTAATTTCCTTGAAAAAATTAATTGGTCACAACTTGGCAATAACTATTCGTTATTCTTAGAGTATCAGGAAGCGGATTGGCATTACCACAGCTTCAACGATTGAAAGAATATGTTAGTGAGTAGCTGAAATCAAAGGAGGAGAATATTATGAAAAAAATGGCGCTTTGGAAAAAGCTGACATTGGCAACTGTTGTGATTTGTGGATTGTTTTTCGGTGGTATCACACTTGCTCAAAATTTATCAGAGCAATCTATTCTGGCGGCATCAAACAATCAAGAAACTGAGGAAGAAGCAATAGCAAGAACACAGAAGGAATTTGAGCGGATCGACAAGATGTCTGTTCAAGAATATTATATCGACTACTTAGATTATGATCCTAGGATTATGGCAGACTTTGAAGAAAAATATGCAGAGGATGCTAACGAGGTCAAGATCAAAGACCTTGACAATGAAAAATCCAACTATCTAATGGCGTTGACTTCATTTTATGAGAATGGTGATCAGCCGATCTTGGCAAGAAATGAGCAAAAGGAAAATGGGGAAGTTATTATTGGTGCAAATGGAGAATATGCGTATTCTTTGGAAACTTTATCTGGTGATGTGGCAGCACTATCTGATGCTATTGATTCTACTACGCCGATTATCGAAATTTGCGTAAGACATGGAGTAGATCCGGAAGGGAAAATTCGAGACTTGACCCCTGAGATCATTGTGGAGATCGATCGGAAACTATTCGAGATATCTGATCATCCGAAATAGAAGGTAAAGGAAAGAACATATGAAAACTATTTTGATCGTTGAAGATGAAGTGAAAATCAATCAGCTGATATATAGCAGTTTGACTGCTGTCGGTTATCAATGCTTCCAGGCTCATTATGGCATGGAAGCTCTTGCCGTTTTAAAGAAAGAAGCGGTTGATCTAATTATTTTAGATATCCAATTGCCGGATATTGACGGCTTTTCTTTGATTAAAAATATCAAAGAAATCCCGGTCATCTATCTGACTGCTCGTTCTGCGATTGAAGACCGAGTCAAGGGGCTCAATGCAGGAGCCGAAGACTATATGGTAAAGCCCTTTGCCTTGGACGAGCTGATTGCACGAGTTCAAGTGGTTTTACGACGTTTTGATTCTGAAGAGGATGTTTTCAAATGGAAGGATTTGAGTGTGGATTTTCAAACGTATAAAGTAGCGTTAGCCGGGATAGAAGTCGATTTAAAGCCGCAGGAGTTCAGTTTGTTGGAAGTGTTTATTCGTCATAAAAACATGGCGTTGACACGAGAACAATTGCTGCAATTGGCGTGGGGCTTTGATTATTTTGGCGATGAACGAACGGTGGATGTTCACGTCCAAAGACTCAGAAAAAAATTAAAGCTGGAGCAACAGTTGAAAACAGTCTTTAAGCTGGGCTATAGATTGGAAGTGGAATGAATGCAACTATGGAAAAAGAATTTCTTCTTTGTTGTTATACTTTTTCAAAGCTTGTTATTCGCGGGGTTATTTTTCTTTGTCAGTTACAGTTTCCAACAGTCATTGAGAAAGGAAGCAAGGCAATTTAGACAATGGATAGATGACAGTCAGAAGCTGATTAACCAGATTGTGGAAGATCCTTCTTCCGGACTTGCGAGAGAATTTATTCCTGTCATTCATGAACAACAACAGTTTTACTTTAAAATCACGAATAACGGCGAAGAATTGTTTTCATCGATTCCGGAATATCCATTGATAGAGTATAGTCAAAACAAAGAACAGTTTTCAATCACGAGACGAGCCAGGACGGTTTACCTTGCTTGTCAGAAAGACAGAACGATTGGTGGGGTAAATTTTGAAGTGTCTTTCATAAAAGATGCTTCATCCATTTACTTGGAGCAAAGGCAGAGAGTCATATATAGTTTGTTATTCGGCATACTCTTTTCTCTGTTTCTCAGTACGATCATTTACTGGCAGATGAAAAAGATTTATCGACCGATACAAAACCTTTCTCATGAGTTGCGGACACCACTAACTCTTATTTCAGGCTATTCAGAATATTTAATGCGGATGAAAACGACGGAAGAAGAGAAAATGATGATGAGTCAGGAGATTTTTCAAGAGTCCCAGCATTTGCAAGAGGTGATAGAGCAGTTATTGATTATGGGAGATTTGACCGAAGATGAGCTTCAAATGGAAAAGCTTCAATTGAGTGAGCTGATCCATAGTTTGAGTCATAACTATCCTCAGTTAAATGTTTCTATTTTTGAGGAAGCGGAGATTCAAGGCAATCGTGTCTTACTATTGCGGCTATTTGATAATCTTCTGGATAATGCTTCTAGAGCAGCTGAGGAGCTGGAGGTTCAGCTGCGAATCTCAGGAAAAGAAGTGGAGATATCAAATCCGGGAACACAGATTCCAGAGAGTCAATTGAGAAAAATGAATCGTGGGAAAAAGCTGACCCAAGCTGAGTACGAAGGATCAGGGCAAGGATTTCTAATTTGTCGAGAGATTGTCTCACTTCATCAGGGGAAAATAACTATTCAGTCAGATGCACAGAAAATCATTGTGCGGATTATTTTTTAGCTAAAAAGAAGTTCAGCTAGTCAGCTGGAGCAGGTGTGTGCAATTTTGTACACACCTGCTTTTTTCTTGTTCATAGAAAAGAGCAACGGCTAATTTCTAACCAAGTGTTAATAAAATAACAATTTTAAGAAATAACTCACAGAATTTTCTCAGAGATATAATGTATGATATATATCACTATGGTAGAATGATTCTATCTTTTAATTGGAGGCTATTCATGAAAAATACAAATCGAAAAATGAAAAAAGGGTTAGTTGAACGGATTGGTGCGGCCTTGCCGGAGTCGAATTTACTGTTTCTTATTCTTATTGGCATTATCATCATTATCAGCTTTATTGCACAAGGGGAGTATGCAGGCGTTCAGGAAGGAACGTCCTATGAAGTAAAAAATCTGCTGTCTTTTGAAGGGATCAGATGGCTATTGTATAACATCATTGAAAACTTCCGATCGTATCCGCCGCTGGGAATCGTGATCGTCGGAGTGATCGGTTTTGGTTTTGCGGAAAAAATTGGTTTGTTGGGAACCATCATCAAAAAAGTGGGCCATTCCACGCCGGAGAAATTCATTTTGCCGGTTATTATTTTTGTGGGGATCAACTCATCGATTGCTTCTGATGCAGGGTATGTTGTGTTGGTGCCTTTAGCTGGGGCACTTTATGCAGGACTGGGAAAAAATCCATTGATTGGGATTTGCGCAGCGTTTGCGTCGGTATCTGCCGGCTTCGGTGCGGCATTGATTCCAACACCCGGAGATGGCTTGTTGGGAGCAATCACACAAAACGTTGTGGAAGAGACGATGGGGCAAAAATTTGAGTTTAATGCAGTCACGATGAACTTGGTTTTCATGATTGTTTCGACCTTCTTTTTAACTGTCCTGTTGACAGTCGTAACCAATCGATTCATTGAAAAACGTGCCCAACATCATGAAATCGTGATTCCAAAAGAGGATGCAATCGAGGTTGGTGAGCTGACTGATAAAGAACGCAGAGGATTGAAAGCTGCGGGGATCGCATTAGTAGCGGTACTAGTAGTTTTTGCTGTGATGTACTTTACAGGTATTCTACAAAGCTATGAGTCAGTCATTGATGAAGCTGGAACGATCAAAACCTTCAATCCGATTCTGGATAATATCATCGTTATCATGATTTGCCTTTTCCTTTTTCCATCAATCGCTTACGGACGGACCGTAGGAGCAATCACTTCAGGCAAAGAATATATTCAGGTCACTACAAAAGCAATGATGGACATGGCGTACATTATGGTCTTTGCAATTTTTGCCGGAAATTTCTTAGCGATTTTCTCTTATTCCGGTTTGGATAAATTCATCGCGAATCATGGGGCGCAAGGACTGATCAGCTTGAACATTCAGAATGATTTTATTTTGATCTTGCTCTTTATCCTGTTATCCGCTTTTATCAATCTGTTTATGGGCTCAGCAAGTGCGAAATGGACGTTGCTGGCACCGATCTTTATCGTGATGCTGGACAGTGCGTCAAATGGCAGTTTGAAGCCTGATGTCATTCAAGCAGCGTATCGTTTGGCGGATTCATCGACGAATATCATCACGCCGTTGATGACTTACATGGGTGTTGTATTAATTGCGGCGAAGAAATATTCACCGAAATTTGAAATTGGTGATTTAATGTCGATTATGACCCCTTACTCACTCAGTGTTTTAGTGGGGTGGACGATTTTCTTCCTCGGTTGGATGCTGACAGGATTGCCATTTGGGATATAAAAAACAGAAATTTTATTATTGATATGGCAAAAGTACGACTGATTATTCGGATGTTTAGGAAAACAGTATAAAGGCTGTGAAAATACACAGTATTATGTTTCAAGGTTTTGCTAAAACACAGAAAATTTGAGGCCTTGGAGTGTAATGTTTTGTTGTAGCTATAGGTTTTAATAGTAATTATAATAGCCTAAAGCGAATGGTTAAAAAAACTGTTGACGCTTTCAAAAAAATGAGTTACACTCTTCTTAACAAAATATCAGGCGTGTAACTACGTAATAGTAGGCATAACCGAATTGAATCATTCTCATAAGAGAGTGGTTTAGTTCGGTTTTTTTTGTTAAGAAAATGGAGGCGAAAAAAATGGATGAGAAAAGAGTCGCAAAAGAAATTGTAGAAAACATTGGGGGCGCAGAAAATATCTCTCATTTGGAACATTGTTCGACAAGATTGAGATTCACTTTAGTCGATGATAGTAAAGTGAAAGAAGAGGCAATTAAAAATATTCCGGGTGTTCTAGGACTTACACGGACTGCTCAGACGCAAGTCATCATTGGTAGTGCTGTGGTGGAGGTTTATCAAGAGGTGCAAAAGTTGCTATCAGGGACGGCTCCTGTTAATAGTACCGGGCCTAAGAAAAAACAAGATTGGAAAGCTGTTGTCTTGGATTTTGTCATTAGCATCTTTCAGCCATTGATTCCTGCAATTGCCGGCGGTGGGATTCTAAAGTCACTATTAATGCTGTTAAATCTAATTGGTATTTTAGACAAAGCAACACCAACCTATCAAATTTTGACATTTGTAGGGGATGCACCGCTTTATTTCCTGCCACTACTTGTGGCGATTACAACAGCCAATAAATTAAAGGTCAATAGCTTAGTTGCTGTCTCTGCCGTAGGAGGGTTGCTTATTCCGGGGTTAACAGCGATGATGGCAGAAGGGACAGCATTCGTTGGTCTACCAATCCAAAATATCAACTATGCGTATCAAGTGTTTCCAGCCATTCTTTGTGTACTTAGCTATTCTGTTTTGGAAAAATTCTTTACGAAAATTAGTCCGAAAGTAATCAGAAGCTTTTTTGTTCCGATGATGTCTTTACTGGTCGTTGTACCTTTGACTTTGTTAGTTCTTGGCCCTATCGGTTTTACTTTCGGTCAAGGGTTTGCTAGTCTGATCATGGCTATCTTTACTCGATTTGGTTGGATTGCAGTGGCTTTATTAGCGGCATTTTTACCATTCATGGTTGTAACAGGAATGCACAAAGCGATGATTCCATATGTAATCACCTCTTTAGGAGAAACTGGAAAAGAGCTAATTTATAATGCAGCCTCTTTGGCACATAACATTGCTGAAGCAGGAGCATGCTTTGCAGTTACTATTCGAACAAAAGATAAAGGCTTGAAAGCAACAGCTGTTTCTGCGGGTATCTCTGCTTTATTTGGAATAACAGAGCCTGCTTTATATGGTGTTACCATATTGCACAAGCGTGTTTTATATGGCGTAATGTTTGGTAGTCTTATAGGCGGTGCAACATTGGGGATTTTAAGTGTAGAAGCGTATGTGGCTGTAGGGCCTGGAATAGCTAGCTTATCAATGTTCATTTCAGATACACTGCCGAATAATTTGATGTATGCTGTAATCGGTTTGATCGTATCATTCATTTCCTCTTTCTTAGCAGTTTTTGTACTATGGAAAGAGCCCGTTAGTGAAGACGCTGAAAAAGTCGTTGATAAAAATGAAGTGATTTTTAAATCTCCGGTTGAAGGGCAAGTGATTTCGCTGTCAAAAGTGAATGATGCTGTATTTTCAAGTAAGATGCTGGGCGACGGTATTGCCGTTATTCCCGAAAAGGGCGAGCTTTATGCTCCGGTTAATGGAACAATCAAGATGGTTTATAATACCAAGCATGCGCTTGGGATGGAGACGGATGATGGTGTTGAGATTTTGTTCCATATTGGTCTTGACACAGTAAATCTTGAGGGGAAACATTTTGAAAGCTTTGTGACAGAGGGGCAGCGCGTGACGCAAGGTGAACGGCTGGTAGCATTTGATCTTGAAGAAATCAAGAAATTAGGGTTTGATCCAACCACAATGATTGTTATAACAAATCCGAAAAATATAAAGCTGACTATAGCTGCCGGTGAGCAAGTAACGAAAGAAGAACAATTATTTGTGATCGAAGGGATGGGTGAACATGCACTTGCGTAAAGATTTTTTATGGGGAGGCGCTATTTCGGCTAATCAGGTCGAAGGTGCTTGGAATAGTGATGACAAGGGAATGTCAGTAGCAGATGTGGCAGTTTTCAAGCCAAGTATAGATGTAAAAGATTACAAGGCACATAACACTATAACGAGTGAAATGATTGCTGATGCAAAAAATGATCCGGAAACAAAATGGTATCCGAAACGCCGAGGGATCGATTTCTATCACAGGTATCAAGAGGATATTCAGTTATTTGCTGAAATGGGTTTTAAGGCTTTAAGAATTTCGATTGCCTGGACTCGGTTATTTCCAACAGGAGAAGAAGAGCAAGCGAACGCTGCTGGTATTGAATTTTATAGAAATGTATTTGAAGAGCTGAAGAAAAATAATATCGAACCAATTGTTACCCTATCACATTATGAAATGCCATTGGCCTTATCTGAAAAATACAATGGTTGGGTAGAGAGAAAGCTAGTGGATCTTTTTGTAAAGTATGCGGAAGTCTGCTTTAAGGAATTCGGCAGCTATGTAAAATATTGGCTGACTTTCAATGAAATCGACAGTGTAGGTCGCCATCCCTTTATAACAGCAGGAATCGTTGAAGATCAATGTATCGACTATTCTTTAGAGGAGGCTGTTTATCAAGCGTTGCATCATCAATATGTTGCGGCAGCTTTGGCAACAAAACGGTGCCATGAAATAATTCCGGGGAGTCAAATGGGCTGTATGTTAACCAAATTGACCACCTACCCAACAACCTGTAAACCAGAAGATGTGTTGCTGGCACTAGAGAGTAATTTGAACAATTATGCACACGCCGATATTCAAATATTTGGGAAATATCCTCAACTGTATGAGCAACAGTTAAGGAATAAGGGCATCAAAATCATTAAAACTGCTATAGATGATCAGATTTTGGAAGAAAATACGGCAGATTATCTAGCCTTTAGCTACTATATGTCACGTACAGAATCTGCTGATTCCAATAGAGAGCAAACGGCAGGAAACACGATAATGGGGGTGAAAAACCCTTATCTTCCGTCAACTGAATGGGGCTGGCAAATCGATTCAGTTGGGTTAAAAATATCCTTATTAGAGTTGCAGGACCGCTACAATGTTCCTTTGATCATTGTGGAAAATGGTATGGGCGCGAAGGATGAATGTACGTCTGACGGAGAGATCCATGATACTTATAGAATTGATTATTTAAGAAAGCATATCAAGGAGATGGTGGAGGCGGTTGAATTAGGAGTGGATTTATTTGGCTATACTAGCTGGGCACCTATTGATTCAATCAGTGTTTCTACTTCACAGATGAGTAAACGATATGGTTATATTTATGTTGATCAAGACGATCTGGGAGAAGGCACCTTGGAGAGAGTAAGGAAAGAATCATTTTTCTGGTATAAAAACGTCATTAGTAGCAATGGTGAAGTCTTGGAATAGGAGGGTGACTATGATTATCAAAAAAATCCTGAACCCTAATACCATTCTAGCGGTGGATGATGATCAGCAAGAGTTTGTATTTTTTGGAAAAGGAATTGGCTATAGTAGAGAATTGGGGCAGGCTGTTGCTGATGAAGATGTGAATCGTGTCTTTATTCCTGTAGACAATTTACAAATGCAAGAATACCTGCGTCTGTTTGATTCTATACCAGCTGTTTATTTTGATATTGCTCAGCAAATTATAAAGAAAGCCGAAGAAGTATTGGGAACAACGCTTAATACAAGTGTATTCTTTACCTTGAGTGACCATTTGAACTTTGCCGTTGAAAGACAAAAGAACGGGTTGAATATCCTAAACCGAGTATATTGGGAAATCAAAAACTATTACCCGATGGAATTTTCAGTTGGTGAGTTTGCGTTGAAACTGTTGAAGCGAGAGTTAGGTCAGGTATTGCCTCCAGAAGAGGCAGCCAATATCGCTTTTCATGTCATCAATGCTCAAAATGTCGGCTCATCTACAAGTAAAGGGATGGAGTATGCCAAGCTAGTAGGTGGAATATCGGATATCGTTAAATATGAGCTTGGAATAAATTTTGATCGTGAAGATGTACATTATCAACGTTTTATTACACACCTCAAATTTTTTGCAGAGAGATATTTTGAAGGGAAAATGATTACAGAAAACGATGCAGGCCTATTTGAACAAATTGCACAGCTATATCCCAAAGCACTAACCGTTGCTTTTAATGTCAAGGATTATGTGGAGCTGTTGAACACTGAGAAGATTACCAAAGAGGAGATTGCATATTTGACTGTTCATATCAATCGACTAATGTGTAACAAAAAAATCGATGAGAAATAATAGATTAAATATGTGACTAGGGTATTTAAGTTTATCCATTAAATTTTGAGTCCTCCTGATTAAAAATTAGGTGGTAGGTTGGTAGAGCAGAGCCATTTGATAAAAAGAATAAAATGAGGCTCAGCTAAGCGTATCAATTGCTTCTTTTCACAACTTTAAGCATACTTTAGTTGTGAGGAGGAGATTAGAATGATAGAAGCATATAAAGAATATTGGAGTAACATAACGGTAATGGATGCAAGAGCAACTAGAGGGCAATATTGGTGGCCTCAAGTGCTGAACTATCTTGTATTATTCATCTATGGTATGATCACGAATATTTCTCAGTATTATAATTTTGAGACTCAGGAATTTATCAAGCTGAATATCTACGCCTTTATCTTTATGGGGCTGACCTTCGCAATTTGGCTGGCGAATTTTACCGTGCGTGCGCGTCGTCTGCATGATACGAATCGTAGTAACTGGTGGGTGTTAGTTTATCTTATCCCATTATTTGGACCAATCATCATGTTTGTTTTCATGGTATTGCCAAGCAAATCTTATTCTCGTTGGTCTGTGAATCAATCAGAGCTGTCTTAAATTGAATTTATTAAAACCAACATTGACCTGCTTCCTTTTTTATAAGGAGGCAGGTTATTTTCGGCGTCAAAAAATACACGCTTGCTTCCTTCGAGAAAAAGTCCTATTATAAAAGATGACCGTACAAATTTTTGTGGAGGAAAAAAATGGCAGCCAAATACCAACAAATTGCGGATGAGATTCGCACGAAGATTTTAAATGGAGAATACCCAGTAGGCTCTGTTATACCACCGGAGCTGAAGCTGCAGGAAATCTGCCAAGTCAGCCGCCACACGATTCGCCAGGCGATTGCTTTGTTGGCGAATGAAGGCTTCCTTCGTAAGGAAAAGGGATCAGGTACATATGTGGATGATCGTTTTATGACAAGAGAGGCTTCGGAGAAACGGACAAAAACGATTGGTGTAATAACGACCTATCTTTCCGATTATATTTTTCCGTCCATTATACGCGGCATTGAGGAGACTCTTCGAGAAAGCGGCTATTCCTTGTTACTGGCAAGTACTGGAAACGATCCACAGCAGGAACGAAAATGCCTGGAAAGCATGATTGCTCAACAGGTAGATGGATTGATCGTTGAGCCGACTAGAAGCAATCAATACAATCCGAATTTATCCTACTACCTGTCTTTGAAAGAGTCTGGCGTACCTGTAGTGATGATCAATTCTCACTACGAGGAGCTGGACATTCCTTATATTAGTCTGGACGATGTCAAAGCTGGTTTTACTGCGACCAATTTCATGCTGGAACAAGGGCTGGAAGAGCTTGCACTGATTGTAAAAATCGATGATTTGCAAGGCAAGCTAAGGATGAAAGGGTTCATCGAAGCCTTTGAAAAGAAAAAGCGGATGTTTGATTCAGCAAATATTTTTACGTATACAACAGAGGAAAAGGAGCAAGTTGTTACACGGATTGCTAAAAAGCTCTTAGAAAAGGACAATACGATCCAAGGAATTGTCTGTTACAATGATGAAATCGCCAATTCTCTCGCACAATACCTATCTGCTTCTGGTAAACAGGTACCGGAGGATTTTTCGATTATTGGACAGGATGATTCCTATCTGAGTACAGCGGGTGAAATCCCATTAACGACCATCAGCCATCCAAAGGAACAATTAGGTCGAGATGCTGCGCAATGGATGATTCGAGCGATTGATAAGAAAATTTTTGGTGAGAATATTCTTTATGAGCCAGAAGTGATCGAAAGACAGTCGACAAAGAAACTTTGAAAAGAGGAGTGGCGCTTTTTAGCGATAACTGGGAAATATAGAAGGACAGAAGCAAATCCAATTGCTTCTGTCCTTTTGTTCGCTTGAAAGTTGAACGGTCATTTCTGCTTTTCGAGTTGTCTAGTTGTTCAAACTAGCTCCTTTCGACAATAAGTTCAAATTGTCTCATGGTAAAGAACACCATGTGTCAATTCGAAGCTTTTCTAGCTGTCTAGCAGAACAGCCCAACTTCTTCGACAATAAGCCCCCTTGTCTGCACTGGTAAAGAACACCATTGAGCCAAGTGGTCTTATTGCTTGAAAGTTGAACGGTCTGTTCTGCTTTTCGAATTTGAACAACTTTTCTGGATGTCTAGCTTCACGAGCTAGCTCCTCTCAACAATAAGATAAAACATGTCTCATGGTAAAGAGCACCATGTGCCAGTTTTGTCTTATTGTTCGGGAGCTGGGCAAGCTCGTGAAGCTTTTCTAGCTATAAAAAACTTTGATCTTGATGTCTTGGTCGTAGTTTCCGAAGCCGCGTCCGAATAGGGTGCAGCCGCCGACGTTTTTGGCGTCTTCTTTGACTTCCATACGTAGATGCCACGTGTCTTCGTTGCTTGGGATATCTGCGATGGTGATATCAGAAAGAGAAACACCGTCCATGTTTGTCAGATGCTTCGTGATGCGGATCGTTTTCAGTAGTCCGTATTGATTTAGATTATCGGGATACCAATCCGGTGTATATTTACCTCGGATATCGGCAAAATCTCCCGGGCTTGTCCAAGTCCCTAATTCCACCCCATTCAATGTAAATGTGATGTCAGAGGGCCAGTTATCGTTGGCAAAGGGGAATTCAGAAGAGATTTCCATTGAAATTTCCAGCATTTCCAATTTTTCATTTTCAGAAAGAAAATTTGGGGTCTGGTATTCCACAAAGCCCTGCGTGAACCAGAGGATTCGTGCATCCATTCTTCTGGCATCCATAAAGTATTTTGGTTCATCAACATCGCCAATAAACTCATTGATTGTTGCCAGCCCACAGGTTGGTTCAATCAAGTAATTTGTATAATGACCCACAGGAATAAAGGTTTCCTTAAAGTCAAAAGCATTGAATATTTTTTCCGGAAAGTTGATATCGATTTTATCTACTCGTAGACTGGAAATTTTCTTTTGCCCAACTTTTTCAGTTTTGATGATATTGGCTTCCTCTAATTTTTTGATGTGCATAGTAATGATTGCACTGCTTAATCCAAGAGCAGTTGCTAATTCTTTGACGCTCATTTTATTTTTTGACAGCAGTTGAATAATATTGATCCTTACTTTACTAGCTAACGCTTCGTATACAGGTAAGGATTCTTCGTTGACTTCTAATTGCATAATGTCACCTCACGACCTTTAACTTCTATCTCTATATCTTAGCATATATGTTAATTATATAAAATGATATTCTGTTAGTCAAACTATAATTAATAAAAACGTTAATTATAAATGCAAATAATTTTAGTTATTTAATATAAATATTATTGACAGCGTTTGCAATATGATTTATTATTTAGGTAAATATTAAAGGAGGGCTGGTTTTGAAAGCTAAGTTGTCGATTAATAAGCATTTTTCTATTTCTGAAGTAGATCCTAGACTATATGGTTCATTTATTGAGCATATGGGTCGAGCGGTTTATGAGGGGATCTATCAACCGAATCACCCGTCAGCAGATGAAAATGGTTTTAGAAAAGACGTTTTAGAACTGGTAAAGGAATTGAATGTGCCGTTAGTACGTTATCCCGGCGGAAATTTTTTATCTGGGTATAACTGGGAGGATGGCGTTGGACCTGTAAGTGAACGACCAAAACGCTTGGATTTAGCTTGGCGAACGACCGAGACAAATGAGGTGGGCCTGCACGAATTCTATGAATGGGCCAAAAAAGCGGACACAGAAATCAATATGGCGGTCAATCTGGGAACTCGGGGAATCGATGCTGCAAGAAATTTAGTGGAATACTGCAATTATAATGGAGAAAGCTATTGGAGCGACCTGAGAAAAGAAAATGGATTGAACGAACCGTTGAACATCAAGACCTGGTGTCTTGGCAATGAAATGGATGGTCCTTGGCAAATTGGTCATAAAACAGCGGAAGAATACGGACGGCTGGCAGCTGAGACAGCTAAAGCCATGAAGCTGGTCGATGATTCGATTGAGTTGGTTGTTTGCGGTAGCTCCCATAGTCACATGCCGACATTTGGTGAGTGGGAACTGGAAGTTTTAGAGCATACTTATGACTATGTCGATTATCTCTCATTGCATCAATACTATGGAAACCAAGAAGACGATCTTGAAAACTATCTTGCGCGTTCATTGGATATGGATGAATTTATCACAGGTGTCACGGCTATGTGCGATGCGATAAAGGCGAAAAAGCATAGTAAAAAGCAGATAAATCTTTCATTTGATGAATGGAACATTTGGTATCACAGCAATGCGCATGATGAGAAAGTTAAGCCTTGGCAAATCGCACCACCACTACTTGAAGATCATTACAATTTTGAGGATGCTCTTTTACTGGGATGTCTGTTGATCACGTTGCTAAAGCATAGCGACCGAGTGAAGATTGCTTGTTTGGCACAGTTGGTCAATGTCATTGCACCGATCATGACCAATCCCGAAGGGGAAGCGTGGAAGCAGACTATTTTCTATCCGTTCATGCAGGTATCAAACTATGGTAGGGGAACGGTTCTACAACCGTTGATCGAATCGGAGACCTATGCGACCAAGGATTTTGAAAAGGTTCCTTATCTTGAATCGATTGCTGTATTGAATGAAGAAGAAAATGAATTAGTCATTTTTGCTGTCAATCGAGGACGTGAAGCGCTGGATTTTGAAATCGGTTTCGGTGATCTGGCTATTGAAGCAGTCGCAGAATTTTCTCAGCTAAGCGGATTTGAAATCAAAGAGGTAAACACTGAGCAGGATGGGCGTATCAAGCCTGTTCCTTCAGAGGAATATACAATGAATGCTGCTGGTATCACCTGTCAATTGCAACCGTTGTCTTGGAATATGATCAGATGCACACTGAAATAAAACAAGAAAATTCAAGGGGGATTTCCAAATGAGATTTAAAAAACTTTTATTAGGGTCAATGGCACTTGCCTCAGCAGGACTACTGGCAGCGTGCGGGGGAGGTAAATCAGCTTCCGAAGGTGATTCAGGAGATGCAGTCACGTTGACTTTCTGGAACGGTTTTACTGCTTCGGATGGTGAAATATTGCAAGATATCGTAGATGATTTCAATAAGAGCAACGATAAGAATATCACAGTTGAAATGGATGTGATGACTTGGGCAAACTTGAATGAAAAACTGCCGCCGGCAATCTCATCTAAAACAGCACCGGATTTCATTGCATTGAATTATGCGGATTTTGCCCAATATGTAGAAAATGGCGCAGTCCAAACATTGGATGATTTTTGGAAATATGACGGAGTAGATAAATCAGACTTCACCGAAACGGCGGTCGATTTAGGTGTAGTCAATGAACAACAATACTTTATCCCGATGCAGGTACAGGGGATGTACATGTATTGGAACAAGGATTTATTTGAAAAAGCCGGACTGGACACGGCAGAGCCGCCAAGAACATGGGAACAGTTGACAGAGATGGCTCCGAAGCTGACAGACAGCGGTGCGAATGTATCAGGCTTTGTTTTTAATAAGGATGGTACTGCACCTCTATATAACTGGATGCTTGCGAATGGTGGAAAGCTAGTTAGTGATGATTATACAAAATCAGAGTTTGATTCTCCTGAAAATTTAGCAACCTTAAAAGCGATTCAAAAAATGATTCATGTCGACAAAACTGGACCGGAATCTATTTCCGGAGCTGAAATGGATAACTTGATGAATGCCGGACAATTAGCAATCGAGCTGAATGGCCCTTGGCTGAACAATGGATTGAAAGCCAATGAAATCAATTACAGTGTGACGACCCTACCTCAAGCAACAGAGGATGGTGAAAAATCAGCAATCCTTGACGGTGTAGGTTATGCGATCCCTGCAAGTACAGACAGCAATAAGAAGGAAGCAATTTATGAGTTCCTGAAATACTGGAATACGACTGAAATTGGTAAAAAATGGAGTGTGGAAAATGGCTTCCCTGCCTATCTAAACTCTGTAGCAGAAGATGATGAAGTGAAGAATAACGAAATCGTTTCTGAACTTTCAAAACAAATGGACTATGCAGAACCATTCTTACCGGGCTTCGCAAAAATTGCGGCTATTAATAATGACATCATCAACCCGTTGATTGAAAAATTATTGGCAGGCGATGATCCGGAAAAATTGATGAAGGATGCTGACAAAGCAATCAATGACTTGTTGAGTCAATAAGCTTTATGCTTTGTCCCGTTAAATAATGAGAAGCGAGACAGGAGTACTTGGACAGTTTTGAATAATAGGTGAGTGTTTGTGCAGGACCCAGAGTACTTCGAGGATCGGAGGACAGAGAACTGTCCTGCATGAAAGGATTATTCCAAGCGAAAGACTCCTGTCTCTGTTTTATTCATAATCTTTTAAAGAGAGGTGTACACGTTGAAATCATTAGCCAGATATTGGAACAGACCCAGTCGAGCAGCCTATCTGTTTTTAGCACCATCCTTTTTGATTCTTTTAATGTTTACGGTTGTTCCATTGTTAGGAACCTTTGCCATCAGCTTTACTGATTTGAATATTTTCTTTACAAATCGAAATATCGTTGGTCTCGATAATTTTATGCGCATCTTCAGCGACGAACGAGCAATCAATTCACTGATACATACCCTATATTTCACGATACTGGAAACACCTTTGCAGATTATTGTCGGCCTATTTGCGGCTGTGATTCTGTCAAAAAATACCAGATTCAACAGATTTTGCCGATCTACTTTCTATATACCGGTCATCTGTTCCTTGACCTCTATAGCCATTATATTCTCCATGCTGCTGGACCCGAATGTCGGCGCTATTCCTTACCTGTTTTCTCAAGTAGGTTTGCCGATCCCTCAGTTTTTCAGAGATCCTACCTTGGCAATGCCAACTGTGGCAATCATGACTGTGTGGAAAAACTTTGGGGTAACGATGACGATCCTGTTGACAGCGATTCAAGGGATTTCACCGTCACTTTATGAGTCTGCTGAGATGGATGGTGCCACGAATCGTCAACAGTTTTTCAATATCACGTTGCCGCAAATCGTCCCTTCACTGGGTTTTTGTATATTGACGAATTTGATTGGTTCAATGCAGGTATTTGACCAAGTGTATGTAGCAACTGCCGGAGGTCCGCAGTTCAAGACAGAGACGGCTGTACAGTATATCTACAGTCGTGGGTTTACGGCGCCGTATGAACTTGGCTATGCTTCAGCGCTGTCGTCCATTTTATTCGTGATCATTGCGGCGATAGCAATTTCTACCAATCTGTATATGTCGCGTAAAGAAAAACAAATGAAGTAGGAGGGAAAACGAATGGTAACGGAAAGTACACTTGTAACGGTAGAGAAAAAACGAAAAAAAGTCAGTGTGAAAAAAGTTCTGAGTACGATTGGCATGATTTTGGTCCTGTTGATTATTGCCTTTCCTTTTCTTTGGCTGATCATCTCCTCCTTCAAATATGAGAAGGATATCATATCTTTTCCACCGAAAATTTTTGCAGATAACTATACATTGGATAACTATATTAAGGTCTGGTCAACGATCCCGTTGCTGGACTATATCAAAAATACAGTGATCTTTGCTGGCGGTACAGTGATCACCTCGATTTTCTTTGACTCACTGGCAGGCTATGCCTTTGCTCGGATGCACTTCAAAGGAAAATCTGCGTTGTTCTATTTTGTTCTGCTAACCATGATGATTCCGTTTCAGGTCTTCATGATCCCGTTATTCATCGAGGTCAATTTATTGGGAATGCTGGATACGTATGCCGGATTGATCATTCCAAGAATGACGACAGCTTTTGGGATTTTCATGATGCGTTCTTTCTTTATTACATTACCGGCTTCTTTGGAAGAAGCGGCACGAATCGATGGCTTGAATGAATTTGGTATCTTCTGGAAGATCATGCTGCCTTTGAGCAAGCCGACATTACTTTCATTGGCGATCTTCACATTGATGAATAGCTGGAATGACTTACTGTATCCGCTGATTCTAACAAGTAGTTCTAAAATGCGGACGCTGCCAGCCGGATTAGCGCTGTTCTCAGGGCAGAACATTTCGTTTTATGGACCGGTTATGGCAGGAACGGTGATTTCTATGCTGCCATTGTTGATCATCTACATTTTTGCACAGAAATACTTTGTTCAAGGAACCGCAATGTCAGGCATGAAGGAATAGGGTGAGCGCAATGAAATTGGTTGAAACGAAAATCTATGCACAGCTGATCGTACTTTCAGATTATCTGTTACTTGGTCTGCTTTGGGTGATTGCTTCTTTACCGATCGTGACCCTTGTGCCGGCATCAACAGCTGTTCTGTATGTGATGAAGCAGTGGCAGGGCGGAACGACCGGAAGTATTTTTTATCACTTTTTCACTGGGATCAAAAAGCATCTGGTTGTTAACATGTTGCTGAGTGCTCTGACCGTGGCTATTCTTGCTGCCGCGAATCTATTGTTGCAGGAAAACAGCCAGTTGTTGCTGATCAGCGGCTATGTTGTTTCTATTATCTATTTGATGTTTTTACTTTCGTGGATCGATAATTGCAGTCAGTCAGAAAAGCAATCCGCTTTTCGACTATTTGAACAAAGCTCGCTAGATGTAGTGGTTGCATTTGCAGGAAATTTGCTGGGCACGATCCTGATTGTTCTTTTTACACTATTGGTCTTTTTGTTTCCGCCATTTATTTTCCTCTTTGCCGGGGCTGTGTGGAAACTGCTCCAGCTTATACTATCTAGAAAGCGCAGGGTGATCGAATGAATGAATCAAGAATAAAAATACGGCAAGATTTTTTGGTTGGCGACATCAGCCCCAGACTTTTTGGCTCGTTTGTTGAGCATATGGGTAGTGTTGTCTATACAGGAATCTATGAGCCGGGACATCCCGAAGCAGATGAAAATGGCTTTCGCTTAGATGTTCTTAAGTTGATTAAAGAGTTGAATTTGGGCGTGATTCGCTACCCCGGTGGGAATTTTACTTCTGGCTATGATTGGCTTGATACGATTGGTCCGGTAGAAAATCGCCCTAAAAAAATCGATTTGGCCTGGCGCGGTATCGAACCGAACACCTTTGGCATCCACGAATTTTTTGAGTGGCTGCAGCATACACAAGCAGAGCCGATCTTTACTGTTAACCTTGGAACGAAAGGGATCGACGATGCACGGAACATCGTTGAGTATTGCAATTTTCCGAAGGATTCTTATTGGAGCGATTTGCGCAGGGAAAATGGCAAGGAAGAACCATTTGGCATCAAGCTCTGGTGTCTGGGGAATGAATTGGATGGCCCTTGGCAAATAGGTGCAAAAAGTGCCTATGAATATGGACGATTGGCAAATGAGGCATCGAAGGTCATGAAGTTGGTAGACGATTCAATTGAAACGATCTTAGTCGGCAGCTCAACACCACGACTTGCGAGTTATCCAGAGTGGGATCGAATCGCGCTGGAACAAGCCTATGAAACGGTGGATTATCTGGCGTTGCATAATTATATCGATAAGTACGACGAAGATGATTTGACGAAGCCGCCGAAAAATGAGCGGGATGATACGCCGATTTACTTAGCGAAATCGTATCGTTTTGATCGTCAGATCGAAGAGGTCGTTGCCGCCTGTGATTATGTAAAGGGGTCTCTACGAAGTGAGAAAACCATGTATCTGGCTTTTGATGAATGGAATGTTCATTCTCAACCGGAAAAAATGCATGAAGATTTTCAGGTAGGAAGTCCAATCGACTGGTGCTACTTTACAATGGAGGATGCGCTTTTGTTCGGCTCATTGGGTTTGTCGATTTTACGACATGCGGATCGAGTGAAAATTGCCTGTCAGTCCTTGCTGGTCAATACGATTCCGTTGATTTTAACGGATGCTGAGGGCAAAGCTTGGTGTAACCCGACCTACCATATCATGGCTCACCTTTCGAATTATGCGAAAGGAAAGGTTCTGAGACAAACCTTTGAAGGTCCAACCTATGATTGTGAAAAAATAAAAAACGTTCCATTTGTGGATAGTGTGATCGTTGAAAACGAGGATGAGTTGGTCGTGTTTCTTGTAAATAGACGAGATCAAGCCCAGACAGTCAGCTTGGATCATGACTTTGACTTAGTAGAACATGGCGAGCATATTGTACTGAAAAGCGATCAGCTTTCAGATAAAAATTTGCGGGAAACACCAGACAAAATCGTTCCTGAAACCAAGAATATCACGTTTTTAGAAAAGCAACGACTGGTTGTTTCCGTTGAAAAGTATTCATGGAATGTAATCAAAATAAAAAAGGGTTGAGGAAGGCTTATGACAGAAAAGACGACATATAAAAATCCAATTGTTATCGAGCGGGCAGACCCGTGGATCTATAAGCATACAGATGGCTTTTACTATTTTACCGGTTCGCTGCCTGGCTATCAGGCAATTGAGCTGCGAAGAGCAAAAAGTATCAACGAGCTTGAAGAAGGAGAACGAGTGCTTGTCTGGCATGCGCCGGAGACAGGCTTAATGAGCGAGCTGATCTGGGCACCGGAAATCCATTATATCAATAATCGGTGGTATATCTATTTTGCAGCTAGTGATGATGCACAGCTGCGGGATCGGCACCACCACCATCGGATGTTTGTGATCGAGAATAAAAACGTCGATCCAATGAATACGGAGTGGATCGAAAAAGGACAGCTGGTAACAAAATTTGACAGCTTCAGCTTGGACGGCACCGCCTTTCAGCACAAAGGGAAGCTCTATTACGTCTGGGCGCAACAGGACCCGCGTATTCCGGGAAATTCGAATCTCTATATTTCTGAAATGGAGAACCCTTGGACCTTGAAGGGCGAGCAAGTGCTTTTGTCGATACCGGAATATGCCTGGGAAAAAATCGGTTTTTCTGTGAATGAGGGTGCAGCAGTACTTATCAGAAATGGTAAGGTGTTTATCACCTATTCAGGAAGTGCAACCGATGAAAATTATGCGATGGGGCTATTATGGGCGGATGAAGAGGCAGATTTGCTGGACGGGTATTCTTGGCATAAGTTGTCCGAACCTGTTTTTGTGACATCGGAGAAAAACGGTCAGTTTGGACCGGGGCATAATTCGTTTACTAAGAGTGAGAACGGAGAAGAGGATGTATTGATTTACCATGCTCGTCCGGAAAAGAACAAAGCGGGCGATCCGCTGGATAACCCGAATAGACATGCCAATGCGCAAGTTTTTTCTTGGGATGAAAACGGCTTTCCGGTGTTTGGTGAACCTATAGGCTATACAAAAACGATCTAAGCGGGTGAACAGATGATAAACATAGTGGATCAAAAAACAGGACCGATGATCAGCAGGTATATTTACGGGCATTTTGCTGAGCATTTGGGACGCTGTATCTATGATGGGCTTTATGTTGGGAAGGATTCGAGTATTCCGAATAAAAATGGCATGCGAACAGATGTGGTGGAAGCGTTGAAGGCCATTCAGATCCCTGTATTAAGGTGGCCAGGTGGCTGCTTTGCGGACGAATACCATTGGAAAGATGGGATTGGCGCGATTGAGGAACGCAAGAAAATCGTCAATACCCATTGGGGCGGTGTGACAGAGACCAATCACTTCGGAACACATGAATTTTTTGAGCTGATCGATCAATTAGGCTGCGACGCATATATCAATGGTAATGTCGGCAGTGGAACGGTTCAGGAGATGCAAGAATGGGTCGAGTATATGACGATGGCCGGTGAATCACCTATGTCAAGTCTCCGCCGTGAAAATGGCAGAGAGGAGCCTTGGGCGGTCAAGTTTTTCGGTGTCGGCAATGAATCGTGGGGCTGCGGCGGCAATATGCGGCCGCACTATTATGCGGATTTATATCGTCAATACCAGACCTATGTACGTCAGTATGACAAAGAAAAAATTTATAAGATCGCTTGTGGCCCGAATGTGGACGATTATGAATGGATGGAAGAGGTCATGAAGAGTGCCGCACCATTTATGGATGGGATCAGCTTACATCACTATGCCTTGACTGGTGCTTGGGAGGAAAAAGGTCCGGCCTTGAATTTTGTCGAAGAGCATTGGTGGTCGCTGATTGAAAGTGCGGAGAAAATGAATGAACTGATCACGAAGCATACTACGATCATGGATAAATATGATCCGGAAAAACGAATAGGACTGATTATTGATGAGTGGGGTTCTTGGTTGGCGGTCGAGCCGGGAACAAATCCAGGATTTCTTTATCAGCAAAATACAATTCGTGATGCTATGGTAGCAGCTATTACCTTGAATATTTTCCATGCGCATGCAGAGCGGGTACAGATGGCGAATATTGCCCAAACGGTAAATGTACTCCAAGCAATGCTTTTGACAGAAGGCGCTGCAATGGTAAAAACACCGACTTACCACGTATTCGATTTGTATCAGGTTCATCAGGATGCTCAGTATGTAGATAGTTATGGTCAAGGGAGTAAGAACCTCTCCTATACGATTTCCAAAAAGGGCAATCAGTTGAACCTCTCTATCTGCAATTATGCACTTGAAGGCAACCAGCGCATCGACTTTCAGCTAGAATCATTGGTAAAAGGAGTCCAGTCGAGTCGCTACATATGTGGAGAAAAGATGGATAGCCACAATGATTTTGAGCATCCGGAGGACATTGTGATTATTCCGTTTTCCGATTATAAAGTGGATGGACGTGTGCTAACTGTAATGATTCCGGCTAAAGCTGTTTTGACGATTCAGCTGGAGCTGGCAGATTAAATGGGCTGCGTTCGTTGTGAGCAGCAGCAGGCAGCACAAGCAGTGGACGTTGAGCAATTGATCATGGAACAGCTTGCGTTAGAGCCTATGATTGTATCAGCGGAGATAAGGCAGCAGCGAATGAATTGTTGTGAGAGCTGTTCTATGCGTGTCAACGATACCTGCACAGGCTGCGGCTGCTATTATAAGTTCAGAGCATCGCTACCTTCAAAAAGGTGTCCAATCGGCAATTGGTAGTTATTTTTAAAAGTACGTACAAATGTTTTTTAAATCAATTTACATGTACGTACAAAAATGCTATAATTCTTCTTGAAGGAAACATTCTTTCAAGGAGAATTTTTTTTAGGAACAATTGAAAACGTATACAGGAGGATCGATATGGATACGAAAACAGCAAAAGAGTCGGTTATTCAGGGAAAAACATCACTGGGAATCGAGCTTGGCTCAACGCGAATCAAGGCAGTGCTGATCGATGAAAAGCAGCAGCCTATCGCTTCGGGGAGTCATGAGTGGGAAAATCAATTGATCGATGGTATTTGGACATACAGCTTAGAGGAAATCTGGAACGGATTACAAACTAGTTATCAGGCGTTGAAGGTAGATGTTCGAGAAAAGTTTGATACGGAATTAACGAAAATCGGCGCGATCGGGTTTAGTGCAATGATGCATGGCTATATGGCATTTGATCAGTCTGGCGAATTACTGGTTCCTTTTCGCACGTGGCGAAATTCAATTACCGCTGATGCTGAAAAAGAACTGACTGAGCTGTTTCATTACAACATTCCACAGCGTTGGAGTATTGCTCATTTGTATCAAGCGATTTTAAATCAGGAAACACATGTTAAGGATGTTGCGTTCTTTACAACATTAGCCGGCTATGTCCATTGGCAGCTGACGGGTAAGAAAGTACTGGGCGTTGGTGATGCTTCCGGAATGTTTCCGATTGATCCAAAAATAAGAAATTATGATGAACAGATGCTTGCTATTTTTGATCAAAAAGTGGCGGAGCATCAGTACCCTTGGCAACTAAAACAGATTTTACCAGAGGTGTTGGTTGCCGGAGAAGCTGCCGGGATATTGACCGCAGAAGGTGCTAAGCTACTTGATCCATCAGGTAGTCTGGAAGCAGGGATTCCACTGTGTCCGCCGGAAGGGGATGCCGGAACTGGGATGGCGGCGACGAACAGTGTAGCCGTACGGACAGGGAATGTTTCTGCCGGTACTTCTGTTTTTGCGATGATCGTCTTAGAAAAAGAACTGAAAAAGGTTCATCCGGAGTTAGATATGGTAACCACGCCAGCTGGCGATCTTGTAGCGATGGTTCATGCAAATAACTGTTCTTCAGATATCAATGCGTGGGTCAATATTTTCCGAGAATTTGCAAAAGCAAGTGGTTTTGAAATCAGTACTGAAAAGCTATATGAAGTACTGTTCCGACAAGCGTTGACGGGTGATCCGGATTGTGGCGGCTTATTGTCTTATGGCTATTTCTCAGGAGAGAATATCACACATATGCCGGAAGGTCGTCCCTTATTTGTACGGACACCTGACAGCAACTTCAATTTAGCTAATTTTATGCGTGTTCATTTATTCTCTGCCTTTGGTGCTTTGCATATGGGAATGGAAATTCTTGTTGAGGAAGAACGGGTAGCGATCGATAAGGTACTGGGACATGGCGGTATTTTCAAAACAGAAGGTGTGGCACAGAAAATTCTGGCGGCAGCGATGAATACCCCTGTTTCTTTGATGGAAACGGCTGGCGAAGGTGGTGCTTGGGGGATTGCTTTACTAGCCGATTATTTACAGCACGCTACATCTGATTTGAGCTTAGCTGATTATTTAGATCAACAAGTATTTGGGCAAAATGAAGGCGTTGAAGTAGCGCCTGATCCAGCTGATGTTGAAGGCTTCAATCTTTTCATGAAGCGATATGAAGCGGGTCTGCCGATTGAAAAAGCAGCAATTGAATTTTTGAATTAGGTCAATAAAGTCTCGTTAGTAATGAAACAAGGAGGGAACCAAATGCTGGAAGCATTGAAGGAAGAAGTTTTTTACGCCAATCTGGAACTGCCAAAACAAGGACTGATCAAATATACGTGGGGCAATGTCAGTGGAATCGATCGGGAAAAAGGCTTGTTTGTTATCAAGCCATCCGGGGTTGATTATGAAACGTTGAAGCCGGCAGATATGGTGGTCTGTGATTTAGAAGGTAACGTGGTTGAAGGAGCAATGAATCCTTCGTCCGATACACCGACCCATGCTGTTCTTTATAAAAAGTATAGTGAAATTGGTGGAATCGTCCATACTCATTCGACTTGGGCGACGATTTGGGCCCAGGCTGGATTGGATGTGCCAGCGATGGGGACGACCCATGCAGATACATTTTACGGCAGCGTTCCATGTGCGCGTTTTCTTACGCAAGAAGAAATCGATAACGGGTACGAGAAAGAAACAGGAAATGTCATTATTGAGACCTTTGAAAAACGCAGGATCGATCCAATGGAAGTTCCGGGTGTTCTCCTACACGGGCATGGGCCATTTACATGGGGAAAAACAGCGGACAGCGCAGTGATGAATGCAGTCGTTTTAGATGAGGTTTGCAAGATGAATCTTTTCGCTCGTCAGTTGAATCATTTTTCAGAAGAGCTGCCTCAGCGAATTTTAGATAAACACTATTTACGTAAGCATGGCAAGGATGCCTATTACGGACAAAAATAGACAACGAAAACAGGAAAAACAGTCAGCACAAATCATTGCTTAGACCAACAATCAAAAACAGTTGGCAGAAGATAAGGACGACCGTTGACTTAAAAAAGAACCCCATAATAGAAAGGAAGAAAGAGATGTTAACAATCGATCAGAAAGAATTTTGGTTTGTAGTAGGTTCGCAACACTTATATGGAGAAGAAGCGTTACAGGAAGTACGAGCGCACGCAGAGGAAATGGTCAAATCTTTGAACGACAGTGGCACTTTACCTTACCCAATCAAACTACAGGAGTTAGCTGTGACTCCGGACACCATCACGAAAATCATGAAAGAGGTCAACTATCGGGATGAAGTAGCGGGTGTGATCACTTGGATGCATACATTTTCACCTGCGAAAATGTGGATACGAGGAACAAAATTATTACAAAAACCGCTCCTTCATTTGGCGACACAATACAATGAAAGTATTCCGTGGCAAACGATCGATATGGACTTTATGAACTTGAATCAGGCGGCACATGGAGATCGAGAGTACGGTTTTATCAATGCCCGTTTGAAAAAACAAAACAAAGTAGTGATTGGTTATTGGAAACGCTCAGAGGTTCAAAAGCAAATTGCTGAATGGATGGATGTAGCGGTTGCCTTCAATGAAAGCTTCAATATCAAGGTTGCTCGTTTCGGTGATAATATGCGAAATGTGGCCGTGACTGAAGGTGACAAAGTGGAAGCTCAGATTCAATTTGGCTGGGTTGTTGATTATTACGGTATCGGTGATTTAGTGCAATATGTAGATGCGGTCAAAGAGGAAGAAATCGATGCGCTGTTCGAAGAATACAAAGAAGTATATGACTTCGACTATGGTGATTATGCACAGGATAAATGGGAAGCCCATGTCAAGGTTCAGGCTCGTCAGGAAATCGGGATACGTCGTTTCCTTGAAGCAGGTAACTATAATGCATTCAGCTCAAACTTTGAAGACCTGTACGGCATGCAGCAGCTGCCGGGATTGGCTGTCCAACGTTTGATGGCAGAAGGTTATGGTTTTGCCGGTGAGGGTGACTGGAAAACAGCAGCAATCGACCGTTTGATGAAGGTTATGGCTAGAAATGAAAATACTGGCTTTATGGAAGATTACACCTATGAGATGGCTGCTGGACAAGAAGCAATTCTTCAATCACATATGATGGAGGTCGATCCAAGCTTAGCAAATAATAAACCGAAAATCGTTGTTTCACCGCTTTCTATGGGTGATCGCGAAGATCCGGCACGCTTGGTATTTGATGGAAAAGCAGGAGCGGGCGTCGTTGTTTCTATGGCAGATTTTGGCACACACTACAAACTGTTGATCAATGAGGTTGATCTGTTTGAACCAACAGAAGCGGCACCGAAATTACCGGTAGCACGTGTGATGTGGAAACCGAAACCAGATTTCCATGAGGGAATCAAATCGTGGATCGAAACAGGTGGTGGTCACCATACTGTTGTGTCCTTGAATCTGACATCCGATCAGATCGAAACATGGGCGAAGTTGGTTGATTTGGAATATGTAACAATCAAATAGCTTTAACAATGGCGGGGATGTTCGGTGATAGACGGATACCCCGTCATTTTTTATATAGAAGGGAAAGGAAGAGCGGCTGTGCAAAGTGCCAAATTTGATACAGCAACTTGTCTAAGGCGATTGGTTGGTTAAGCCCTTTCATTTCTTTTTGTTGTATAATTACCTTAGTAAAAAGAGAGAGGACGGAAAATATGGAAATCATCAAAAAATCATTCGGTAAGAATGCCCAATTGTTTATCCTGAAAAATGATAGAGGAACAGAGTTGGCTGTGTCAGACCAAGGTGCTCGTGTCGTGTCCTTAAAAGTTATGGTGGATGGGGAACTGCGTGAGACGATTTTAGGTTTTGACTCAGCAGAGGAATATCTGGAAAAAGATCCATACATCGGTTCATCTGTTGGTCGGTTCGCAGGAAGGATCAAACACGGAAAGTTTTCAATCGATGGTGACGAATACCAAGTAACGATCGATCCTGAAACAGGGCATAATCTTCATGGCGGCTACGGCTTTGATAAATATACTTGGCAAGCCTCAGAAGAGGTAAAACAAGACCGCGTATCTGTCATTTTTACTTTAGAAAGTAAAGATGCGGATCAAGGCTTCCCTGGCAATCTGTCAGTAACAGTCAAGTACAGTTTAACTAGTGAGAATGAATGGGTCATCCATTATTCTGCGACAACAGATAAAGCGACGATTTATAACCCAACAAATCATGTCTATTTCAATTTGACAGGTGACCCCTCTCAAGCAATCGATGATCATATCCTACAAATGAATGCCGATCGCTATGTAGAAGTGACAGGAGAGGTTATTCCGACAGGAAAGCTTGTTGAAGTAGAAGGAACAGTCTTTGACTTTACCAAAGGCAAAAAAATGTCAGAACTTTTCGCAGGCGTTGCTTCTGAATCAAGTGGTATCGATGGCTTGGACCATCCGTTTATTTTAACGACTGAAGCCCCTCAAGCGACATTGATTTCTCCTGATAAGAGAGTGACGATTGAAATGACCACAGATGCACCATCCGTGGTGGTCTTCACTGCTAACTTTGGCGCTGGAGGTCCGGAGTTGCATGGGAAGAAGCTTGCTGATCACGGTGGAATCACAATGGAAACACAAGTACCGCCTGGCGTAACAGATTATCCTGAATGGGGTGATGTGGTTCTGAGACCGGGAGAAGTTTTTGAAAGCGAAACAGTTTTTAAAGTGCTTGTGGAAGAGTAAAGTACCCTGTTTTCAGCAAGATTATATTATGAAAAAGTGCAGAACCGTGAGACTATTAAAAATCTCACGGTTTTTATTGAGAAAAAAATTGAAAATGGAAATTTTTTTCGGAAGGAATGATATGATATTCATCTGAAAAAATCCTAGTTGAATATTTTAACTGAAAATCATTAAGAAAAAAGTAAAGACCTTACGTTCCTTTTAGTTTTTGAAAAGAATGGGATATTCGTCTTTTTTAATTGTATATATTTTGTCTTTTTTACAAGAGTAAAAACTTGTTATAAAAGGCATACTTATTTTTTCTTTGTTTTTTTATCAGATAGACGTAGCATGACTTTATTTTCAAAGAAAATAACTATTTTTTTGAGTAATGACTATAATTTGTAAGAAGTCAATAGTATACTTATGAGATAATAGAACGGATTCCCGAACAGTTATTATTTCAATAATAGGACATGCCTGAAGAAATCTAGTGATGAATATCTTTATGGTCATTATGGATTTCATCATCAGAAAAGAGAGTTTCGTAGAACTAGTTTACTTTTATTAAAATGCAAATACCTTTGATCTTTTCAGGATTCTCTAGTTGATTTTCTGAAAGTATAATAAAAAAAGGAAAAATAGAGAAGGAGGGAAGCTATTTTTATGAAATCAATGCCTTGGTTTTGTTGGGTGCTTTTTAGGTGTGATTTCGTTAGCTCAGAATGTATGTAGTCTCTGATTCATTATGTTGTTGGAAAAAGGAGAAAGTATGAACAAAAAAAATTTAAAGGAAAGAACAAGTCTCGGATTGTTTTTAACAGAAAAGAAATTTTATGCATTGTTTTGCTTCTTGATCATCGCACTCACCTATTGGCCTAAAATTGTATTTGAAAATTATTCTATCGATACGGAAGATTTTATAGCTAATGGTAAAGAAAATGGCTTCATGCAATGGTTATCTATTGGTCGTTATGGGTTGTTTCTGATGAAACAATTTATTACCGGCTATGAGTTAAATATAAGGGTTGCCAATGTTGTGACATATACTATTTTATGTGTAATAGTGATTTATTTAGGCTACATATTTTTTCAAGTTTGTGGTGGGCTGTCCGCTTCGGAGCTAAGTGTTATTCCGTTATTGTTCAGTACCTCAGCTATTTTACTTGAGCAGTTCAACTTTGTTTTACAAAGTGTGGAAGTTGCATTTTCTTACTTGCTCATTTTTTTATCTGTCCATTTGATTTATTTGTCAACTGAAAGAAAAAATGGCGCATATTTAATAGGCAGTGTGCTTTTTTGTGTTATGGGCTTCTCTGTGTATCCCTCGAACTATGTCGCATTTGTCGCTTTTTCTATCATGGTGATTCTGTGTTTGCTGATCAATATGGCGCAGCTTAGTTTTACACAATACTTGATTTTTATTTCGCCATACGTAGTAGTTTTTGTTGTCAGTCTTATTTTGAATAATCTTCTATTTCAGTTGTTTCTTACTCTTTATGATGCGCCTAAAATAGATTATGTAGAATCAGGAATTATTTGGGGTAAAAAACCTCTTGGAAAGATCTTTGAAGGGATGGGGACTGAACTTGAAAAAATTTATCTTTCTCCTAATAATGTGTATTATACGTATGCATTACCTTTAGGAATCATTCTAACGATTTTTCTGTTACTTACCAGAACTAAAAATCGATTATGGCTAATGTTTTCAGCCTTAGGATTATTGCTTGTAAGTAATGCCAATATCTTTGTTCTCGGTCAAATTGGACCTGTGCGTACATTGGCTCCTGTTCTACCGCTGTTTACAGCATTTCTCTATCTTTTTGTATCTCATCGGATATCAAAATGGCCTGTTAAAGTAGCTGTTTTTTGTTTCGCGATATTCTTTGGGGGTATACAGATGAAGCAAACCAATCATTTTGGCATACAGGAAAAGAACAAATTTCAAGAAGAGGTAGCGTATGTTCAACAAATAACGGATAAACTAAAAAATCAAGGAGTAACCGATCTATCGGCGTATAAATTAGTTGCTTTGGGTGCAAAACATTTTCCTGTGGATGATGAAGATTACCAAGGCGATGTGCTGGGAAAAAGCTTTTTTGAATGGGATCATGGGTCGTCTATTGGTTCAAGCGGTCGAATCGGAGGATTCCTCAACACTTTAGGATATAAGGTACAGAAAATTAATGCAAAGGATTATAAAAAGGCACAACAGAACGTGCAGGAGCAGCCGATGCAAGTAGATGACGTAAGGGTAGTTGATGATTTGATTATCATAAAAATAAGTGGTTAATAAGTAGTAAATTTAGGCATGCGAATCAGCATGTCTTTTTTTATTGGGCTACATATCCTTCCTGTGATAATAGTCATGCAACAGAATATAATAATTATTGAATTCTTGAAATGAATGATAAAATACTTTGAAGTTGAAAAACTAGTTTTTAAGTTTGTTTTATATTGCATTTATCTATTTGCTATCTTAAACTAAATAAAAGGGGTGTTTTTATGGCATATCATACGTATGAATTTTTGCGAAAACGTCGAAATGAACCTAAATGGCGGGACGCCTATCTGGCTGCAAGAAACAAACGGATTATTCTATTTTTGGTAATGGGGAATTTACTATTTTGGGGTGCTATTGCATGGAGATACATTGAGAACAACGACATAGATATCATGAGTTATATTGAAAAAATGAAACAGGCGATTACGAATGTTTTAGAATAGCTATTTTTATAAAGTGCTGGAAAGATTTCAATAGCAGAGTAAAGTGATGATAGTATATGAGGATTCGATTTAGTAATGAATACTATAAGAATTTTGAGGTATATAAAACCGGGAGATTATTAAAATCTCTCGGTTTTTCGGCTTTGTTTCAAAGGGTGTGTTATGCTAGTAAAGAGGAGCTGAGGATATGGCATATATTGATTCGTTAAATGAATACTTAGAGTTTTACGATAAAAATGGCTATTTACAAGGGAATCTTCTGGTTTTAGACAAGGGAAAACCGATTATTCAGAAAAGTTATGGGCAGGCATCGATTGAATGCGGTATTGAAAATAGCTTGAAAACAAAATTTATGATTGGTTCTTTAACAAAGGCGTTCACTTCTATGTTGGTTTTTATTCTTCAAGAGGAGAAAAAGCTGAATATCAATGATTCGATACAACAGTATATACGTGATTTTTCAGATAGTTCGCAAACAACTATCTATCATTGCTTGACCTGCACAACAGGGATTCCTGACTTTACATCATGCCCTGATTTTTGGGATAAGGACATGCGACTGACTAAAACTCTAGATGAGATGATTGATTGGATCGATAAGCAAGAACGATTGTTTGAAGTGGGGACACAACATGCCTATTCTTCTTCTGATTATCTTGTATTGACGAAAATCATCGAAATTGTTACCGAACTCTCTTATGAAAAGGCTTTACAGCGGTATATTTTGGAGCCATTGGGGATGGCAGACTCAGGGTGCCTGAATGAGCAAGAAATTGTTCGTGGTTTAGCGGATAGTTATAGCTATTGGGGGTCAGAAATCAAGACGGTCAAGACCAATCTATCCTTTCCGTTAGGGGCGTATGGCATGTATTCTACGCTTTCAGATTTACAAATTTGGAATCAAGCGGTACAGGAAAATCAATTGATTGGTGAAGACAGTGCGCTGAAAATGTTTGAACCGTTTCAGGAAACCTATGCCTGCGGCTGGGATATTGGGCTTCTAATGGGTCAAAAATACCGACAGCATATGGGAATCATTGATGGCTTTTTCAGTTCGATCAAGCAATTTCCGGAAAAGGAATTTACTGTGATATTCCTGAGCAATCAAGCAGTATTACCTGTAACAGCTATTACAAAGCAACTAGCTGAGATTCGTTTTGGGAAGAAATATACGGCACCAATAGAAACACCCGCAGTATTATCAAGCGAACTGCGAGAGGAATTGGTTGGTAAATACGTTGCAGAAAATAATAGTGGTTCTTTTGAAATCATCTTGGAAAATGGCACTCTTTATTTACAGATAGCTAAAAGATATGATGTCTTGTATAAGTTTGGGTTGTCCTTGCTTGAATCGGCATCAGGCTCTCGTTTTCTTCGAGCAGATAAAATCGATGAGACGTTGAGAATAACCAAGAATGCGTTGATTTATAAGGATGTAGATGGGGTTCTGTCTCAATTTCGAAAAGTATAATATCAAGCAACTTTACTTTTTAATTCATTCACTTATTTTTAGTAAGCATATTATTTTACTTACTAAAAATAAGTGTGTATAGTAAGGCTATACTAAAAAATTAAAAAAGTAAGGGAGCAATTATCATGAAATTTGGGATTATCTTAGGAAGTACAAGAGAAGGACGCGTAAGTCCACAGGTTGGAGCATACATAAAGAAAATTGCGGGTGAACATTCTGAGCATGACTTTGAAATTGTTGATGTGAAAGAATACGATTTACCATTTTTAGGTACAGGTACACCAAATCCAGCCTGGAATAAAAAAATCGATGAATTAGATGGCTATGTATTTGTCGTTCAAGAATACAACCATGGAATGGCGGCTTCTTTGAAGAACGCTTTAGACAGCGCACGTGACGAATGGTTCAACAAGGCAGCTGGAATCGTCAGCTATGGTTCAGGTGGCGGAATCCGTGCGGCAGAACAGCTTCGCATGGTATTAGCTGAACAAAAGATAGCGGATGTGCGTACCAATCCAGCATTCAACTTATTCACTGATTTTGAAAACTTCTCAACCTTCAATCCGGGTGCACATATGGAAGCTGGTGTGACGGACATGCTGAATGAGCTGATCGAGTGGTCTAAAGCGTTTGAAACGATTCGTGAAACGGCAGCTGTTTAATTTTAGTAAATCTCTTGCAAAATGACATCTGTTCAGTTAAACTGTTTATCAATCAGATATTTCCCTTGGGGGAGTAACCAGCAGCAAATTTTGTTGCGATAATATCAACAGTAAGTCAATCATGAAAATGGTTTTCTGGTATTATATGAAATGGTGAGACCTAAGACAAGTAGCTTTTCTCTTGTCTTAGGTCTCTTTTTTACTTAAGATGAGGGAAAGACACTGGAGATATCAGAGATGTAAATACATTGGAGGGTCATAGAAGTGGAAGAAAAACAGGAGAGTCAAAAAAGTAGGACTTACAAGCAAAGTATCACAGAGGTATTTAAAGAAACAAAGAGTACTGAAAATGGTCTCTCGTCAGCAGATGCTGCAGAACGTCTAAGAACAAACGGCTACAATCAATTGGCAGAAAAGAAAAAGAAATCCAGCTTGCAGCTGTTTCTTGAAACATTCAAGGATGCGATGGTTATTGTCTTGCTGATCGTTGCTGTTGTTCAGATGGTTATGGGTGCTTATGTTGAATCATTAGTCATTTTTATCGTACTACTGATGAACTCAGTCGTTAGTGTGATTCAGACGAAAAAAGCAGAGGGCTCCTTAGAAGCTTTGAAAAATTTGTCAGCGCCCGATGCACGTGTCATCCGTGATGGCAAAGAACAGACCATTGCGGCAAAAGATTTAGTAGTCGGTGACGTATTTTCCTTAGAAGCTGGGGATTATGTGCCAGCGGATGGTCGTCTCCTAGAAGCGAGTTCATTGAAGGTCGATGAAGGGATGCTTACAGGTGAATCGACATCAGCTGAAAAAGAAGTGACGGAGATTGAAGGGACAGTGCCTGTTGGCGATCGAGTGAATATGGTTCATAGCGGAACGATTGTTACCTATGGTCGAGCGAAGGTTTTAGTTACGGCGGTTGCCGGACAAACCGAAATCGGTCAGGTTGCCGGTTTACTGGAATCGACAGATGAGCACAAAACACCTTTACAAAAAGGGTTGGACAGCTTTAGTAAAAAGCTAAGTTTGGCAATTTTAGCTCTCTCCTTAGTTATTTTGGGGATTCAGTTGGCTCGTTTGTTTATGGGTGACCAATCAGGCGATATGACGGAAAGTGTCGTGCAAGCCTTCATGTTTGCTGTAGCAGTAGCCGTAGCGGCTATTCCAGAAGCCTTGCAGTCTATCGTGACGATCGTATTGTCTATTGGAACAAAAACGATGGCGAAAAAGAATGCGATCATTCGTAAGCTTCCGGCAGTAGAAACCTTAGGGTCAACCAGTATTATTTGTACAGATAAAACAGGAACCTTGACGCAAAATAAGATGACGGTCGTTGACTACTATCTGCCAAATGGCGAAACGGGTGACTTTAATCAAGAGCCGTCTAGCTGGTCGCTGGGGGAAAAACGGTTAGTGGAGATCAATGTATTGGTAAACGATGCAATTATTGCAGAGGATGGCAGTAAGCTGGGTGATCCTACTGAGGTAGCGTTGATCGATTTTAGTGAAGCCAATAATCAAAGCTATCGTGAGATTCGTGAGACGTACCCACGTCAAAATGAGCTTCCTTTCGATTCAGATCGTAAACTGATGTCGACAGTACATGAAATTGATGGCGAACGACTACTGATGACAAAAGGTGGTCCGGATATTGTGTTTGATCGCTGTGACCGAGTTTTGCTAGATGGTGAAGTGGTACCGATGACTGAAGCACTTCGTCAAAAGTACCAAGAACAAAACGAGCTATTTTCTACTCGTGCTTTGCGTGTACTGGCATTTGGCTATAAACCGTTGGATCAACAGGAAATTACGTTTGATGATGAAAATGGGTTGATATTTGCTGGTCTTGTTGCGATGATCGATCCGCCGAGAGAAGAGGTCTTTCAGGCGATTGAAGAAGCGCATTCAGCCGGAATCAAGACGATCATGATTACTGGTGATCATAAGACGACAGCGGTAGCGATTGCTAAAGAAATCGGGATTTTTAAAGAGGGTGACATGGCATTGACTGGTACAGAGCTTGATGAGTTGAGTGAACCACAGCTTGTCGACGTGTTGAAAAAAGTCAGTGTGTATGCACGTGTTTCTCCTGAGAATAAAATCAGAATTGTGCGCGCATGGCAAACGATGGGGCACATTTCAGCGATGACAGGTGACGGTGTGAACGATGCACCGGCTCTGAAACAAGCAGATATCGGTATCGCAATGGGAACCGGTACAGACGTTGCGAAAGATGCGGCAGCGATGGTTCTGACCGATGATAACTTTGTTTCGATCGTTAGTGCTGTAGAAGTTGGTCGAAATGTCTTTGATAACATCAAAAAATCAATTGCTTATCTGTTTGCCGGAAACCTGGGAGCAATCATTTCGATCATCTTTGCCTTGATCGCTGACTGGTCTAATCCATTTACTGCGCTTCAACTGCTGTTCATTAACCTAGTCAATGACTCGTTACCGGCAATTGCATTAGGGATGGAGAAAGGCGAACCAACGATCATGAAACGTCAGCCACGTGATCCGAATGCGGGTATTTTTACTGGGAATACCTTGATTTCAGTGACGTATCGGGGCATCTTGATTGCGGTAGCTGTAATTGTTGCACAATGGCTTGGTATGCAGCATTCTGCTGAAATGGGTGTAGCAATGTCCTTCTCAACATTGATTTGGTGTCGTACGCTTCAAACAATGCCGGCTCGTTCAAATACGCAGACAGCCCTACAAGCTGGGTTCTTCTCGAATCAAATGGTCTTACTGGCTATGTTGGTTTGTGCGGTTTTATATAGTGTTACGTTGATTCCGGGCTTGAGAGAAGTCTTTGCTATTCCAGCGGCCTTTGGCTTAGAACAAATCATGATTTGTATTGGGTTAGCTCTGGGCGCAACAGTCTTGATGGAAGCAACAAAACTGATTTTAGTGGCGTTCAAAAAAGAAGGCGCTGAATAAGAGCGTCGTAAATAGCCAAAAAGAAGGAAGAGGTTGGGACCGAAGTGTTCAGCTTCAAGCACCAGGTAGGTACTTTTCATCATCTGTTCTGCTCGAAAGAGCAGTCACAGTGATTCTAAGCAATAAGGCGGAATTCACGAAAATGACAAGAAACACGGAATGTTTCATTCCGATGTTGATTGATTCCTACTTGGTGCATCATCACAAATTTTTGTTGACCAAGTAGGTATTGTTCATCATCTATTTTGCGTACAAACTAGTGATTCTCAACAATTTCGACTTATTGTCGAAGAGCCTTGAAACACAGTGGTTTACCACTGATGCATTCTCGCTTGTGGCTCGTCGCAGTTTAGGGCCTACGAGTGTTGAGCGGACATCGACGCAGCTCGCTGCTAGTAGTTGCTGCCTCTGCGGTTACTCGAGGCAAAGCAGGACACTTGGACCGCTTTTCTGTCCCACCGTTTATTCGGTTTTAGGTGTATAGAGGTGTGTGGGATTGAGTTATGTCCCACATCCTACCACTTTATTAGGTAAGTAAAAGTGATCGATAGACACTGTTCCCCTTATTGTATTAGACAATGGAAGGAGCAGGTAAATCGATCACTTATTTTGTGTTGAACAGCTAGGCTACGGATGCTTTAACCATAAAGTTGGACGGACACCGCCCGTACAACGACCATCACTGATATTACCTTTTAAGATATTGTTTCCTTGAATGCCTATGTTTCCATCTGTCCCATGAATGTAGGCAGCCTTTACATTTACACGACCGGGAGAGCGCAGCCACCACCATTCACCGTCTTTGTCCAATAGCTTGGCTAGCCGCTTGCTGTTATTCGGGTCCTTTCTTTGAAACCAGTAACGCTGATTTTTTCCTGGCCGATAGAGGTTTGTGCTGCTGTCACCGAAATACATACAAGCAACTTCTTCAAGGCTTAACAAGAAAATATGATCTTCTGTCTCTTCACCACCTGTTGTGTTATACCATTCGTTATTCGGATTTTTATTGGTGACCGGAAGGATTCTAGCTTTATCGGCCTCACTGAAGGCATCGTAAAAGGAACCATTCAAATAGCTTCGTAATGCACAGCCTGCCCATGTTATTTCTGTATAGGCATCGTGATACGAGCGTTGTTCAATGATCGTATCAGTAATGAGCAAGAGGGCATCCTTTTTGTTATCTAGTATTTGCCATGTAAATCCACCAAAATTCAAGCTGGAACCGATTGTGTATTCTTTCATCTTACACCTCACTTTTCTTTCCAATAATCGTAGCCTATTTTTCTCGTATAGGAAAGAGCAAATCGAGCTGTAAACGATTCATATCAGAGTGATGTGTTTGGATGAAATTATAGAAATTTAACGTTTCCTCAAAGCCTTGGCCATAAACCGTTTCAGGCGATTCCCAACGAGGCGATCCCCAGTCGTTTTCATATAGCTCGCTTGTCTCCACCCATTCTTTAAGCCAACGCCAATCCGAAAAATCCCAAGAACGAAGGACATGAGCTGCATACAGGCCGCCGCTAAATGCTCGTTTCACGAGTGGTGCCGGTATGTCCAGATCATCTGGAACAGATACCCACGTTTCGTATCTATGCGAACCTTCCCCTACGGCAGTAGCACCTTCAGAACAATCGAAGCCAAAGCTTCGAGCATCAGGTTTCAATGTCAATAAATCCGTGTCAGCGATAAATTGACTGATCATCCCTGCCGTTTTCCCCTCACAGCCTTCTCCTGAGGCATAAGCTGCTGCAATCGTCATTGGTGGCAAATAAATAATACGGACATCCTTATCCTCTAGCTTGTTTAATTTTTCGCTTGCTGTGTTCAAATCATTCATGGATGGTTCCTCCTTTGATTTTTTTAATTGATTATCTGAAAAGGAAAGTGAGTTTACTGCAGAAAGCAGTGCCTCATCGCCAAGCAACTTTAGTTTTACATCAGCTTTTTCCTTTATCTCCTTTGTGAAGCGTTCTAAGATGTCTTTTACTGTAGAAAGCGCTGTGATTTCTTTATCGAGTTGATCGATATTTTGTCTGAAAATTTCAACAGTCTGAATCGCATCAGAATTGTTGAGTATATGGATGATTTGTTTTACCGGAATCCGTAATTTACGTAGTAAGATGATTTGTTGTAATCGAAGGATGGTTTGCTCGTCATAAACACGATAGGCATATCCTTCCTTTCTTTGGCTTTCCAGTAAACCTACTTGCTCATAATAGCGCAGCATTCTTGTGGATACCCTATATTCCTTTGATACCTGACTGACTTTTTTTAGTTCCATACTCAACCTCATCTCTTTTTCTTTCATTCCATCATAAAGTACGACATGGTGTTTGTGTCAAGACGTTTTCATTTTTTCAAACTATTAGGATTATAAAAATATAAGGAGTTTCCAACAGAAAATTTACTGTTTCGATACGGTGAGTTACCAGTGAAGTTCGTGTAGCTTTTCTTAATGTCTAGCTTCACGAGTTAGACTTTTCGGTAAATAGATAAATCCATTGCAAAGATAAAGAGCATCTTTGAATGGATTTCCTAATTTACTTAAAGTCTGATCAAACTCGTGTAGCTTTTCTTAATGTCTAGCTCCACGAGTTAGACTTTTCGGTAAATAGATAAATTCATTGCAAAGATAAAGAGCATCTTTGAATGGATTTCCTAATTTACTTAAAGTCTGATCAAACTCGTGTAGCTTTTCTTATAGGTATAAAGATTGTATAAAGAAAAATGAAAAACCTTGAGACCGTCTTTAGATGGCAGATGTTATTCTTTTTGAAAGAAGGAGCTGGATAGCATGGAAATCTTTTTAGGCATGATCGGTATAGCAACAATGGTGTATTTATTCTGGTATTTATTCAAGGAGGGAGAGCAATGAACAGTACAATGATCAGCGGTGGTGTGTTTTTACTGACACTGTTACTTTTAGCAATTCCTCTGGGAAAATATATTTCTGAAATTTTACAAGGTAGGACGCCACGGTATGTCCGTTTCATCCAACCAATAGAAAAATTAGTATATAAAGGGATTGGTAACGCTGCGAGTGGAAACATGTCAGCGAAAAAATATTTTTTATCGATAGTGTTCCTTTCGTTCTTTTCAATAATCAGTCTTTTTCTTTTACTTTTGACGCAGCAATGGCTGCCACTTAACAGTCAAGCTGTATCAGGGATGTCAGTCACACTGGCATTGAATACAGCTGTCAGTTTTGTGACGAATACCAACTGGCAGGCGTATGCAGGGGAAGAAGCACTCTCTTTGTTTTCTCAAATTTTTGGGTTAACGGTGCAAAACTTTCTCTCTGCTGCCGTTGGAATGGCGGTATTGTGCGTGCTGATTCGGGGCTTTGTTCAGAAGAAAGAAAAGGGGCTGGGAAATTTTTGGCAGGACGTGACACGTGGCATCCTTTATATCCTGCTGCCGCTATCATTGATTGTTTCGCTGCTGCTGATTTCTCAAGGAGCAGTTCAAACTTTTTCAAGTGGTACGGCGTATGAAGGACTAAACGGGCAATCGCTGTGGTTGCCATTAGGGACTGTAGCAAGCCAAGTAGCGATCAAACAATTAGGAACGAATGGTGGGGGCTTTTATGGTGCCAATGCCGCACATCCTTTTGAAAATCCGACAGTACTCAGTAACTTTATAGAGAATATCAGTATCCTGCTGATTCCGGCAGCGCTAATTATTGCTTTTGGCTTCTGGATCAAGGAATGGAAGCAAGGGCGAACGATTGCGATTGTTTCTTTCCTGTTTTTAACGGTGGGATTCTTAGTTATTGCAATCAACGAATTTGCCAGTCCAGATTTTCTTCATGTGTTGACTATGGGGAATATGGAAGGGAAGGAAGTTCGTTTTGGTATCGATTGGTCTGCGTTGTGGGCAGTCAGCACGACCGCAGCCTCGAATGGATCGGTAAATAGTATGCTGGATAGCTTTACGCCATTGGGTGGATTGGTTCCGATGTTCATGATGCAGCTGGGAGAAATTATTTTCGGTGGTATCGGCAGCGGGCTTTACGGAATGCTGACATTTATTTTGCTCACGGTTTTTATTGCTGGGTTATTGGTCGGTAGAACACCGGAGTATCTTGGGAAAAAGGTCGAGCCATTTGAGATGAAGATGGCAAGTATCGTCGTTTTAACACCGTTGCTTTTGACGTTGTTTGGTGCCACTGCGCTTGTTCTTCATCCCGCTGTTTTCTCATGGCTGACCAATCAAGGCGCGCATGGCTTTTCCGAAGTTTTGTATGCTGCGACGTCATTGGCAAATAATAATGGGAGTGCCTTTGGGGGGCTACTGGCAGATACAGATTTTCTGAATAATTTGGGTAGTTTATTGATGCTACTGTCTCGTTTTTTACCAATGGCAGCTGTCATTTTCATGGCGGGAAGCTTTAGTCGAAAACAACAAAGTGCTATTAGCGAAGGAACCTTATCTACAGTAAATCCTGTATTTGTGACAATGCTGGTCATTGTTATTTTAGTTGTTGGTGCATTAAGCTTTCTTCCGGCGGTTGCGCTTGGACCGATCGCTGAGTTTTTTCAAAATAGATAGGCAGGGATAATAATGGAAAAAAATAAGACTATATGGGCGTTGAAGGAAGCAATCAAAAAGCTGGACCCACGGATTCAGATAAAAAATCCAGTGATGTTTGTCGTCTATCTAGGGGCAGCAGCATCAACAATCTTGATTTTCTCTGAACCGAACGTGCCTCGCTGGTTTACAATTGCGGTTGCTTTTCTGTTGTGGCTGACCTTGATTTTTGCCAATTTTGCCGAGGCGATTGCTGAAGGTCGAGGCAAAGCACAAGCAGAGAGCTTGAAGCAAGCGAAAAAGGATGTTCTGACGTATAAGATAAAAAATATAGAGGATGTAAAAAAGAATCAGCTGATTGAAATTCGTTCCTCTGATTTGAAAAAAGAAGATTTGGTTTATGTTCGAGCGGGTGAACAGATTCCAGCGGATGGTGACGTTGTAGAAGGGGCTGCTTCTGTTGATGAAAGTGCGATCACCGGAGAGTCAGCGCCGGTGATCCGAGAGTCGGGGGGCGACCGAAGTGCTGTAACAGGAGGAACAACGGTTGTCTCCGATTATCTGATTATTAAAGTCACTTCTGAAAATGGGCAGTCTTTTTTGGATAAAATGATTGCCATGGTTGAAGGTACTCAGCGGAAGAAAACACCCAATGAAATCGGACTGCAAATCCTTTTGATCATGTTGACGATTATTTTTCTGGGTGTGTCTCTTTCATTGATTCCATTCACTTCCTTTGCCAGCACGCTGGCAGGCTCAGGGGAAGCCATATCGGCGGTCATCGTGATTGCGTTGCTGATTTGTCTAGCTCCGACAACGATTGGTGCGTTGGTCTCTTCTATTGGGATTGCCGGAATGAGTCGGCTGACAAAGGAAAATGTGATTGCCATGAGTGGTCGGGCGATTGAAGCAGCCGGAGATGTGGATATTCTACTTCTGGATAAAACTGGAACTATTACTTTAGGCAACCGACGGGCAAGTGAGTTCTTACCGGTCGCGGGTGTCTCAGAGAGAGAGCTGGCCGATGCTGCGCAATTGTCTTCCTTGGCTGATGAAACAGCAGAAGGCCGGAGCATCGTAGTTCTTGCGAAAGAAAAATTTGAGATTCGTTCAAGAGAATTGGCTGGTGCAGAGGTGACATTTATTGAGTTTACGGCAAAAACGAGAATGAGTGGTATCGATTATCAAGGAGATCAGATTCGCAAAGGTGCTGCTGATACGATCAAGCAGTATGTGCTGAAGCATGGCGGCAGCTATCCGGAGGAATGTGATTTGCTAGTGGAGCAGATCGCTAAGGCTGGTGGAACCCCGTTAGTTGTTGCGAAAAATCAACAGGTCATGGGGGTAATTTATCTAAAGGATATTGTGAAAAATGGTGTGAAAGAACAATTTTCCGATATGCGGAAAATGGGTATAAAAACTATCATGATCACAGGAGACAATCCATTGACCGCGGCTGCAATTGCCGCAGAAGCTGGTGTGGATGATTTTCTAGCTGAAGCAACACCGGAAAATAAAATGACGATGATTCGTGATTTTCAGGAACAGGGACATTTGGTTGCTATGACAGGTGATGGTACCAATGATGCACCCGCATTGGCGCAGGCAGATGTTGCTGTTGCGATGAACACAGGCACACAAGCTGCCAAAGAAGCCGGCAATATGATCGATTTGGATTCGAGCCCAACCAAGCTGTTGAAGGTAGTACAAATCGGCAAACAGCTTCTGATGACACGCGGCGCACTAACGACGTTTAGTATCGCGAATGATATTGCAAAGTATTTTGCGGTTATCCCAGTGCTTTTTTACAGTATTTATCCAGAGCTGACCGCATTAAATGTCATGCAGCTGACTAGTCCGGTGACAGCAATTCTATCTGCAGTAATCTATAATGCGTTGATTATTGTTGCGCTGATTCCATTAGCGCTAAAAGGCGTTCCCTACAAGGAAAAACCAGCCAGCCGTATTCTAAGAGATAATCTGTTGCTTTATGGATTGGGTGGTATTATTGCACCGTTTATTGCGATCAAGGGAATCGATCTACTGTTGACGCTGATTATTTCTTAAGAAAGGAAAGAGACAAATGAAGAAAGAGATTTTAGGAAGCTTACGCTTTTTTCTGATAATGACACTTCTTTGTGGAGGGTTCTATACGTTCGGTGTCACAGGGATTGCACAGCTCTTTTTCCCTTACCAGGCAAATGGCAGTATGCTGAAAGAAGATAATAAAGTAACTGGTTCAGCACTGATTGGACAGGAATTCACCGAAGCGAGATATATTCATGGCCGACCGACAGAGGTCAGTCAATTATCTCCATACTCACCGCAACTAAAAGAAAAAATCGAGAAAAGAACAACGGCTATCAAAGAAGAAAACAATGGAGCGAAAGAAGTTCCAGCTGATTTAGTTATGGGATCAGGCAGTGGCGTTGATCCACATATTTCATTTGAAGGTGCCATTTATCAAGCCAAGCGAATTGCCGATAGCAGAAACGTCGAAATAAAACAGATCAATGATATAATTGAGACAAATAAAGAAACAGATCGACTGACAGGTAATGAGTATATTAATGTATTGGTAGTAAATGCGGCACTTGATCAGTTAACATAGGGAGGGATTTGATGGAGGAGGAACGTGTAAATCCGGAAAAATTACTTTCAGCGTTTGATAAAGAAAATTCTGGGATCGGCAGACTCAGGATTTTCTTTGGCTATGCTGCCGGAGTAGGGAAAACCTACATGATGTTGAAGGAAGCGCAGGAACAGCTGGAGACAGGAAAAGACGTGCAAATCGGTTATATTGAACCGCATGATCGACCGGCAACACTTCGTCTCATGGAAGGATTACCAGTGATTCCTACAGTAAAATCCATTTATAAAGGTATTTCTCTTGAGGAGCTGGCTGTTGATCAAATCCTTGATGTTCACCCGGATATCGTATTGGTAGACGAGTTGGCGCATACAAATAGTCCAAGCTCACGGAACAGAAAAAGATACCAAGACGTAGAGGAACTTCTGAATGCAGGCATTGATGTCTACACAACAATGAACGTTCAACATTTGGAAAGCTTAAATGATATTGTTGAAGAAATCACCGGAATCACGGTTCAAGAAAAAGTACCGGATAAACTATTGAAAAATGCGTCATGGAAAGTGATCGACATCGAACCAGCCGAGCTAATTGACCGTTTAGCGGCTGGGAAAATTTATTCAGATACAAACAGTAAAAGAGCGTTGCAAAACTTTTTCACAGAAGAAAAGCTAAGCTTTTTAAGAGGATTGGCGATCCAGCGAACCTCTGACCACATCAACCAGTGGTCATATTCAAAAAATCGAAAGGTAAAAATCCAGACAAAGCTGCTGACGATCGTTGATGAAGAATACCCTAAAATGAGTGAACGGTGCATTCGTTGGACTTCAAGGTTAGTTCAGGGCTTGAATGCAGAGTGGATCGTCCTGCGATTGAAATCAGATTCAGAAGAGCTAGATACGAGCAGTGACAGTATTCTGGAGCTGGCAGAGAAGTTAGGTGCCGAGACGGTATCATTGGAGAGCGAAAATTTCATTGATACTGTGGTCGAGTATGTCAAGCTTCTGAGTATCACAGACATTGTAATGGGGAAGAATCTACAAAAGACATGGATAAACAAGCTGTTTATTGAAGACACAGAAGACGTATTACTGAAACGACTTCCCTTTGTGGAAATACATCTTATTCCATACAAGGAAAAGCGAAAGCAGACACCGATCAAAAGTCTACAGGAATACTTTCAAAGTCGTACCAAGGATTTTATTGTTTCCATCAGTGCAGTCGTTGGTGCAACCATTGTTACTGAATTGATGCAATATTTACATTTTGGTGATCAGAACTTGATGCTGATTTATATTCTTTTTGTTGTGATCACTGCACGAGCGACGACAGGCTATTTATGGAGCTCACTGACCGCTGTGTTTTCTGTTCTTACCTTTAACTGGTTTTTTGTAGAACCATTGTATTCATTGACGGTTTACAAACAAGGCTACCCACTCACTCTTGTAATTATGTTGATCGTGTCGCTCTTGATCAGTAATCTTGTTGGACAAATTCGACGAAAAGCACGGGTATCTATGGAGAAAGAGCAGCAGTTTGAAATTCTTTATGAGCTGAACAAGCGTTATGTAGCAGCCTCTGAGGTAGAGGATTTATATCGTTCAACGGCCAGCTATTTGTCTGCTCTGTTGAATCGGGAAGTCCTCGTTTATGACGCGACAGGAAAACTAAACAGCTTTCGCTCACCGGAAAAAAAGAAACGACTTCTGGGAACCAAGGAAGAACACGCAGTCGCCTTTTGGACTGGACGAAATCAAAAGGAGGCAGGCTTTGGAACAGACACATTAACGGGTGCCAAAGGCTTTTATCTGCCCGTTGTATTTGAGAAGAGAACCAAAGCTGTCTTAGGTTTGGAAAGAAGTGCGCAAAAAACGATCGATAACAATCAATTGAATTATCTGCGTTTGATAGCCGCACAGCTGGCAACTGCGATCGAACAAATGGAGCTGCAGGAAGAAAAGCAGAAGATATTAGTTGATACGGAAAAGGAACGTGTGCGTGGGAACTTACTACGAGCAGTCTCTCACGATATCCGAACACCGCTCACAGGGATTTCAGGATTGATTGAAACGATCATCAATGATGAAGCAACCAGTGAGATAACTGCAGCTACCCGCATCAAGCTGTTGAAGGATGTGCAAGATGAGTCCAAATGGTTGATTCAAATGGTAGAGAATTTGCTGTCGATCACAAGGATCAGTTCAGATACGACGGCACTCAACAAGACAGAAGAGCCGATAGAAGAAATTGTATCTTCGACGATTCGCAGAGTGCGAAAGGTTTATCCAAAGGTCAATTTAAAAACGAAGCTGCCGGAAGAACTCATCTTTCTGTCCGTTGATCCAATTCTGATCGAACAAGCATTGTTTAATCTGATTGATAATGCTGTCCGTCATGGCAAGGCAACCGAGCCAATTTATATTTCAGTTGAAAATCAGGATGATCAGGTCATTTTTTCTGTAAAAGATCACGGTATTGGGATGAGCAAGGAGCAGTTTGATCGGATATTGACTAACTTGACCACAGAGAAAGAAAAACCAATTGATTCTAAAAACGGCTTGGGGATTGGTTTGACGATTGTGAAGACGATCATCAAAGCTCATCAAGGAACATTTCATGTAGAGAATAATGAACAGGTGACGAAGTTTATTTTTACCATACCCAAACAAAGGAGGAGCCCGAATGAGAGCGAATATTCTGGTGATTGAAGACGATGGGATCATCGCAGAGTTCATACAGGTGGTTTTGGAGAGAGAAAGATATACCGTGTTTCAAGCAGATTCTGCAATGAATGGAATCACTCTTTTTCAGTCACAGGAAATCGATCTGATTTTATTGGATCTGGGGCTTCCTGATATGGACGGGATGGAGCTGTTGAAAATTTTACGTAAGCAGTATCAGACACCAATCATTGTCATCTCCGCAAGAGACAATGAGATAGGAAAAGTTGAAGCACTAGATAACGGCGCGGATGATTATGTCACGAAACCATTTGGGACACAGGAGCTGCTGGCAAGGATTCGAACTGCCATGAGGCATTCTGAAAAAACGGTCAAAGGTAGCCAGTCATTTGTAAATAGCCAGCTTCTAATTGACTATGAAAAGCATCTGGTACAAAAAAATGACCAAGAGATTCATTTGACGAAAAATGAATTTCTGTTACTCAAAGTATTGAGTGAAAACATTGGTAAAGTTGTTACGTACAAACAGCTGATGCGTGCATTATATGGGCCATTTGCTATGGGTGATACACAGGTTCTTCGTGTGAACATGTCGAATATCCGCAAAAAAATCGAAACAGACCCCGTTGAGCCACAATATATTCTGACGGAAATCGGCGTGGGGTATCGGATGAAGGATCTACGAGAATGAGCAAATAAACAACGGTGAAGCGTGTCATTAAATAATCTGGTTTCTGTATATAAGAATGGATGACCACTTGTTATCTAGAAGTTTGGTCAAAACCTTATGTACAGGAACTTTTTTGCTTGTCCTAAGACATATGATTGTGAAATATTCTTCGAATTGGCTATACTTTTCTTGAGCAAAGTATTGATGAGAAGAAATCAGAGTCAGAGGTGGAGCAGGATGATAGAAGAAACGGATAATAACAATAAAACAGGATGGCTGCTAGCGGGGATCACGATTTTAATTGGGCTTGGGTACCAGTTTATTCCTGGAGTCCTTCCTTTTGGAACGACGATCGGCATTTTTTGGAATGCTTTATTATGTGGAATAGCTGGTTATTTGATGCTAAAGGATCGTTTCACAGAGCAGTTTAAACATTTTAAGTGGAAGACCTTGGCTTGGGGCTTACCACTGACTTTTATCGTAGGGATTTTAAGTGGCGTTATTTATCAGCAGCTTTTTGGTGCTGCGTCTCAAAATTCTATTGGTGATGTGATCACACTACAGATGATTTTTCTTCAAGTCCCCTTTATGCTGATAGGAGAAGAACTGTTGAGTACCAACTTGATTTTGGGGTTGGAAAAAGCGGGCATTTCTTTTCGTTGGGCGAGTCTTATTTGTAGTGTACTGTTCGCTTTATGGCATATTCCTGCTTATGGGTTGAATATTGCTCAGTTATTGATCACATTGATGCCGATTCGTTTGGTCTTGAACTATATCTGGAAAAAATCAGAAAGTGTCTGGGTCAGTTGGATCTGTCACTTCTTGTATGATTGTTTAGGATTCGTCCAATTTTTCATGAAATAATAGGAACTGGCAAAGAGGTTGGGCCAGAAGTGTTCAGCTTCAAGCACCAAAAGTAGGTACTTTTCATCATCTGTTCTGCTCAAAAGAGCAATCACAGTGATTCTAAGCAATAAGGCGGAATTCACGAAAATTACCTCATCACAAATTTTTGTTGAATTTCGACTTATTGTCGAAGAGCCTTGAAACACAGTGGTTTACCACTGATGTTGAGCGGACATCGACGCAGCTCGCTGCTAGTAGTTGCTTCTGTCCCACCGTTTATTCGGTTTTAGGTGTATAAAGGTGTGTGGGATTGAGTTATGTCCCACACCCTTTTTTTTACGGCATTTGTTTTACGCTTATATGTTAAGGCATTCAAAGTATAGTAAGCCATCTGTTAATTCGTAAGTTTGAAAAAAATATACCTGACCCAATCTGGATTGTTTCAAGCAAAGGTTTACGATACAATGAATGAAATCAATGAACAAGTTAGCGTTTGGAGGGATGACTATATGGGCGTAAAATTAAACGAATTGTTAAGGCTGCCATCGTTACGAGAGGCGGAGGTTGTTACTGGAAAAAACAGTCTGGAGAAATCAGTGACCTCGCTTTCTTTTTTAGAGGTTTCTGATATGGATTTTTTCTCAAAAAACATTCAAGTCGGCGAGGAATATTATGCGGGAGAATTGTTGATCGGTTCATTTTATTCCATAAAGGATGACCGAATGAAGCAATGTGAAGCAATCAGACATCTACATGATCTTGGTGAAATAGGTATCATTCTCTATTATGTCGGCATCATCCTTCCTGAGCTTGCTCCTGAGGTGATTGAGTTGGCGGAAGAGCTGAATTTCGTCATCATTCAGATGCCGCCAAATGACAGTTCCTTGCGATACAATGAAGTTATTATTGAAATCATGTCAGTCATTTTGGCAAATGACCCCTCTGAGAATATTTTGAATGAGGTATTGGAGAAGGTTTCTCTTTTACCGGAGCATCTTAGAAGTGTGGAAATCACATTGAAAATATTATCTGATCTTTTGAGAACAAACATTGTTTTAGCAAATGCTGATTATGAAATCATCAATCAAATCAAATGGCCGCGAAATTCTTCACGAGAACTGCCGATTTTACTGAACAGCTATCTAGAGCAGCCAAAGCGTGAGGCGGTATTTTATACAGAGGAGCTGGCAATTTACCATCGAGAAGTGTTCCATAAAGATAATGGGCTGTTGAACCTATTTCTGCTCAAAGAGAATGGGGAAATCACTGATTTTGACTGTGAACAAGCGGTGGAACTTTTGCAGGTAGCATTAAATCTGTGGGGCAGAAAACACGGAGAAATCAGTGAGTATGCCCTTGTTCAGGCGATCATCAACGATGAGAGTGAGAAGATGTACCGGTTGGCAGGTATTTTATCGATCGATGTTCATTCGATTCAAATGCTGTGGTTGATTCAATTAAAAAATATTCGAATGGAGAAGAGCATTCGCGAGGAATTGGCTGATCATGTATCCAAGTATTACCAAACCTATGTTATCCAATTTATTGATAATGGGATCGTTGTTCTTTTGGGAAAATATCGGAGAAATCATTCAGAGTTTGAGATCAGTCGTGAGTTTTTAAAAGAAACGAGTTTCAATAACGAGCTGAAAAATATCGTTGTCTGTCCGAAAATGAGAAATACGACGGATGTCCGTAACACCTACCAACTGGTAAATAATGTTCGTCCGATGTTGAAACGGGTATTTCCAGAGAAAAAAACCTTTTCGCTAATCGATATCAAACAGGCATCTCAAGTCATGGCAGTAATGAAAGCAGGAGAACAGGAGCTTTCTGAGCACCTACTGATTCTTGACCCCATTTTGGAAAATGACGAATACTTAGAAACACTCTGTTGTTTTCTTTTAGATGCAGATGGTGATTTTCAGCACTGCAGCGATCTCTTGTATATTCATAAAAATACCGTGAAGTATCGAATAAAAAAAATCAGTGAACAACTTGGATGTGATGTCACTCGGCTTTCAGAAGCTTATGAGTGTTACAAAGCATGTGTCCTGTTTCGATTGATTCATCAGTGATGAAAGAATTTCCAGAATTTTGGCTATTATGACAAAATTCTGGCTATTTTTTTTCATTTTGAAAAAGACGCTGTTGCTCTCCCTTCGATATAATTGTGAAAATGAGGGAGGAAATAGGTATGAAAGAAAATGAAACAAAGCAATCATGGGCAAGTCTGGCGTTTGTTTGGGCCGGTGCAATGATCTGTGTTCCAAGTCTGATCATTGGAGGGACACTGGTTGCAGGGATGTCTTTTGGTCAAGCAATCATCGTTGGTACGATCGGGTATAGTATCATCGTCTTATTTATGATTCTACAAGGAATACAGAGTGCAGATTTAAAGAAGCCGACTGTAAGTGTTGCTTCTCAAGTATTTGGAAAAACAGGTTCGCAGAAAATCATTTCAATCATCCTGGCTATTGCTTGTCTAGGGTGGTTTGGGATTCAAGCAAATGTCTGTGGTCAGGCCTTCAGCAACTTTTTAAAGGTATACAGTATCGAGTTACCTGTTCAGTTATCCTCGTTGATCTGGGGAATAATCATGCTCCTTTCAGCATTGTATGGCATCAAGATATTGAATCTGCTCAATTATATTGCGGTACCGGTGTTAGTGGCTGTCTGTATTTATGGCGTTACTGTTTCATTGAGAAGTACGAGTCTGAGTGAGGTCCTTTCTTTTCAAGGGACGGGTGATTTATCTTTCTTTTCAGCGCTTTCTGTAACGATTGGCTCATTCGCTCTGGGGGCCGTGATTGCTGGGGATTATTCCCAGTATTCTGAAACGCGAGGCGATGTGATGAAGGCGGCTATTTTAGGGATTTTACCCTCTGGTGTACTGATGATTGCTGTAGGAGCAATCCTGACTGTTACGGCTGGAACCGCAGATATTACTGAAGTATTTATGGGTCTGGGTTCACCGATATTAGGTGTCACAGCCCTCATTCTTGCAACTTGGACGACCAATGCAGTGAATGCTTTTTCAGGAGGTCTGGCCATTATCAATGTATTTGATATTCCAAAGGAAAAAGAAAAATTGGCTGTGGCAGCTGCCGGTGGGATCGGTACTTTATTGGCAGTTGTCGGCATATTGAATTATTTTGTTCCGATCATGTCGGTACTTTCTGCAATGATTCCAGCAGTGGCTGGTGTGATGATCGCCTCTTACTGGATTGTTCAAAAAGGCGATGCAACGCGTTGGCAGCCGGTTGAAGGGATGAATTGGTTAGGGGTGATTTCTTGGATGATCGGCGCAATCATTGCTGGAATACCAGTGATCGTCAGCTTCTTCCCAAGTCTCCCGCAGCTGCCAAATCAGCCGTTGATTGGGATCGTGATCTCTTTTTGTGTTTATCTAGTAGGACATAAATGGTTTGCAAAGCAGTCGTCTGGTCAACAGACGCAGACGACTTCAGAAGTGGAGGAATAGAAATGCGTTATTTAAATGAAGAGGCAATAGAAAATATTGCTGTTGGTGCGGCCTTTTTGGGAACTGGCGGCGGCGGCGATCCATATATAGGAAAGATGATGGCTTTATCAGCTATTAAAGAGTATGGGCCGATTCAATTGATTTCAGTTGAAGAGATTGCAGCAGAGGACTACTTTATCCCGGCAGCAATGATGGGAGCCCCTTCAGTAATGGTAGAAAAATTTCCAAAGGGCGATGAATTTGTGCGTGTCTTTGAAAAGCTAGGTAGGTATTTGGGTGTCGAGAAAATTGCAGGTACTTTTCCGATGGAAGCGGGAGGTGTGAACTCGATGATTCCGATCGTTGTGGCTGCAGCACTTGGCTTGCCGTTGGTTGATTGTGATGGGATGGGCAGAGCGTTTCCGGAGCTGCAGATGACGACGTTCAATTTAGCGGGTATTTCAGCTACTCCAATGGCCATCACAGATGAAAAGGGCAATATCGGTATCATGGAAACCATCGATAACAAATGGACCGAGCGGTTGGCTCGTGTACAGACCGTTGAGATGGGTGCCAGTGCTCTTGTCAGTATTTATCCATGTGAAGGGCACGAACTAAAAAATCATAGTATCACGAATATCGTCACGCTGTCTGAGCAAATCGGAGCAGTGATTCAAAGCAACGAAAGAGATGAGCAGGAGAAGCTTAAACAATTGTTGACGCTTATTAACGGTATTCAACTGTTTGAAGGGAAGATTACAGATGTTTTACGAAAAGTAGAAGGCGGCTTCAATTTTGGACAGGCCTGTATTGAAGGGTTGAATGAAGATGCTTCCTCAAACATGACTGTCTTTTTCCAAAATGAAAACCTAATCGCTGAAAAGGATGGTCAGCCGGTTGCGATGACTCCGGACTTGATTTGTATGGTGGATTTGGAAACTTTGATGCCGGTAACAACAGAAGCATTAAAATACGGAAAACGGGTTCGAGTACTAGCGTTGCCGAGTCATCCTAAATGGCAGACAGAAAAAGGGATAGAAACTGTTGGACCAAGATATTTCGGCTATGATTTGGACTATGTTCCTTTAGACGTATTGAACAATGGGGGGAACGCGCATGTATAGAATCGGTATTGACGTTGGTGGAACAAACACTGATGCAGTGATCATTGATGAAAATTTAAACTTGATACATGGTGTAAAAATGCCAACAAGCGAAGACATCCAAACTGGAATAGAACAGGCGCTGCATCGTGTCGTGAAAGAAGCTGGAATCGATCCAGCTAAAATTACTCACGCTATGCTTGGTACAACACAATGTACCAATGCAATCGTCGAACGGAAAAAGCTGGCAAAAGTAGGCGTTCTACGCTTAGGCTATCCTGCGACAGCATCGGTCCTTCCATACACTGCTTGGCCGGAGGATATGACAGAGACATTAGGCGGGGAGTATGCTCTGGCGCATGGCGGGTATGAGTATGATGGACAACCATTGACTGAGCTGAAGGAGCAGGAAATAAAAGAGATTTTGATGGGCTGGAAAGGAAAAATAGAATCATTGGCAATCGTGGGTGTTTTTTCATCCTTAAAGAATGATCAGGAATTTCAAGTAGCGAAATGGGCGGAAGAAATTCTTGGGGAGGATATCCCTGTTTCCTGTTCGTCTACGATTGGTTCAGTGGGTCTGATTGAGCGCGAAAATGCAACGATATTGAATGCTGCGCTAAACAAAGTGATGGTGACAGTCAGTAACGGATTTGAGCAGGCGTTGGCGAATGAGGGCATCTATGAAGCAGCAGTCTATTTATGTCAGAATGATGGGACGCTGATGTCCATTGATTATGCACGTAAATTCCCGATTTTGACCATTGCTTGTGGTCCAACTAACAGTATTCGGGGAGCTTCCTATCTAGCTAAATTAAAGAATGCCATTGTATTGGATGTGGGCGGAACAACCTCTGATTTGGGCGTACTGGCAGATGGGTTCCCACGCGAATCTTCTTTGGCTGTAGATGTGGGCGGTATTCGAACAAATTTCAGAATGCCGGATATTATTTCAATTGGCCTTGGTGGCGGCAGTATTGTCAGAGAAAAGGATGGGCAGATCACGGTTGGTCCGGATAGCGTCGGTTATAGAATCACGACAGAAGCCAAAGTCTTTGGCGGTAGTGTGACTACAGCGACAGATATTGCTGTACGTTTAGGCAAAGCAGATGTGGGTGATGCATCATTGGTTGAGGATATTCCTTTAGTATTTGCAGAAGAGGCCTATCAAAAAATCAAAACGATGACAGAGGATGCTATCGACAAAATGAAAACAAGCTCCGGTGATGTAGAGCTGGTTTTAGTTGGTGGCGGAGGCATCATCATACCTACTGAGCTGAAAGGTGTTTCAGCTATTTATTGGGATGAGCATGGAGGCGTAGCTAATGCAATCGGAGCCTCTATTGCCCAAATAAGTGGGCAATATGAACAAATCTATATTTATTCCCGACTTTCGAGAGAAGACAGCTTGCAAGACGCGCAGGAAAAAGCTTCACAGCAGGCAGTTCTTGCTGGAGCAGTTGAAACTACGATCGAATTAGTTGAAATCGAAGAAACACCGTTAGCCTACCATCCGGAGAACGCTACACGTTTACGGATAAAGGTAGTAGGGAAAATGGATGAGTAATTCTGTATAAGAGAAGAAAAGCTGGGTGACTTTAACGACTTTTTCAGATTCTCTATTTTTCTAATAATTGATGAACGAAAGGGACAGAGCTTTTGCTGATCAAACAGCAGCTCTGCCCCTGTTCTGATTAGTAATGCTTCGTGTATTTGTATTAGGGTAAAGTGTTTTCTATTACTGCCTGTTTGATGGTTCTTTTTATCAAAAGAAGAAAGTAGATGGAAAGTCCAACGGCAAGCAACCGTCCAATTGCTTCACCCAACCAAAATGCATTAGAAGAGACCACTTGCAGTAAGAGGTAGGTAGAGCTGACCTTAATCAGTAAATCACCGATATTGCAAAGCAGATATGCCCGCATCTTCAATGCACTTCTTAAAATACTCTCGTTCATAAATTTGAAAACAGTCAGAAACAGAGTCCCGATAGAGAAGAGTAAATAGGTATTGAAAAAGTGAAAGCCGTCTGGATACTGTTGGCTGTCAAAAAAGAAGTTACACAGTTGCTCAGAAAACAAAAAGAAAATGAGGCTGACTAACACTGCATAAATCAGTGATACCTTTGTAAGAAAGCGGTAAGTTTGATTTAATTCACTATACTTTTTCCCAGCAAATAGTTGAGCAGAAAAAATCGACAGTGTCTGGGCAAAGCCGGAAATCACAATCCGAGAAATAGTTAGTACCTTTGTCACGGCGATAAAGCCGATAATGACTTCATTACCAAAGCGATTGACAAAGGACTGCAAAAAGACGGAGGACAAGGTAACCACAAATTGTTGAAAAATTGAGGGTACAGCGATCGTACTGATTTCCTTCAGTTGAATCGGATCAATCGAAACAGTTAAACGAAAATAGGGATTGGCTAGGCTTTTTTTATAAAGAAGCAATAAGCTCACACACATTATTATACCTTGCGCAAGAATGGTCCCTAAGGCTGCCCCAGCAATGCCTAGATGAAAGCCAAGGATGAACAGCAGGTTGAACAGGACATTTAATAGGGAAGAAGATAAAATCAGGTAGAAGCTCTTTTTGGCATCACCAAGACTGGTGATCATTGCTCTGGAAATATCATAGACATAGATAAACGGCACACCAACCAAATAGATGAAACAATAGGTATTTGTCAGTTCTAACAACCTTTTCGGTACATTCATGAGATCGAAAAGTACGGGCAGAAGGAAAAAACCTACAACAGCCAGAAAAATTCCCAGTACTGCACCGAAAACGATGAGGGCTGTCGTTCCTTTTGCTAGCTTCTCCTGTTCATTTTTTCCGATATAGCGAGAAAAAATGATTTCAACTGCCAGCTCAATACCACCGGAAATCACAATAAACAACAATAAAACAGTTCCGGCATTGCCGACTGCCGCCAGTTCCTCCGCACCGATAAATTGTCCCACGATGATCATATCGGCAACATTATACAATTGCTGTGTTAATAGACTACCGATCATTGGCAGAGAAAAGAAAAATAGTTTTTTATTTAACGTATTATTTTTTATGTTCGCCATGTCGCTCACCTCTCTATTTCTTGCTATACTAGTTATAAAGTATTCCCTTAGGGCATAGTCAAGAGGTGGGAAAATGAAAGAGGAATATACAACAGGAGAATTTGCGAGGTTATGCAAGTTATCAAAGAAAACATTGTTTTACTATGACAGGATCGACCTAATAAAACCGATACGCGTAGATGAAAATGGCTATCGTTTTTATCAGCTCTATCAATGCGATCAGATCAGTACAATCAAGCTGTTTCAGGAAATCGGTCTGTCATTGAAGGAAATCAAAGCAATTTTTCGACAGCAGGATTTGTCTTTGAAATCTGCGATACTTCACACACAAAAAGCGGCTCTGGCAGATAAAATCGAGGAACTGATAGATATGAAGGTCATGCTGGATTTTCTCACAGCCCGCTTTGATCATTTTCAAGAGATAGGAACGGATCAGCTGTACGAGGAAATTGTTTCAGAGGATGAGCAGTATAAGGTGTTTGATAAAAGTGGTGAGTCAGTCTCAGTCAATTATTTGAATTATGGCTATCAATATGGGGTGCTGTTTCAGCGAGATGATTTGCCAAAAGGGGAAGAAATCCCACGACACTCCTATGTTTTTCAGCGAGCAAAGGAAGAAGAAGCCAATTTTATCAAGCCAAAAGGAGTATATCTGAGTAAACTCTATTTGCTAAGGAATGAAGAAATCATGACGTGTATTCCAAAATTTCTACAAATGATCGATCTGTCTAAAACAGAAGGACCATTGTATCATGAGGATTACTGTAGTGAGGTTGCAGGATATCCGGATAAGTTTGTGATCAAGCTGTCGATGAAGAAGAAATAAATGCTTTCGAATCTATAATAGCAGCGCTAAAAAACTGGTTGAAATAAGTAGACTTAGGGAGCTATAAAAAAATGCCACTGTCTTCAAAACGAAGGCGGTGGCATTTTTACTATTTCTCCAAATAACTGAAATCTGTCAGCTCGTCATAGGTATATTCCTTGTCGATCTGACCTTTTTCTTTTGTCCATGAAATGATCTTTTCAAATTGGTCTTTTGGCACTTCCTGAGCATAAGGGTATTTCTCGGTTTGTTGATCCAAATACTGGCTCATCGCGTCAGGGAATTGATACGTAGATAAAATGTCGGCGTATTCACTAGCTTTGTGTTCGTTCATATAGTCGATGGCTTGATTATATGCTGTGTAAAAAGCTGTGACATCCTGTGGTCTTTCACTCAAAACTGCATCTGTAAATTGGAGCGTACCACCTTTGATCCCTTGTGCTTTGGAGCTTCCAAGAACAATCGCTCCTTGCTGCGCAAGCATACTTGCTTGAGGTTCAGTATAAACTGCGCCATCTACCTGATCGCTTAGTAATGCTTCGGAACGGGCGGAAAAGGAAGGGATATCAACAATTTCATAAGTGAAATCATTTTCCTTCGCGAATTCATCCATGATATATTCCAAAATGAAGTTGGGAACCAGTGTCACTTTCTTTCCGCTTAGTCCACTCATTTCTGTGATGCCGGATTTTGGAGAAGCTAAAATTTTGAAATCTTCCAAAATATCTGAAGTGATTGTTAGGTCGATACCATTCTTTTTAAAGGTCGCTTCCGTCATCACATCGCTGATTGTACCATCGAGTTCTTTTGCTTGAATCGCAACATTTCGATCATTTGGTGAAGTGAAGGATTTAATGTCTACAGTCAATCCTTGCTTTTCAAAGAACCCTTCTTCTTTCGCTAAAATGATTGGGATTGCTGATTCAGCGGGCAAAATACCGACTGTCAGAGCTTTGTCTGTAACGGTCGCTTCAGTACTTTCAATAGTAGAGCTGCTAGATGTCGTATCATTTTTTCCACAGGCACTTAAAACAGCCAAGCCTAGTAAAATAAGTGCTCCGGCAGTAACTAATTTTTTCATTTAATTTTCCTCTATTTTCATCATTTTTTTGAATGTTTCGATCGGTAATGTATAGGGAATCACGTCACGGTTCAGCTCTAATGGAGCAGTTTCGCGAGTATTGATTCCTGGTTTTGTGGTAAATGCAAGTGTGAAATCCAACTCTTTCAATACGGAGACAGTCTGTTGGTCATACAGGCCAAAGGGATAAGCAAAAACATCCGTAAGCTCTACGTAATCGTTGCATGCAAGGATATCTTCTTTGAAACGTTCCGGGCTTTCCCACATCGGTCTGGACTGAGTAGTTCCTCGGCGTTCATGAAAATGAGTCGTATGATTCGCATACTCAAAAACATCGATCATTTCAGTTAGTTCTTGTTGACTGAGAACTTTGGAGACCTCTGGCTGATAAACTGAGGGCGTCTGAAACAGCCAACCAGCTGCTACAAATACTGTCGCTTGGAATCCGGCCTCCTTCAATATAGGGTAAGCATACTCCTTCATAGACTGGTAACAGTCATCGAAGGTCAATAAAACAGATTTTTCTGGCAGAGGCTCTCCCTTTTCATAAAATGCACGGACTTCTGAAATACGCAAAGAATGAAATCCCTCTTGCTTAAGATAGTTTATTTGTTCCTTAAAAAGAGGTAAACTATCAAAAAGAGGCAATGGCAACGCATCTTCGTAGCCATCAGCTACAACAATCGGCCGCTGTTGCCCATTCAGTTCCTCCACAGGACGAATCTCGTGGAATACAAGTGTTCTAAACACTGCTTTCACCTTACTTTCTTCAATTAATACAGCTAAAAGTATACCATATCTTGTAGGAACTTGAAGAGCTGTGGCGAGTGCTGCCTAGGAAAATCATTGGTTAACGCAGATAAAAATGAACGGATGATACAAGACAACAGTGCATCAAGCCAAAAACACTTCTATGACGATAGATTATAAAATTTTGACAATAGCGGCTACTAGGCTTTCCATACAAGACCTAGTTAGCCCTAAAGGAGAATGAGGATGGGAATTAGACTGGAAGAGGTGTCCTTCAGCTACGGAACAGAGAAAATCATTGAACAGATAAATACCACATTTGAAAAGGGGAAAACCTATGTGTTACTTGGACAATCAGGCGTTGGCAAAAGCACGCTGCTGTCCTTGTTGAAAGGATTTCAACAACCAAACTCCGGACAAATCGTTTACGAACAGACCTCACAGGAACAGGTGGAGGTGGTTTTTCAGGATCATCAGCTTTTCCCGTGGCAAACGGTTTTTCAGACAGTTGAAATGCCGTTGAAAATAAAAAAAGTGCCGAAAGCTGAACGCAAAATAAAAGTGGAAAGTCTGTTGAAGGAGCTGGCGTTGACTGATCATAAAGCTAAACTTCCAAGTCATTTGAGTGGAGGACAAAAACAACGGTTGGCAATGGCGAGAGGCTTGGTTACTGAACCGGATTTTCTATTATTCGATGAACCGACATCCTCTCTTGATCCAGAAACGAAGGAAAAGGCACAAGCTTTAATTTTGTCTGAGCAATCAAAACGAAAAAATACAGTACTAACAGTGACACATGATGTTGAAGAAGCTGCTTTTTTAGGAGAAACGATTTTGATTATGACAAATGAAGGACTATCCATTTATGAGAATCCGACCTTTCATCAGTCAAAACGCCGTGAATCGGTGGGATTTTATACCTTCTGCATTGAGCTTAGACAGCTCTTGAAAGCGAGGGATGAAGAATGAAACAAAAAAAGGGCACTTCGTTGGTTGTGGGGCTGGTACTGTTATTCCTTTTCTGGCAGCTTTTAGTGATTATGACAAATAATCGTGCTGTTCCTGAGCCTCTTGCTACTTTAAAAACGGGCTGGGAAATGAAAGGACTGTTGCTTTTACACACTGGGGCGAGCAGCTTGCGAATTACCGTAGCTCTACTTCTATCATTGCTCATCGGTGTTCCTTTAGGGATCATTTTTAGTCGCCGATCCTTAGCAAACAAGCTTTTAGGTCCTTTAATCTACTTTTTATATCCTTTGCCAAAGGTCGCTTTTTTACCGGTTTTCATGCTTTTTTTTGGTCTGGGGAATGTTTCAAAGATCTTATTGATTTTTTCAATCATTTCTATTCAGGTCATTGTGTCGATTCGAGACAGTGTGAATGAAATACCGGAAAGCTACTATCTTGTGATGAGAAACTACAACAGTAGCAAATCACAAGAACTAAAATTTTTAGTTTTACCGGCATTATTACCTGGACTGTTGTCCAGTCTGCGGATCAGTACAGGTATTTCATTGGCCTCGCTCTTTTTCGCAGAAAATTACAATACAACATATGGCCTGGGGTATCTAATTTTGAGTGCCTGGTCAAAGATGGATTATGAAGAGATGTTTGCTGGCATTTTGATGATCGGGGTGCTGGGCTATCTCATGTTCAGCGGCTTTGATTATCTGGAACAACGTTTTTGTCGATACTAGAATCGTGTAGAGTGTTGAATGGTAAAAAGGAGTAGACGGACTATTATGAATATAATCTCATTATCAGAGACAGAACCTTCTCCCTATGAAATAGCAATGTCAAATGGTCTGACTGCAGTGTTGATTACGACATTTGGGTTAAGTGCTACTAGCTTGGCCCAGACCGAAACACAAAAACAGCTGACTGTATTTGTACTTGAAAAAGACCAAAGCTGTGTTGGGCGAGGAACGGTTGGTTTTGACCTATCTGAACTGAGCGTAGAACATAACTCGAATCCTACGCTCACCCTGTATCTAGACACGAATAAACGGTGGGCCAGAAGCAACTTCTTCGACAATAAGCTAAAATTCAGCAAAAATTTGTGAAGCAATTTTCGTGATTTCCATCTTATTGCTTGAAGCTTAACACTTCTGGCCCAACCTCGACCTTTGAACAGGACAAGAAATTTCTTGTGCAAGCATTATCAGCGGTCAAACAGGAAATTGGCTGGCAAACGCTAGACTATGAGCCGACAAAAAATATTCTCTTTCCTATAGTCGATCAGCTGATCCTATTGGTCAATGAGCTGACGGAGGAAATGGTCGATAAAGAGGCTGGAATGGAGTGGATGGCAGCGGCAGAAATGCAAGATCCTGTGAGAGTAGAATTTCCGATTTGTGAGAAGCATCAACTATTTCTAAGCTTATATGGCTGTCATGCTTGCAATGACAAATAAATCTGAACAAAAATTGTTCTTTGAAGACATATATCTGAGCTATTTTATAAGAAAAATAGCGAGTTTCATTTTTATTGCTATGATATAATAAAGCTGTAATCATCGTGAGTAGTTTCAAATAGAAAAGGGGAAGTAAGAATGAGGAAAAAGGTTGTTTGCCTTGTTGGTTTGGCGTTGTTTTTAACAGGCTGTACTCCGTTGAACGATAGACAGGATGAATCTGAACAGAAAAAAGAATCGTTGTTAGAGGTTTTTGATCAGGCTGTGGATGAGGCAAAGAAAGATTCCAGTGAAGCGAAAGAAAAGACCAAAGAATCGACAACTGCTTCAAGTAGTTCGACTGCAGAGACAGTGGAAAGCTCTGCACCGGCAACAGCGGTTCCGACAGAACCGACAATCGATAAAAACAGCTATCCATTTGGCGTATCGATGATGGATATCACTGCGACAGGAGTATTTTCAAAAACAGGGATGAATATCCCGCAGACAATCATGCTGTCTTTTGTTACTGAATCAAGTGGTACAGTTGCGTTAGTAAGCAACGGGGGACGAACAGAGTATTATACAGCGCAGTATAAATTGATACCGACTACAGCTATTCGTGTGTTTTCTGCTGGGAGCAACGATGTTCGTACCGTGAATGTCAATACGGAAATCGTGATTGACTATCTGGCAGGCAGTCATGGTGGTTATGATGCCGGAAATTTTTACGTGTTTACCAACTCTAGTGGCACACTTTCCTTGGCAACACCTAATTACGCTGGAAATGTCATGGCAACGGAAAGTGATGTTATGTTGGAGTATTTACCTTAACTAAAGCTATGTTAAAAAAACTGAACTACCCGAAAGTTGTTTGCAAACTTTGAGTAGCTCAGTTTTTTATATACTGTTTTTCGTTGTTAATCAATAATCAGCATATCATTTTCATCAAAGGACCAGTTCTTTCCATAAGCAACTTCCCAATAATAGCCGTCCAGGTCTCTGAAATAACCGCTATAGCCATCCCAGCCTTCAGGTTTTTCAGGTGATTTGACAATGTCACCCCCGTGTTGTTCGACAAGAGTAAAAAATTGATCTACTTCCTCTTTAGATTTCATATTGATTGCTAGTGTCATGCCGTTGAAACCGCCGGAACTGAGGGTAGGAGGATTTTCCTTATTGATATCTTCTGCTAAAAATTTCAAGGGAAAAAGCTCTAGCTTTGTTCCTTGTGTATCGAAAAATACGATTGGCGGAGCTTCTGCAGTTTCGTGAGTTTTGAAGCCCAGTGCACGGTAGAATTTTAAGGCGCGTGCCATATCGCGAACGCCCAGACAAATCAGATTGATTCTATTCATTTCCTTCTCTCCTCGTTGTTTTTATGAAATAAAGAATGGTGCCTAAAAAATGTTTTTGAGACAGGTGACTATTCTTGAGATGGACTAGCTGCATTCGTGTTCTTTATTGTGTTTTTATATACTGGTTGCATCGTTCAGTTCAAACAGGTTTCCTTCGGGATCCCTAAAATAGACACAGGTCATTTCCCACTCTTCGATAAACTGTGGCTCGCCTAAGAATTCTACCCCTGTGGCTTTCAAGCGTTGATAATCTTCTTCTAAATTGCTGGATGGAATCACCCCAACCACTGTATCCGGCTGTGATTGGTGTATGGGCTGTTTATAGCCGGCAAACATAGTCATATTTTCGCCTGAGAAAATTGCAAAACAAGGCGGTGCATCATTAGCTATGGCAAATGACGTGTAAGGGCCGTTACGATCCCCCCAGACAGAAGCTAAACCTAGTTTCTCTGTATAGAAGTCGAAGCATGCGCCATAATTTTTTCTTACTAGAATACGCGTACTTAGTTTGTCAAAATGCATTCTCTTACCTCCGTTTTTTTATTAGCTAATCAAAAAAGACGATTATGATGCTATTCTCTAGATAGAAGTTTTTTTGCATCACCTGATTTTGAAAACCTTTTCTTTTATGCTAACATAAAAATTAAACCTTGAACAAGCGAACAGATAAAAATAGAAGAATGAAAAAAGAAAGAATTTTTTCAACTATTATGTTTAAAATGTTAAGTATATTTATATTAGAAAAGTATTGAAACGTTAATATAGTCTTAATAGCTGAAACTAGCTATTGCTTTCATGCGTGTTACAAAGTAGAATTTAATGGAAGTTGAAATTTTTATTAGTTGTTTTTTAGTAAAGCAAGGAGGAAATAGTTTGTCAAAAGGGAAAAAAATAGTATTGATTGTTACAGGTGTTGTTGCGGTTTTGGTTATTGGAACAATGGCTATAGCTGCTAAACTGTATTCTGATATTTCAAAAACAGCCGCGAAAACGTATGAGACAGTTGAACGACAACAACCGGCGGAAACCAAAAGAGAAGAAGCCGCTGATTTACAGAAGAAGGATTCGTTTTCTGTTCTATTGATGGGGATCGATACAGGTGCAGATGGTCGTGTTGAAAAGGGCCGATCAGATACAATGATGGTCGCAACAGTCAATGCTGATGACAATAAAACAACAATCGTCAGTATTCCTAGAGATACGTATACAGAAATTGTTGGCTATGGTACCTCAGATAAAATCAATCATGCTTATGCCTTTGGTGGAGCAGCAATGTCCATGGATACAGTTGAAAAAATGTTGAATATCCCAATCGATCATTATGTCTCTATCAATATGGAGGGACTGAAAGAGCTTGTGGATGCAGTCGGCGGAATCAGTGTCAGCAATACATTGGAATTTACACAGGATGGCTATACCTTCAATGTGGGAAAAGTTGATTTAGATGGAGATCAAGCACTTTCTTATTCTCGTATGCGTTATGAGGACCCGAACGGGGACTACGGACGTCAGGAACGTCAAAGAAAAATCGTTGATGCGATTGTAAGAAAAATGCTGTCATTCTCTGGTGTTTCTCAGTATCAGGGCGTGTTAGATACTCTTAGTGAGCATGTGAAAACAGACTTGAGTTTTGATGATTTGAAAACTATTGCACTTGATTACCGCTCAGCTTTAGGGTCTGTTAAGCAGGATCAGTTGAAAGGTGACGGCTTCATGCAGGATGGTGTTTCTTATCAGGGTGTTAGCGCAGAAGAAATGCAGCGCGTTCAAACAGAACTGCAAGGACAACTTGGCTTAGCTGAATAAGGACCAAAAAGAATCAGGCTCTGACTCATGTTTCTAACAACGTGCAGTCGAGTCTGATTTTATTCTTGCGCATAGTATGCACGAACGCTTTTTGGAAATGCATGGTTTGACTAAAATTGAAAGAGATGTGAATGGTTTGACTATATTATTTATCATAGAAGATGGTCTTAAAACAACCTTCTATTTGTATGTACTGAGAGAGGGAAAGAAGAGACTGATACGATTTTCTCCGGATCTGTTACTCGCAGATGGGGAAAGCATGGCACAAAAATTTATCACATTATCGATGGAGGAGCTACTAGTCCTTTTTGAAAAACTAGCGAATCTGACCATCAAGAATTATGTTGTTGGCAGTAAAAAAGAAATTGTTGGATTTTTATTGCGTGAGGAACAGAGCATAACTATCAATAACTCGCAAGCCTTCGTTTATGAAGCTGAGGAAATTACCTTTAAGCAAGGTAAAATGGTTGCAGATAGACGGACATTAGAGGCGTTTATCAGTTATCAGGTAGATGAAGGGAATGCGCAGGGGATATATGAAAGACAAGAGCATGTGTTGCGTTTGCTAAAAAATGATCTACTTCGTGATAAGCGAATTACTGCAATGCCTAAACGGTTTAATCAATTGAAAAAGCTGATACGGACGAATATTGGTGTGTCAGACTTACTCAAATTTTTCAAAGCATATAAAGAGCGAGGGCAAGAAAAAACACAACGACTGACTGTATCTGCTGGAGAAGCAGCGCAGGATAGCTGGGTTAAGGAAATCAACCAGTTTTTGTCGGAATAACATATGATTTGTATGGTTCTTAGATGATTTTTGTTGGGTAGAACGTTCTTCAACTTTGTTTGGTCCGTTATATGAGAAATAAAAAGGGGGGAGAATATGCAAGGAAGAAGTAGGAAGCGCTATGCTGTTTTGACGATTGTCGTGATGGTTTCAGGCCTACTCTCAAGAAAAGCAGTCTTTCTATTTCCGGAGGTTGTGACTACCTATCTAGGGGATGCACTGTGGGCATTGATGATTTTCTTTGGTCGGATATAGTTGCGTATACGCTTGGCACATTTGGTGGGGCGTTGATAGATAGGGGCTTGATTCGATTGGATAGGCGTAGAAAGTAATGAGCTTTTAATTCAATAAACACTTCCCAACAAACAGATAACAGTTTTTGTTGAGAAGCGTTTATTATTGAATTTTTGTTGAAAGAATGGTTAAGATCATCGTAGCGACTTCTTTTGGTTCAAGATAGGAGTAATTTTTCAACCAATTTTCAATCAAACCGATCGTTCCATCCACGAAATAAGTAAAATACAGCTCTAATTTATCCGGCGAAGAATCTCCGAAAATCAAAGCAAAATTCTCTAAAGCTTCAGGTTTGACCTTACTGAGCATCGAGCCGATCAGCCGACTGTCACTTTTACTGCTTAGAATAATTGTGCTGGCGTCCTTGTTCTCACTCAAAATCATAAGGATATTGACCAACCAACTGTCCAGCGCATTTTCCTGAATACGTATGTTTCCCATAATATCTTCAATTAAATCATCCTCGATCCTTTGAAACAGATCATAAGGATCAGTATAATGTTTATAGAAGGTGCCACGGTTGATATCGGCGGCTTCACAGATTTCTTTAACTGTGATTTTTGCCAATTCTTTTGACTGTAAGATTTGAAGAAACTCTTCTCGAATCACTTTTTTGGTATACAGAGTTCGACGATTATTTGGCGTGCCGACCATACTACCCCACCTTTCATCTTATTAAGTGTACATATTTTCATTTTCTGTTTATTTAATGACACAACGGACAAAATTGCGTCTTGCTCGAAAGTTACGCAATTAGTATACTAACAACATGTTAAAAAATCAACATCATGTCTAGTTAATCAAAATCGAAAGAGGGATCACGATGAGTTATGTTGAAGTAAAAAATGAATATAGACGTTACAAGATGGGGGAAACCGAAATTGTAGCGAATAATGATATTACTTTCTCTGTAGAAAAAGGAGAACTGGCTGTTATTTTAGGACCAAGTGGTGCCGGAAAATCAACCGTTCTAAATATATTAGGCGGTATGGATTCCCCAGATGCTGGTCAGGTAATCATTGATGGAACAGATATCGCACAATTTTCTGATAAGCAGTTGACCGGATATCGGAGAACAGATGTCGGTTTTGTTTTTCAGTTTTATAATTTGGTCCCTAATCTAACAGCGAAAGAAAATGTAGAGCTGGCAACAGAAGTATCGCCAAATGCTCTGGACCCTGTTGAGGTGTTGACACAAGTAGGATTGGAGCATCGCTTGAATAATTTTCCATCCCAACTATCTGGGGGGGAACAACAGCGGGTATCGATTGCGAGAGCACTGGCAAAAAATCCGAAACTATTGTTATGTGATGAACCGACAGGAGCCTTAGATTTCGAAACAGGGAAGCAAGTACTTAAGCTATTGCAAAATGCCAGTAGAAAACAGGGCAACACAGTGCTTCTCATCACCCATAACTCTGCGATTGCTCCGATTGCAGATCGAGTGATCCATATCAATGACGCGAAAGTTCGTTCAATCGAAATCAATGAATCACCGATGTCGATCGACGATATCGTATGGTAAGGAGTCGTTTGAATGAAGAATAAGACGTATCTAAAAGCAAGCTTCCGCGAAATATGGCAGTCAAGAGGTCGCTTTATTGCGATTATTTTGATCATTCTTCTAGGGACCTTGTTGTATGTTGGTGTCAAAACAACAGGACCGGTTTTGAATTCATCTGGCAGCGACTATTTAGAAAAACAACAGCTAGCGGATATGCAGATCATTTCTACAGGTGGTCTGACAGAAAAAGATGAGTCATTATTGGAAGAAATCCCAGATACGATTGTTGAATCAGGCTATCAGTTCTTTTATGCAGATGAGGAAAAAGGAGAAGTTGTCCACGTTTTTTCTTATGATGAAGTACAAAAGCAAAATCAGTTGGTTCTTGAAAAGGGACAGCTTCCTAAAAAGGAAAGCGAATTGGTCTTGGATGCCGCTGCTGAAACGCTAGGTTATCAGATAGGTGATACGTACACAATTGATGATCCGGATCAGCTGGACAAAAAGGAATACACTATCGTTGGTTTTGTGAACTCACCGATTTTTATCAGTAATAAAGACCGTGGCATGACAAATGTGGGGGATGGCAATGTAGATTATTTTGCCTATGTTCCTGTAAACAACTTTACTTCAGATGTCTTTGGTGTTCTGTATGTGACTTTTGAAAATGTCAAAGGATTGAATACCTATGGTTCTGAGTATAAAGAGTTGATGCAGAAAAATCAGGAGTTGGTAGAAGAGAAATTTAAGGCGCGTCCAAAGCAACGACTAGAAGAGCTGAGAAGCATGATCGAGGAAGAAATTGCTCCGGCGAAAAAAGAGATTGCAGATGGTCAAACGCAAATTTCTGATGCTGAGGAGCAATTGACTACTGCACAGACGGAATTAGACCAGCAAAAACAATTACTGGCACAGCTGCCGGAAGTTCAAGCTGCTGCAGCTTTAGAGCAATTAAATGAAGCACAGGCAACCCTTGATGAAAACAAAAAGGAATTGGCTGATCAAAAGTCAGCGCTGAGCGATGCACAAACTGAAATCAGTGATGCTGAAAAAGAAATGGCTGATTTGAAAACACCAACTTATCTCTTCAATCAGCGAACAGAAAATATTGGCTTCCAGGATTACGGCGATCTTTCTGATCGAATTGCGGCAATTGCCAATGTGTTTCCAGTCTTCTTTTTCTTCATTGCTGCGTTGATCACTTTTACTACGATGACACGAATGGTAGAGGAAAACCGTAAAGAGATCGGGACACTGAAAGCATTAGGATATAGTCGTTACGAGATTTCTCAGAAATATGTCATTTATGCCGTACTGGCGGCTGTTATCGGCGTCGCTCTTGGTGTGGTCATTGGGACAAACACGATTCCAAGAATTGTGTTTGACCTTTCGAGTGATCAATACAATTTCCAAAAAGTCAGTGTGTTCTATGAATGGCAACCGATTATTCAAGCAGGACTGGCGTTTCTGTTTGCCACATTAGGCTCAGTGATCATTGTGTTGATAAAAGAGTTGACAGAAAAACCATCCGCACTTTTACAGCCGAAAGCGCCCAAGCCCGGCAAGCGAATTTTCTTGGAATATATCACACCATTATGGTCAAGAATGAGCTTCAATCAGAAGGTCAGCTACCGCAATTTGTTCCGCTATAAATCGCGGATGATCATGGCGATCATCGGGATTGCTGGTTGTACAGGACTGATGGTGGCGGGATTTGGGATTAAGAACTCACTTGAGGCAGTGACAGATAAGCAATTTGGTCCGATCATCGATTATCAGGCAGTCGTTACTTTAGATGAGGGGACATTTGAACAGACAGAAGCGATTCTTGAAAAGGATACGAAGATAAACAGCATTTTACCAGTTATCAATGAAGTATTGGAACTGAAAAAGGCAGGACAGGCAACGCAAAGCGTGACGTTGACTGTTCCGGAAGAAGTGTCTGATTTTTCTTCTTATCTTCATTTGACTACAAGCGCCGGTAAGCCAATTAAGCTAACAGATAAAGGAGTAGTTATTTCTGAAAAATTGGCAGCGTTGTTTGATATAGAAGTTGGCGACACGCTGACCTTCTATGATGAAGATCAAAATGAGCTGGAGATGCTCGTTCAAGCAATCGCTCAAAACTACCTTGGGCATTTTGCCTATGTCACCCCAGAGTATTATGAAGAAGTGACTGGGCGCGACTATCAGAATAATTCATTCCTGCTTAAAACAGATTCGATGACCACCAAAGAAGAAAATAAATTAGCAGAGCAGCTCCTGGCAACCGATGAAGTGAAGAACACTAGCTTTTTATCATCTCAAATCGAGACACAGAGAGGGATGATCAACAATCTTGATCCAGTTGTTCTAATCTTTGTTGTTCTCTCTGGTTTATTGGCTTTCGTTGTATTGTATAATCTGACCAATATCAATATTTCTGAACGAGTGAGAGAGCTTTCTACAATCAAGGTTCTTGGTTTCTTCGACAAAGAGGTGACGATGTACATCATTCGTGAGAATATCATTTTCACATTGCTGGGAATCATTGTGGGTTATGGGATTGGGTATATCTTAACAGGATTTATCATCCGTCAGGCATCGATGGAAAGTATTATTTTCCCACTAGTCATTCATTGGCCGGCCTATGTGATCTCCGCAGTACTAACGATTACTTTTACAATTATTGTGATGCTCGTTACTCATTTCAAATTAAAACATATTGACATGATTGATTCGCTGAAGGCGAATGAGTAATAGTGTAACTAAAAAATAATGAGAAGAACCCTTCACTTTGACACGATAAAAAGGTCAAAATGAAGGGTTCTATTGTTTCAAATAATTTTTGCTTAAGCCTGAGTAACATAGCAAATGATGAGCAGTTGTGTCTGTTCGTGTTAAAACAACGCTAGCAAAATCAAAAGCAACGTAGTGACACTCGTGATCGCAATCATCCATTGTTCATCTCTCAAGGTACTTTGATAAGGACTTTCTTCGGCTCTGGCATCAACAACAGGTACTGTTGGGTAGGTGCTAGTCAGTAATTTTCTATAGGCTGCAGCTGCAGGTGTTAAAGCAACAGTGGTATTGATTGTTTTTGCTTCTAATTTTTTCTTGAGCTCATCAAGAGATATGACCTCCCAATAAATTGTTGGGTATTTTCGCATTAATTTGCGAAGGTCTTCATAGGTGTAAGGTGGACGATCGTCGTTAATAGGCATATCCTTGACTGCGATGGCCGGAGCTTCTGCCAGTACATAACCTGTGCTCATATTGAAAACAAAACCTGGTGGAGCCATTGATTTCGCAAATTGCTCTGAAGGGACATCTATCAGCTGAATCGTTGGCTGCCATTCTTGAAGCTGCTTTAAGAATTTTTTCGTCAGAGCAGTTACCGCAATTGCTTGATATTCTTGAATCGTCTCTTCTGTCAGTTCAAAAAATGCTTTTTTCTCCCAAGTAAATTCACTGTATTCCAACAGCAAATAATTTCTCAAACGCGGCAGATAGTTTTCGTCCCGCAAGGTATACTGAATCGTATTGTTTTGCTGGATTGACATGGTCAATATAATTCCCTTTTTCATAGTAGAAGTATTCTCCTTTCCAACTATATTAGCGCTGAATAATTGCATCTTGAAGAATGAAACCGACAATGATCAATACGAGAAAGCCCAAGCACAAATAGACACCTGGATCAGCCATGTTCTCTCCTTGACTGTAAATATTTGATAGTCGGTTTGTTTTCTTCAAGGAAATCGCCGTGATCAGAAATCCGCCGAGTGCGTAAAAAATCATAAAGCTGATTTTTTCTTCTCTTAAGATAATTTGTAATACGATTGATAGCAACGACCAATAAAATAACAGAAAGGCAAATTTTCTGGTTGGAGCTGGTTTCGGATTAGGGGGGATCGGTGGCGTAATCATAGGTACTGATTCTCCTTTCAGTAATTCATCCAGTGTTGTTTTATACAGTTCACTAAGCATGATCAGATTCTCAAGATCAGGCTGATTTTTGTCATTCTCCCAACCGGAAATGGTTTGGCGACTGACATAGATTTTTTCCGCCAGCTGTTCTTGTGTCAGGTGATGCTCCAAACGTTTTTCTTTTAAGTTATTCCCAATAGTCATCCTCTTTCCTCCTTGCCCTCAGTATACTAAATCTCGTTTCCGATGTCGTGAAAATGCAAAAGAATTATAGGTAAAAGCTGTTTGACATGCTGATAAATCAACGTTTTATAGAATTTAAAGATGATATAGACTATTTTCTGCTATCACAATAAATTGATTTCTTATAGCCAATTTCTATGGAAAAGAACAAACTTAGTGTCAAAGGTTGAATGGATCATTTTTTTTGAAATAAAAAAAGAGCTGGATAATAGTATACCTCAGACCCGATTGCTATCTATTTACTTCAATTAAAGAACATACTTGTTGATAATATGAAAAATAAATCGAAAATATATTAAATATTAAAAATATCTCATAATGTAATTAATTATACAAAAATAAAAATATAATTATATGATTCTCTATGATACACTCATATGCGATTGCTGTAGCAGAATGATGAATTAGAAAACACATGATCGAATGAGCTTCTTGCAATTTAGCGGATGGTGAGAACAGACTGTTTATTAAAGGATTGTCAAAAAGGGGAGGGGTATTAGTAGAAAAAAAAGCTGCTGAAAGTGACAATAAGCCAGATTCAGAAGTCTTCCATGATAATAAGCATAATGAATATTTAAGTTATAGTTATATCCCATATATAGGATGAGAAGTTCCTAATCATAAAAAAATAATACGCTATATAGTTTCTTGTAACTCAGCATTACAAGAAAACAAAAAAAGTTTTTTCTGCGATATATCCAAAGTATAATTCATAATTATTTAAGAGTCTATATAATAAATGATGAATATTTATCAATTTTTTGGTTTTTTCGCAAAAAAAATGAGAAAATTTTTCTATTTTTTACTTATTGTCAGGTTATTTCGAGATATTTGATTTCTTGACAATGGATAAGTCGTCAAATAAGTCGTCAAACAGGGGTGCAAGTATGAGCAAAAGAGGAGAAAATATTTATAGAAGAAAAGACGGAAGATGGGAAGGACGGTACAAAAAATCAAGAAATAGGGAAGGTCATATTATCTATGGTTACATATATGGAAAGAAATACAATGAAGTTCGGAAAAAGCTCTTGGAAAGAAAGGTATATTATCCGGAGCAGACAGGGGATATTTTTGCCGGTTCTCTCTCCGAATGGCTTGATCATTGGCTTTATGTTGCCATCAAAAACAAGGTTAAGTTATCGACCTGGACAAGCTATGAATCAAAGATTAGAAACCATATCAATCCCTTTTTAGGTAAAATAAAGCTTCAATTAATAGAAAGAAGACATATAAGTACCTTTTTGCAGGAGTTGTCAACACGCCAATATTCTGAAAATACCATAAAAAATATTTTTACTATACTCAGCAGTAGCTTGAATTATGCTGTTGAAAATGGTTGCTTGATAAAAAATCCATGTAAAGGATTATCGCTTTCTTCCCGAGGAAAGCGGAGAGATATCCGAGCGTTGTCCATGGAACAGCAGAAAAAGATAGAGGCATTGGCATTTAAAGAAAATGATTGCTCGGCTGTGATTATCAGCTTAGCTACAGGAATGAGAATTGGAGAAATAAGCGCATTAAAGTGGACTGATATTGATTTTGAGTATGAGATCATCAATGTAAACCATACGCTACAAAGAATTCCGGACCCAAACAATCGAGGGCAAACAAAGGTTATTATCGGTAGTCCTAAAACAAAAAGTTCACTTCGGAAAATACCTTTAGCAAAAAACTTGAAAAAGTATTTACTTGAAAGAAAGAAATTTAGTGACTCAGACTATGTGGTATGCAGCAATCATCGGTTTGCAGAACCTAGGGTCATTAATTATCGTTTAAAAAAATTAATAGAAAAGACAGGAATGGAGTCCTTTCATTTTCATACATTGAGGCATACGTTTGCTACTAGATGCATAGAAAACAATATAGATGTCTCATCATTGAGTCGATTGCTTGGTCATACATCAGTAAAATTGACTTTAGATACTTATACAGATTCCTTATGGAAAAAAAGAAAAGAAGCAATGGAAACAATCGATAGTTTACAATTCAAGCAGCTATAAAGAAAATTTCAAGCCGTCAAAAAAATCGTCAGCCAATACGTCATCTCGCTATCTCATTATGAGGTAGCGGTTTTTTCTTGTAATGCTGAGTTACAAGAAAAAATTTTTTAATAGTCTATCTTTCTAATAATAAATCAATTGCAAAAAAAATAAAATTATATTGATCGTATAGGTAAAAAGGAGGATTTGAGATGTACAACATAGGTGTTAACCAAGTAACGGAAGAGTTTGAGCATACATACATAGAAGATTTAGATAAGGCTAAATGTCACCTAGTTCAAGTGGATGCAGAAAACATAGAGACAATGATCAAGGACTTAGATGGTGTCTTTCTAAAAGAAGATGCCAATCAAAATATCGGAAAAATCTGCGGTTTAATTATGAAGATCAAAGAGAGGTCCAACTCCCTTATATGGGTACTGTCGGAAGGACCTTCTTCTATTCAAAAAAAAGTTTATCTCGAATTAGGAGCAGATGGGGCTTTTACAGTGGAAGATGAACCGGAGGTAATAAACCTCATAATAAAGAATTCACTAAATAGATATCGAAAAGTAAAAAAGGAAAAGAAAATGACTACTAGCTTTGATTGTGTACCGGGAATCGAACTAAACTTGGATACGCTAAGTGTGAAATTTGAAGGATGTTCAGAGGATATATCACTGACCAGACTAGAGTTTAAATTGATGCAGCTGCTTTATGAAAACTATCAAAAAGGTGTTTCTTATCAACGGATTTATGAATATATGTGGGGATGTCCATACAACGATAATAAGTATAAAGTAGCAAATTTAATTTTTCATCTCAGAGCCAAGTTTGAGAAGGTAGGCATAAATCCAATGCTTATCCGAACTGTTCGATCACAAGGCTATATGCTGTCTAATTTGTAAACAACCAAAAATGAAAAGGGATTTTGTTTTTATCCGCAACTAATTGGATTGATTAAGCCAGTTGATAGTCGAAGCTTCTCTTGGATAAAAAGGAGAGAGAATCGCTATTCGCATGCTATAGATGCTCTGCGTATAGGGAACAGGTGGGGGAACAACCGGAGTTATCTGTTTTCTATTTGAAGGGGGGGATGCAGGTTTAATAAAGACAAGGGGATTTGTTGTCAGAGAGGATTCTCTTGTACACCAATAAAAAAGAAAGGAGGTAAAAATATGATGAAAAAAAAGGTCTTTTTTATACTTAGTGTACTTTTTAGTTTAGTGATTTCTTTCATAAGTCCTATGGAAGGAAATGCCTATATCGGTATCTATCCAGAGCCTGCTCCTGTAACAGCTGCAGCAACGCCTCAGGAAGTTAAAGACAGTAAAATCAATGTATTAGATGCGTTTAACTTTCCGGGAGTTTGGTATGCGACTCCGAATGGAACAGATAAGTATAATGCGAATTACGCTTTTTTAAGTGACACGCGTGACAATGTAGCAGTTATCTACAACAGTTTCACTTACAACCAGAAAGGTCAGATGTGGTATAACGAAAAACTGGATTTGAATTATCCTTTTGAGTTTGAAAGCTATGTGTTTGTTGGCGGACGAACCTTTAACTCACTCACACCATGGTCTGGGGCAGGGAATGGACTAGTATTTGTCATGCAAAATGACCCAGCCGGAAATGCCGCAATCGGTGGTCGCGGCGGAGGAATCGGTGTTTGGCCGCAAGCTCGTGGAACCTTTAACTTCAACATGATCTATAACGCTGTTGGGATCGAATTGGATACAACGTATAACGCATTGTCAACAGGGAATTATCGAAATGATTTCGACCTTAGATTGAGAAACCAATTGGGGCTTGCATCTGCTGATCATACGTATCCTCATATGGCTATGGCAACAACGAAAACTACCACAGCAGGCTATGGGACGACACAAATCAGTCAAGCCTATGATAATTTTACGCACATCGGACCTACGTTGCCTACAACGACAGGTAATCCATCTGTTTCCGGATCAGAAGCTAATTCATGGTTCAATCAATGGATCAAGTTGAAAATTTCCTGGGAGCCTAATGGGACGCCTGGTGATGCCGCATCAATTACTACTGGGAACCTAAGTTATACATTTGGACCTGTAGATGTAAATGGGAATAAAATTACTTATCCCACTCAGACTTGGTCAAATATTGATATCGATGGTACATGGAACAGTGCAAACGGCGGTACTTCGTGGAACCGTCAAGTATATTGGGGCTTCACCGGAGCAAGTCGATTAGCCAACAATGGTTCCTATGAAACGACTGGAACGATAGCAGAAAGTGCGTCAAATCCTGCGGCTGTTGCAATCACAAAACTTCCAGCTGAGCCGGAGATCCTAGTAGACAGACAGGTGATCAATACTACTGCCGGCGAAACAGAAAGTGATTATGCCAGTTTTAAAACAGCTAAAGTAGGCGATATTCTTCAATATAAAGTGGAAGTCGCAAATGATCCTATCCCTAGTCATCAGATTCGTTTGAAAAATACGCTTGTGACGGAAGATTTGGAGTCCAACAGTTATGTTGCCAGTTCATTCCAGTATTCAAGCAGCAAATCAGGGACAACTTCACCAACACCAACTATTAATGGGAATAACTTTACTTTTACCGATGCAGTAAACGAGTATCTCCCAGGAGAGAGCTTTACGTATACCTATCGGGTACGAGTTGGGGCGGATACGACAGAGTTCATTAATGATGTTTTACTCGGAAGTACTTATTCCAGTACGACTAATTATGGTGAAACAAATGTAACCGTGATTCCAGAAGGTCTTGCTGTGACTAAGACAGTAAGTGAGAATAATCCCAAAGTTGGTGAAATCGTAGATATTATTTCCACTTCAACCGTGGATTCTGGTGTGATGCTGTTTAAGGATTTTACAGATACTATTCCAGCTGGCTACGAGCTAATTCCGAATACGACTAAATTTGTGATTACTCATAAAGATAGTACGACAACGGAAGAAACGCTCTCAGACAGTGATGTTTGGAGGGGCTCTAGTACGCTTGGTTATTCGCTTTCGATTGAAGAAAGTCAACTAACAAGTAGTCAAAGCAAAGAGCTATATGGGGGAACGACAAGCAATAATTCGTTTTCTGTCAGCTATCAAATCAAACCGATCGAATCAAGCAAAGGCGCTCAAAATGTTTCACTGTCTCAATCCAGTATTTCCGGATGGAACAAGGTGAATAGTATACAGGGGAGTCAGACGTATTCAGCAACGTCCAATGATGTAAAAATCGATGTATTAACGGATATCATCATTTCTTTTTATGATTCATCAGATGTGTTATTGCCTGCATCTTATATAGACAGCAGTGACCCTAAGTTTGATGCGACAAATCCGGTAACTCTCTATTACAACACAGGTGACAGTTATGACTTAACAACTATCGTTGACGGGATATCTGCCCATTTATTTTCTGATTACTATTTAACATTGTTTGAAGTTGATGGTGATGCAGTATCGTTAACAGATATTTCAGGAACAATCAAAAAAGCTGGGAATAAGATTGATCTTTATTATTCACCTGATGGGTCTGTCACAGTGACCTTTGTCGATCGAAATGGTGACGAGCTATTGACACCAGTCATTATTGACGACTATTCAGCTGGTCAAACGATCGATTTAACTGATTCTGTGCAGGGGGCAGATGTTTTGACAGCGATTCAGGCAGTTGAAAATAATCGTTATCAACTATTTAAACGTCCCGATAATGAAAAAAATGTGCCGGTAACAAGTGCAGGCACAACGGTAACTTATACATTTGATGGAACATTGTCGATTTATCAAGCACCAAAGATGATTGATTTCGGTGTTGAGAACGTTGTTGGAAAGGATATCCGTGTGGATACACCAGATTATGACCAAGATTTTATTATTTGGGACAATCGCTATCAACGTACAAATTGGTATTTGACAGCGGAGCTAGATACACCATTGACCAGACAAACAGGTTCAGGCACCGTAATTCCAGATGCGATCCGTTATCGGAAAGTCAATGATGATCCAACGAGTGAAGTGATCCTGAGCTCTGCAGCGCAAGAAATCGTCGATCGTTCTCAAAGTGCTGATACGTATAACATCTCAGACGAATGGCGTGCAGGAAACACAGGATTTAAATTGGAAGCTCCAGCAGGTTCAGTCAAAGGTTTGGGTGAATACCAAGCGACAATTTTATGGGTACTGAGTGATACACGATAGAAAGAGAGGGAAAACATGCGGAAAAATAAAATAGTTTTGTGCGTGCTTGTGGTACTCTCCTTTCTTTCGTTGACTCCTCTTGCAGCTTCGGCGACAAGTGAGAAGGAATCCGAAAAATCTGTGAGCGTACAGACAAATGGTGCCATCACTTTTGAATCTGAAAAAACGATAGATTCCAGCACCTTGCCACCGACCAAGACAGACCCGACTTCAGATTCGACTTCGATGGTGGAAAAGCCAACAGGAGGCACGACAAAGCCAGGCGGCAGCTATCCGTCAACAGGGGAACTGGTGAAGCGGGGCGTGACTATTGCTGGTGCGGTATTCATAGTACTTGCGGGACTTCTCTTCTTTTGGAAACGTAAGAAAGAAGAAGAGAAGGAGGGGGTGAACCGATGAAAAAATGGACACTACTCTCCACCGCAGTCGTCAGTTGTCTCTTGTTTGGGACAGGCTATGCAGTGACGCAAGCTGATGCTACATCAGGTTCGGGTAAAGGAACAATTGAATTTGAAATAGAAGACAAACAACAGGTATATGATCCCGAAAATCCAGGGAATGTTGTTGATCCGGGGGAGTCTCCAAAGACGGAGGGGCCACTTAGAATTGATTTTGTTCCGCAATTTCAATTTGGAACGAATAAAGTAGCTAATGCAGATGCCGTCTACTCCGCATATGCGCAACTATTCAAAGACAATACCAGCGCCAGAGGAAACTTTGTTCAGGTATCTGACTTTAGACCAGAGAGCTCTGGTTGGGAGTTGTCTGTCAAGCAAGAATCTCAGTTTGTTAATGGAAACGGGAAAAAACTGGATGGCGCAGTGATCTCATTGGATCACTCATGGACAAGTTCAGTTAGCGGTTCTGCCGCGGCTCCAACAGTTAAAAAAGACGTGATCAACATGAGCGTTGGAGAAAGTCAGATTCTTGCAACGGCAAAGGCCGGTACAGGAGAGGGAACTTGGGCAGTGAACTTTGGTGCTTCAGCAGCTAATTCTGTCGGACAAAAGGACACATTAACTCCATTGCTTGGAGCGGATGGCAATCCGGTTCTTGACAGTAATTATGGAAATAAACCTGTCTACTTGAATGCAGCTGTTGGGTTGACTATTCCGGGAAGAACCGTAAAGGAACCTGGGACCACTTATAGAACGGTGATAACTTGGAGTCTATCTGAGTTGCCATAAATAAAACAAAGAAATTTAGGAGGAAACACACATGAAATCAACTTACAAATTAGCTTCTGCAGCTTTGCTAGGTGCATTAGGACTTGGCTTGGCAGTAGCATCAGAAACAAAGGCGTACACACAAGATGAAACAGGCAAAGGTAAAATCGAATTTACACAAACAATCAGTGAAAATGAAACAGGTGAAATCACTTCACCACCAGATACAACTGAACCAGATATCACTATTGATGAATCAGATGTCATCACAGGTACAGAAGAACTGCAATTGCGTGTTATTACGTCAATGGATTTTGACAAGCATGAATTAGTTGCGACAGATACAGCAGCAAAAACTTGGCCAGTAAAAGCTTATTCAGCTGACAAGCTAGACGGAACAGGGAAATTCGACATGCCTCACTTCGTACGTTTCCGTGATTACCGTGCAGAAGATGGAAAAGAAAATACGTACAAAATCTCTGCAGCAATGACGAAAGAATTCACGAACGGTACAACTAAATTAGGTGGAGACTTGAACTACTCAGCTGTTCGTTTGACTACAACAACAAATGCGGATACTTTACCTAGCCAAGCAGTGGTAAAACCAACATTTAAATTGGATAGCGACGGAAATGAAGTAGAAGTTGTTAAACAAAACGAAGCAGGAAAAGGTTATGGTTTGTTCGACATCATGTTTGGTGAGTACGACCAAATTACAGCAGATAAAACAATGGATTCAATCAAACTAGATGTACCGGCAAACACGAAAATCGTAAAAGGAACATACACTGCAGAAATCACTTGGACACTTTCAGATACTATCTAATTTGTGCTAAGTAGATTCTATGAAACGAGAAATCACCGATTTCGGTGATTTCTTGTTTAACAGTGAAGAAAGGACAAGTAAAGTGAAAAAAATATATAAATCCAGTCTAGTCATTTTATACATAATTAGTTTATTTACAGCTGTGCCATTGTTTGGTTATGCAGAAGAAACAGGAACTGATACTACAGTGGAGTCTACTGATAGTGGTCCTGCTTTCAGCTATGAGGTGATCCAGCCGGAGAACCAAGTCGATCCTTCGGTAGGGTACTATAATCTGAAATTGGCACAAGGACAGAAACAGACGGTTCAGATTCGTTTGAGCAATCCAAGCTCAGTCGAGGTTACGGTAGAAGTTGCATTGAATGGTGCCGTTACAAATAGTGGTGGGGTCGTTGAATACGGACCAAACAAAATAGAGAACGATGCCTCCTTGAAATTTCCGTTTGCAGAAGTTGTTTCTGCTCCAGAAGAGGTGGTACTGGCACCGAGAGAAGAAAAAATGCTGGATATCATCATACAAATGCCGGAAACATCTTTTGAAGGCTATATCTCCGGAGGGATTCGTTTAATGCGTAAGGGTCAAGAAGAAGAATCAGACTCAATGGTCGTCAATAAGATTGCTTATATGGTTGGGATGCTTCTGAGCCAGCAAGATCCGGCAGACATAGAAAATATAGCAGAAGAAATGACCTTCAATAAAGTTTATCCTGCGACGGCAAATTATCGTAATGCGTTCATCGTCAATTTTTCCAATAGCCAACCAATCTATGTAGATGACATGACGGTTGAGGTTCAAATCAGTAAAGAAGGCAGTGCTGAAGTGCTCTATGATGCGAAGAAAGCACAAATGCGAATGGCGCCGAATACGATGATCGATTTTCCTGTAGAACTAAATGGTGAAGCACTGATACCAGGTGACTATCGAGCAAAAATTTTGGTGAAAAGCGGCAAAGGCGGCAAGTGGGAGTGGGATGAAGCCTTTACAGTAACCGATGAAGAAGCAGAAAAATTGAATGCACAAGATTTATCTTTGGTGCAGGAACCAGGCGTAAACTGGCAATTGGTCGCTCTGATCGCCGGTGGGGTCCTAGGTGTACTTCTTGTGATTTTTCTGATCGTTCACTTTGCGGGAAAGAAAAAGAGTAGAAAGAAGAGTAAAAAGAAAAATGGAAAGAAAAAATAGACTGAACGGCCGCTGAGGAAAGGAGAATTAGTTATGGGGTTGGAACTACTGGACTGGCTGCTGATCGGCTTGATAGCTGCGACAGTGATTTTCCTCGCGTTACTCCTTGCTTATCTGGTTGGATTTTTCTTTACAAGTCGTAAGTTATCTGTGGTAAAAAAGAAACGGCCAAAGAAAAAGAAAAATCGAAGAAAATGGGCAGGTCAGATCAGGAAAATAGAACAGAAAAAGAAAACATATATTAAACTGATCCTTTTATTCCTCTTTCTGAGTGGGCTTTGCGGTGGTGGTGGATACTATACCAAATATTATCAGATGACGAATCTTGCAGAGAAGGATAAAGAAGCATTGGTGCAGGGATATTTTCTGATGACCACGATAGAAGAGCAATTGAATGAAGCAACAGAGACAGACAGTCCTAAGAGAGTGCAAGGAACGGTGTATGATTTATCTGCACGATTGGCGAGCTATGGTGCCACAACACCAGATGGCCGCTTATCTAAAGATGGGTACTTACTATTGAAGCGCTTATATCAATCTATGAAGGAACTGGGCTTGATCTTGACTTCAGTAACAGAGGAAACTATTCAAAAACCGGAAGCTATAGAAGAGTACATGGGAGATATCCAAAAGGTCAAGGCACATCAGAAAAAGGTCTTTGAACATTTTCGTATAAACGAGTCTTCCTTGAAACAAGATATGTAAGAGAGGATTTTCAGCAGATGAAACAGAACAAACAACCATCGGCAGAAAATGGCAAGAAGCACAACCGGACCTCAGGAAAAAGAAAGAAAAAGCAGGTTGCTCGGTCTTCCGACAAAGGGAAGCGGCAATCTGCGGGGTCTGAGAGAAAGAAGCGGAAACCGACAGGTAAAGCGGCGAGACAAAACAGACCCCAAAAGAGAAAAGGTAGAAACCGGCGTTGGCGATCTTTCAAGAGTGTTCTTGTAGAGCTGACGCTTGTCTTGTTTATATTCTGCCTTTTATTGATTCCAGTATTTCGGTTTCTGATTGTCCTACCTGAAGCTGGTGGGTATGCAATGAGCCCAACGTTGCAAGATGGTACACGAACACTCGTCTATCGGCAAGGAAAAATCAAGCGATTTTCTTTGGTTTACTTTACAGTGCCACAACGCAGAGATGGCACAAAAACCATTCGCAGAGTGATCGGTCTTCCAGGAGAACGTGTGGAATATAAGGATGAACGCTTATTTATCAATGGGGAAGAAAAAGTCGAACGTTTTTTGGCTAGTGAATTGTTGTTGGCACAGGAGGAAAAGTACAGGTTGACTGAAGATCTTTCATTGAAAGAGATACTGGGTACAAAAGAAGGGGTCATTCCTCAAGGCTTTTACTTAGTTCTCGGAGACAATCGTGTTTTTTCCGTAGATAGTCGTGAATATGGACTTGTTTCAGAAAAAGAGATCATTGGCGTTGTCGCATTGACTTTCTGAGTGAAAGCAACCAAAAAGCTATAGAGTCGATGCGACAGAACGAAAGCTACATAAAGATTGTATGATCATCTAGCTATAATTATGACAAAAAATAGGATGAGGACACAGTGAATACGAAGAAAAAAACGATGCATCAAGCAGAGAAAAGTAATGGAACTGCTGAGCGAATGCCAAAGAAGCGACGGAAGAAAAAACCATTGACTACTAAAAAGTCAATGATTAAAAGCAAGCGTAGACAATCAAGAGTACGTAAAAATAGGTCAAATCAGCTGTCCAACCAACCCTTTTTTAAAAAATGGAACAATGGATGGAAAAAAATTTATTCTTACCGTGAATGGCTAGTGCTTTTGTTAATGATTTGTGCGTCTATCTGGCTTTTTATCACCTACACGGTTCATCAGGTTTCCGGAGACTCGATGGCACCGACATTGGCTAACAAAGAACGGATCGTTATTCGTAAAACAGACCGGCCGAATCGTTACGACATCATCACGTTTGTTCCAAAAGACAAGCAGGATGAGAATTATGTAAAGCGTGTTATTGGAATACCGGGGGATGCCTTTTATATCCAAGACAATCGACTGTATTTATTCCCTTCAGGCTCCGAGTTCTCAGATATCGGAGAGCTGCTGTATTCTAATAACCTGCCAGACAGCACCATCAGTTTCTATCTAGCAGAAGAAGTCGGAAAGCAATTACTTGGGCAGAATAAGATTCCAGAGGATGCCTATTTTGTTGTAGGGGATAATCGTCGAAATTCGACAGACAGTCGGGCCTTCGCTTTTATTATGAGGGACCAGATAGAAGGGGTATTGTCTTTTCGACTGTATCCATTCAATAGTTTTGGTGTCGTACATTAATCATTAAGTAAATGGAGAAGAACGAATGAAATCAAAAATGATAGAATTTATAAAACAAAAGGGCCTATTATACGGTTTGTTCAGCTTTTTGATTCCTATAGGAGTCATGGCCATCGCCTATTACGGGATTGATGTGATTCCGGCACAGGGACATCGCTCGATCTTAGCCTCGGATGCTTATTCACAGTATTCGATGTTTTTCGGCGGCTTCAATAATTTGGTTCAAAATGGGGAAAGTTTGCTGTTCAACTGGTATGCCTCATTAGGATTGAATAATGTAGCATTTATGTCGTATTACTTAAATAGCCTATTCACACCGTTGTCTCTGTTTTTTGAAAATAGTCATATGGATTATTTTATGTACTACCTGACACTAGTGAAATTTGGTTGCTTAGGACTAAGTTTTTGGATTTACGCATTACAAACATTCAAACTCGACAGATGGAAACAGTTAATCATGGCTGTTAGCTATGCACTGATGAGCTTCTCTGTGGCCTATTCAGAGATCACGATGTGGTTTGATGGCTTGATGTATCTGCCCTTGGTGATTCTGGGGATCAATCGTTTGATGGACAAGAGAAAGCCGACAGTACTCTTTGTCTTTTATTTTTTATTGTTCATCTCTAATTTTTACATTGCTTTTATGATCGGTATTTTTTCCTTTCTTTACTTCTGGGCACGCCTATTTATTCGGCCACGAGTTTATAGACGCAGTGTCTGGCTATATTTGGTGACTTCGTTTGCAGCTGGTGGAGCCTCTATGCCAATCATCATCCCAACTATTCTAGATATTACCAGCAATGGGGAAAGTCTGACAGAAATCAATCGATTGTTTACCAAAACAGCGGCACCTCTGAGTATTCTTATCAAAAATATGGTTGGGGTGTACGACTCGACAAAGTACGATATGGTTCCATTTATTTATGTAGGAACATTGTCGCTTTTGCTGTGTATTTTTTTCTTTCTTACGAAGAAAATCAGTCGGAGAATCAAGCTAGCCTATGGCAGTGTACTAGGCTTCATTTTTATCAGCTTTTACATTGAGGCATTGGATTTACTGTGGCAAGGCTTGCACGCACCGAATATGTTTCTTTTTCGCTATAGTTTTACATTTTCCTTTGTTGTGTTGATGTTGGCCGGGTATGGTTGGGAGAAGTACTCGAAAGAAGATTTTTCCCAAATGGCACACATTATTGCAACGATTTTTATTCTTTTTTTGGGAGTGAAAATCTATACGAACTTTAATGAGGAACAATATGGTTATTTCTATTTAAGCAGTCTTTTCTGGAGCGCAATTGCCTTAATCAGCTTTCTCGGTCTATTTTGGTTACAGCAGAAACAGAAATTACCGCGAATAAGTAACGCATTAATGGTGGGGATCGTAGTTGTCGAACTATGGGCAAACACAACAGGACTTGTCGTAGGGATACTTAACGATTGGACATACCCTAATTATCTTGGTGTTACTAATGTTTATGATGATATAGAAACCTTGGTAGACTATACGAAAAAGGAAAATCCTGATAATTTCTATCGAATGGAAAACCTAACGCCAATTACAATGAACGATTCTTTTTTATTTGGCTATAGCGGTGTTTCCATGTTTTCCTCCATTCGTAATCGTCATTCCTCTCAGTATCTGGATAAGCTGGGTTTTCGCTCAAAGGGCACGAACTTGAATATCCTGTATGCAAATAATACGCTGCTGATGGACAGTCTTTTAGGAGTAAAATATAATCTATCGAAACAGGAAGATTCATTGAAGTTCGGCTATCAGGAGGTAAAAACTAGTGGGAAATATACCCTATTTAAGAATAACTATGTCTTGCCTTTAGGTATCTTGACAGATGATTGGATTTATCAGGATGGAGCTGTAGAAAATCAGACCAAGCTGATTAACCATCTAGCCGGACAGGATGAAAATGACTCAATGTTTACCTTTACAGATGCAGAAGTGGTTGCTAGTGAAAACACTGTATTTGATTCTAAGCACTTAGAAACGAATAATCTTGAAGTTGTTACGTATACGAGAGAAGATGAGGAGGAGCCGATGGAAATCACCTATAAAGTGGCGGTTCCTGCAAAACAGCAAGCATATTTGACTCTTTATCAAGCGGAATCGGATGGTGTGATCGGTGCCCCCAATATGAAAGCCGAGGTTAATGGAACGACGCACTCCTGGATGTTCGGCAGAGTAGGCCAATACATTTCTTTAGGATACTATGAAGAGGCTCAGACGGTACAGGTGAAGGTGACCTTTACGTATTCAAAAGAATCAGATAAAGAAAAATCAATGATTCTGTTAAAACCTGATGTTGCGTTGATGGATACAGATCAATTTGTGTCAACGGTAGAAAAGATACAGAAAAAAGGAGTAGAGATCGATGTTAAAGGACGCAAAGCCTCTACCTCCGTTGCGTTGAAAGAAGATCAAATTTTGATGACGACGATTCCATACGATAAAGGCTGGAAAGCCTACGTGGATGGGAAAGAGGTAGCGATTCCAACCTTTAAGGATGCGTTTTTGACTATTCCGTTGACTGCCGGGAAATATACGGTTGAACTGGTGTACTTCCCTTATGGGATGAGGCTGGGGCTCTGGATTGCTGGTGGCAGTATTCTGCTATTTGGTGCTATAGTGTTCTGGTTGAAGAAAAAACGACAGGATGAGCCGCAACTGATTATGGATATAGCTGAGGAACATAAGGCAAGCAATCCAGGGGATAAGCAGCATGGTTCAGGTGAAAAACAAGAGAGAGCTATCGAACGTCTGATCGATCAAAACGATGTATCTAAAGAAGAAGCATCGGAAAAAACAGAACAACAAAAATCGCTGCTAACAGAGTTTACTTTTTCTCGGGGAGAGGATGAGTCAATCTCATTTAAACTATCTACAAGTGAAATAAAAGAAAAGAGATCGATGGAAGAACAACCTTTAGATGACGGAAAAGATACAGATGCATAGGTAAAATACAAAAGACTTGGTTCATTTGGAATGCCCACAATTAATAGTTTAAAATACTCATTTTTTGAGTGGACAAGTATAACTCCTTCTTTTGAACGATTATCTTTCTACTGTGGCTCTTTTTTTCACTCCGTCAACATGCTAGAATAAAAAGGTAGAGTAAAAATGACAGAGATGATAGCGCATGCGATCGTCCAGATCGATCTGATGGTGAGTCACCATCGGAGAGGAATAAGGGATTATATTCACTGTAAGCTGATCAATGTACGCCCGCACATTTCATGTGCTTCCGCCTTCGGCTTTGTACATCTCACAACTTACAGTATCGAATTTTTGTGTCGTCTCTGTCGTTCTTGCTTATTCGAGCATAAGGAAGCATGGAGTAGGAGACTGCTTATGAGTAGGGATATATGGAAATATATAACAGTAGAACAATGTAATGAGTTCTTGTTGTCATTTCAACTGTTGGGTGAAACAACGCTTTCGAATAAGGAACAAATTACTTGTTTATACAGCCTCAGCAATACTCTTGAAAAACATTATGAACAATATACACTAGTGAAAAGTAATGGTGGGACAAGAAAAATCACGAAGCCGGATGAGCGCTTGAAACTGGTTCAGAAAAATATTTTAGCCAATATCTTGTCCCAACGAAGTGTGTCAATCTATGCGACTGCTTATCAAAAAGGCGTTGGATTGATTATGAACGCACAGCCGCATACGGAGAAACAACAGATTTTGAAACTGGATATTGAAGATTTTTTTGATAGTATTTCTTTTTCGCAGGTCTATGCGTATGGGTTTCCTCGTAGCTATTTTCCAAAAGCTACAGCAGGATTATTAACCAATCTCTGTTGCTACAATCATTGCTTGCCTCAAGGAGCGCCGACCTCTCCGATGATTTCCAATCTAGTTTTAAGAAGCTTTGATGATTCTATTGGTCAGTGGTGTGTGGAAAAAGGAATCAGCTACACTCGCTTTTGCGATGATATGACATTTTCCGGTACATTTGATGCTACAACAGTGAAAAATAAGGTACAGGCCTTTTTAGTTGAGCTCGGATTTTCGCTCAATAAAAAGAAAACTAGAGTGATTTCCAAGCATGAACAACAAACAGTAACCGGGATTGTAGTAAATGAGAAATCTCAAGCGCCAAGAACCTATCGAAAACAGCTGCGCCAAGAAATCTATTATTGCATGAAGTTTGGTGTTTCTTCACATATAGCACGTAAAACGGCTGTTGCTCCGCACTTGATTGAGCAGAGAACGATTGAAAATTATCTGCTTTCGCTATTGAGTAAGACCAATTTTATTTTGCAGATCAATCCTTTGGACGAAGAATTTCTACAGGCTAGAACACAGCTGAAAGTTCTCTTGACTGAACATCGTCAAGTATACAGATAAATAAATGTATAAAGAAAAATGAGAAGTGGTTGAACCATTTCGTGAACTATAAAAATCAAAAACAGGCCTACCAATCATGTGCAAACGATTGGTGGGCCTGTTTTATTTTGGGAAAGCAATTCCAAACTGCTAAGCCCAAGTAAGCTTTCGCTTTAGAATGTATAAGCTAAAACACTGAGCACGACAAGTGTAAAGAAAATGGTGCCGATCATCATAAGTTCAAATTTTTCTACTGTTTCTTTTTTAGAATGTGATTGCTCATCAATGAATGTAAGCTCAGGAAAGGTAACAGATAGATACTTTTTGAAAGGTTGCGTGTAGGGAGTGAGTGCGACAATGACCTCACTACTATTTTCCTCTAAAAGCTCTTTGATCTCTTGAAAAGAAACGATTTCCCAGGAAATATCTTTCCTTGATTCTGTGACGTGTCGAAGCAGGTCGTCCGACAGAGTGGCTTCGTGAGTTGTTGTCAGTTGACTTGATAGTTGGAAATCAATTTTGTCCATGCTTGTTAGAACATAACCCTTCATAAGATACCTCCTTTTATGTGAAGCTTGTCGAAGTAGCTACTGCGAAAATAAGTACGATAAGAATGACAACCGTGTAGAGTATTTTTTCAGATACAGCTTCTAGCTTTTTCATGTATAGTGCGTAAATACCCAGAATCAGCAGTGAAAGAACCGCATAAAAAATGACCACTCCATTGTTGTTTATTTTATGAAAAATAGCGAAGATCACAGTGGTTAATGAAACGATAAATAGAACAACTGTGCTGTTTCTGGCGTATTTTTGCCTCTGTTGATTTGCTTCTTTTTGCATCGTAGAATCAATTGCTTTTTTGAGAATCAACTGCTCTAAAGGAATCTTGTATAACTCGCTTAACATAATCAAATTGGAAATATCTGGAAAAGTCTTATTATTTTCCCACTGTGAAATTGCTTGACGAGAAACGAAAATTTTATTGGCTAATTGCTCTTGTGTCAGGTGATGCTCTTCTCGTTTTGTTTTTAAATGAGCACCAATATCCATTGTGTCCATCTTTGTCCTCTTCTCTTTTTCAAATTTTCCACACCCTTATTCTAAAATAAATACTAAGAAAAGCAAAGAAAGTATGGCTTTCTTCCTTGGTGTTAGTAGGTTTCTTGAACAATTGAAAGAATTGGATTGATGATACACTTCTCTATTTAAGAAAGGATAATGAGTACGATGGACCCTGTGAAGTTAGTTTTAATCGTAAAATGAGACTGGCAAAGTAGCTGATTGTATATCAACTTGCCTGTCGAATACGATAATCTCGCCCACTGAGTTATCACTGTATCTGAAACGTTCGGAGTTATCTAAATAGTTTTAAATGTAATCTATATTATTTGGTTGTTCACAATCACAGTAGCCGACTTTTCAGTGGGATGAAAAGCATTTTATTTATTGCCTTAATAGAGTCTGAAATCGAGCTGAATGAAAAAGATAAAATAACTGTTGAATCTAATTTTTTGATATCAGAAGGTTATTTAATACACAAGGGAAATCGCTATTGTTGCATCTGTAATTACATGATTTTTTCAGTTTCAATAGAACACTTATAAAAAGAAATACAATACAAATATCCTGTATTTATTAAGAAGAGATAAAGAAAGGATTAAGGAAAGGTAAAGGTTTTATTTTATTTACTCAGCCGTTTTTTAACGAGATGAAATGGCTGCGGCCGACTGTTATGATGATCAATAAAAATAACATGAATTATTTTTTTCGAGTACTAGTCATCGGCTTAATATTTGGACGGTTGACTTCTTTTTGCTAACACTTTATAGTCGTGAAGAATTGAATGACTTGTTAGGTGAGGCTCCTATACAAACACAGGCTGCTGCTCAGATTTGTCGAAAGACAGTAATGGGTAGAACAGGGATTGCCGAATTAAGGCTTTTCAAAAAGCAGCTAAAAGCACCGCTTTTTACGTTGTATAGTGCTAAAACTCAACGAAGAGAAAACTGAACGTAGCTGAAGACGGTATAGAACTGTCTATTCAGCCATGCCTTCATTTCCCAGCACTTTCGTTGATCCTTTATGACGAAAGTGATTTTTTATTTTTGCAGAGGATTTTTGAATAGAAGAAGGGGATGGAACAAAAGTGTGTAATTTCCCTCGCCTGGTTTATCAGAAGAAACGGGTCTTGTTAATGCCGAAAACAAGTTTTTCATTCAACGGAACGTTCATAAATAATTGGAAAGAGAGGAAGTTAGAAATGAAGAAAAGATGGCAATGGCTGATTGTTTGTCTACTTTCCCTGTTTTTGGCTGCTGTACTATTTTTTTGTTACTCTGTCATTAATTTTCATAAAGGAAAAAAACAGTCTCAGCTACAAGTAAATACCAAGAAGAATGAATCCTTTTTAGGGGATGAACGCTCAGAAACCGGAGAAATCACTGTTTTACTGATCGGAGATGATGGTCGGGAGGATGATGAAGATGGTGGGAGATCGGATACATTAATGGTGCTCAATTATGATACAACAAAGAAGGAGCCAAAGGTCATCTCAATCATGAGGGATGTATACGTGAATATACCCGGAGTTGGCATGGACAAAATCAATGCTGCGTATGCTTATGGAGGAGCAGCATTGACAAAGGAGGTCATAAACGATTCTTTTGGGCTGCCAATCAATTATTACGCAGCGATAGATTTCAAGATATTTAACCAACTGATTGATGATTTTTTCTCCGAGGGAGTCCAAATTGATGCTGAAACATCATTTGAACTAGATGGTGTAGAAATAAATCAGGGAGAGCAGCTTATGGATGGTTATAGCTTGCTGCAGTATGCCAGATTTCGTATGGATGGTGAAGGAGATTTTGGCAGAGTACGGCGTCAGCAGCAGGTTGCAGACAGCTTGATCAAGCAAGCAAAAAGCGGACTGCCGATTGCAAGATTGCCTCGTTTGCTGGGAGCAGCAATTGGATATGTCGATACCGATCTTCCTTATGATGTTTTATTGGATGTTGGGAAGAATTTCCTGTTTGGACAGATTGGAGAGCTTCAGACTTTATTAGTACCGGTGGAAGGCAGCTGGATGTTCAACGATTACACACCGTCCGGCAGTGTCTTGGAGATTGATACAGTAGAAAATCAATTAGCAATAGAGACCTTTTTGCGTGTCGGAGAAGCACCATGAAGCAGCTGACAAAAAGAGTCTATTTGGATTGGTATTTGTTTCTACCCTATTTCGTTTTATGCGTGGTGGGAATTCTTTTAGTGTATAGTGCAAGTTCTTATCAGTTGATGCTTAATGAGTTGAGCATAGGAAGCAAGGGGTGGAAGCAGCTTTCTTCTTTTATTATTAGTATGATCTGTTTATTTTGTGTTTATCGAGTGAAACTATCGATTTTTAGAAGCAAAGGCTTTCTTTTTTTATTGATGATTCTAACTATTTTTCTTTTGATTTTTACTTTAAGCAAAGGAGTAACCGCCGGTGGAGCTGTTCGCTGGATAGATCTGGGATTCATGATTTTTCAACCATCAGAGCTGGTCTCACTGACATTACTTCTCTATTTGAGTAGAGTTACGTCCAATCGTCCGGCAGACTGGCCATTTTCATTTCACTATTATAAAAAAGCAATCGTTCTTTGCTTGCTTCTTATTGTTTTGGTAAGTTTGCAACCTAATCTTGCCGCTGGAGCGATGATTTTTATACTAGTTTTATTTATGCTACTTGCAAGCGGCTTGTCTCCATATTTTACTATTCTTCCAATCGTTGGTTTCATTGGTGTTAGAGAAGGGCTAAGTCGCTTGTTGTTAAGCGGATCAGTTGACTGGCTGCCAGATAAATTTGCTTATCTGGTCACGCGCTTCAAGGTAATGGAAAATCCGTTTATCGATCCAACAGGAATTGGGCATCAGTCAGCTAGTGCCTATTATGCAATCTATAATGGTGGTCTGTTTGGCCGAGGTCTAGGTAACGGAATTCAAAAAAAGGGGTTTTTGCCTGCATCAGATACAGATTACATTTTTGCAACAGCTATTGAAGAATTAGGGTTGCTTGGCGGGTTACTGCTTCTTTTTCTGGTTTTTTTCATGATTATTCGACTATATCAACTCTCTATTCGTTCGAAGAATCTTTATAACTCTCAATTGTTTCTTGGTTGTGGCACAATTTTGCTATTACAAGTGGCAGTGAATGTTGGCAGTTTATTAGGCTACATCCCACTGACGGGTGTGACGTTCCCCTTTTTAAGTTATGGCGGTTCAAGTCTTTTGATACTGAGCATCACTTTGGGACTAGCCTTGAATGCTCGAGCAACGGAGCTAAGGGAAGAGGGGCTGAAAAGAAAGGGAGGAAAACGAGATGAAAAAAGAGCAAAATGACTGGCTGAATTATGCCTTGTTGTTGCCTGTTTTTTTACTGGTTATTGTCGGTTTTTTTGCGCAGTATGGAGCATTTGAAGCAGATGTAACAGTTGTTGAATCCTTTCCTTTATTGCGTAAACAATTTTTATGGACCATTCTGGGGACCATTTGTATGCTGGTTACATTGTGGATTCCTCTACATGTTTTATGGAAAGCAACACCCATTATTTATGGTATGAGTCTACTGTTGATGCTGTTATTGGTTCGATTTCATGATCCCGTTATGGCATCGATCACGAATACTCGGCGATGGTTAAGGTTGGGGCCAGTGACTTTCCAACCTTCAGAGTTCATGAAAATAGGCTATATTTTAGTACTTGCCATGATTATTACTGCGGACAGAAGAAAAATCGATTCCTCGAAAACAGTGATGCGAGCAGACTTGGAACTATTGTTCAAGATGATAGCGGTGAGTCTACCTGTCTGGGGCCTGATGTTCTACCAAAAGGATTTTGGAACGAGCTTGGTATTTCTTTCTATTTTTGGAGGGATGTTGATTGTTTCTGGTTGCTCATGGAAAATTTTAGGAACAGGCTTTGGACTATTTTGTCTGGTAGGCGGTGGTGCGATTTTACTTATTTTTACAGAGTGGGGACAAAAGTTACTTAAGCTAGTTCATTTTCAACCCTATCAGTTTCAGAGGGTAGAAGTTTGGCTAAATCCATTTGACTACGCGGATGGAATCGGCTATCAGCAAGCTGGTGGAATCACAGCTATCGGTTCAGGTGGTATGCTTGGAAAAGGACTGACGAATCTTGAAGTCCATGTGCCGGTTCGGGAATCTGATATGATTTTTACTGTAATAGGTGAAGCGTATGGATTTATTGGCTCCGCCTTATTGTTACTACTATTTTTCTATCTAATCTACCAAATGTTGGTGTGCACAATGAATGTGAATAAAGAATTTTATGCATATGTAACAACAGGCGTGATTATGTATTTCTTGTTTCATATCATTGAGAATATTGGTGCAGCAGTTGGTTTGCTTCCGCTAACTGGAATTCCGTTACCATTTCTGAGTCAAGGAGGAACTGCCTATGTGGCTAATTTTATTGCTGTAGGTCTGGTGCTATCTATGTATGGACAGAAGAAACTATGTAGGAAACAGCGTTTGACTGTACAGAAAGTGAATGTCAAAGGTCAGTGAGGGTTAAGTGGGGAGTGTAACGAATGAAAGTGATAAGAAGGGCGTGTTCCAATCCTCTTACCACTTTCATTTATGTATAGGTATCGGTCCTTTTTTTCAGAGTCTAAGGACACATATGTCGCCAGCTAAGTATTTTTTTAGTTTTTTTCCTGCAATTTCTCGTTTTAAATCGCAGTCTGGACAGAAAATATAGCTGACTGTGTTGAGTGTAAACAAAGGTTTTTCAAACAGAATGAATTTTTTTTCGATCCGGTGTGCTTTAAACGTAACTGAATTTTTACACTGAGCGCATTTACGTCGGATACTGGTATCTCCCAGAGCAACCTTGATCCTTTTAAATTTAAACATGATAACTATCTCCTTGGAATTTTTTTGCAGTCATTAGAATAACAAATAAATAGTAAGAGTTCAACCTGAGATTTTTCGGAATAGAGAAAAAATCCAACAGTTATTGAGTTTTGATAGTATTATTAAATATTTCACAGATTTAGGGGTGTTATTATATAACGAAAGTTATAGTTTGCTGTCTATAAATTTCTCTCTTTTGCACCCAGAATGGTGGGCATTGATCAAAAAAGGTGCAGTAACAGACTATGGGAAAAGTAAGAAAATATAAAAGAGGTATAAAGGAAAAGTGGAGATATGTTGCTACTGGTTTGCATCGTCTATTTATGCAGGAACGTATCACTCGTGTTATCATGAACCGACTATTATAATAGAAAAAAGGATGTGATGAGAGGGATTATGGAGATCAAACTAAATGTACTGATTGAAGAAGATCGAACGACGATTCAGTTTGGCAATGAGAGCGGGACAATTGAAATCATAAAAAAAGAAAACGAAGAAATCGTGACGAAGCAGCCGGCCGTTTGTTTTTTGCTAAAGCAACGAGCAATAGTTGACATCATTCGGACCAACGAAAAGCTATTAGTTGATAAGGAAGACTTTGATGAGGTAATAGCTGTTACTCCCTCTTGGGAGATCGAGTTGCCATATCTGGAACAGTTTTTGATTGTAGAAGCGAGAAAGAATGGACTGCCTTTGGAGGGAAGCCTGGACGAAGTGAAGGTTCCCGGCAATCGAAAAAAGACAGTGGCTGCTTACGGTGCTCAGCTTCTACAGGTTTTACAGGTCTTTGGTTATAAGTTGAAACCAATAATACAACCGGAAGTAGCGAAGGAAAGTAAGTCAAAGTCGACAAAGGCGAGACATCGTTGGAGTAAAGCTATCAGTGAAATCGAATTTTTCATAGATACGAGAGAAAGCAAAGCAACTGTATTGTGGCAGAAGAGAAATGAAATGCTTCTAAAGGCCGGCGCGCAAATGATGCCGTCAGCACCTTTGAATAAGGACGGCTCTTTAGGATTTGCTGCGAAGATGGGAGAAAAAATTCGAGCAGACCATGCCGGTCAAATAAAGGAGTTCAAAACGACTGAAGATGTCATTTTGAAAAGTGTCAACGAGGTTGGCTTGTTTTTATACTTTGGTGGTACCAACAGCTGGCTGGAAATGGTGGACAAAGAGGGAAAAACGATCAATGAATGGACAGTCATTGACTAGCGTAGCAACAAATCTGATAACGTAATAAAAAGTGATAAGAAAACAGGTACACTACCTGCTCTCTTATCACTTTTTCTGGCTCATAATACCAAGTTCTATGCTTCTATTCAGTTTTTGTTCTGCCACTTATTCAATCCTAGACTGTGCTGAAACTTAGTATTAACATAATTATTTATCGTAGCAAAAAAAGAGTTACTAAGGCCAATAATGCCGGACCGCCTTGCTTCAAAATAATCGACTTCGAGCTGGTCAAGCCGCCATATAGAGCCACGACGACAATAATAGTCAGAAAAACAGCCGACATTTCTAAGGGTGCCGAAGCAAAGAACAGGCTATAGAATAGTCCTAAAGCCAACATGCCATTATAAATGCCTTGATTCTTTAATAGGACAGAAATCGTTGGCGTACGCAATTCATCTGTTGAGACACCAAAGGTTTCGGCTGTTTTTTGAGATGTTGTCGCAATCGTTTCCAGATACATGATGTAAAAATGCTCAAGAGCAACGATTCCGATTAATAATGTAGGAATCAATGAAAGAGACATAGGCTCACTCCTCTAAATTATTTCCAGGTCGTGAAGGTTTCCGGATTGAGACGGAAGGATTCATAGCCTGCTTCTGCTGCTTTGCCGATGGAAAGGATCAATACTGGAACATAACGTTCAGGATCAAGGTCAAAGGCTTTAGCCAACTGATCAGCTTCAAAGCCGCCGATCGCATTTGTATCGTAGCCATGCGCACGTGCTACCAGCATCAGTTGCATAGCGAAAAGGCTGCTGTCGATTTTGATAACATCGTTCATTTTTTCTTTTGAAAAGCTTTGGTAATAAGGGAGAATCGCAGCCAACTGTTGGTCTCTGACTTCGGCGGGCATTTTGCCAACTTCTACGGCAGTGTTATAGATTTCTTCTCCATATTCGTAACATTTCAAGTCGCCGAAAATCAAGATCATCGCAGAGGATGTTTCGTTTTGGTTGGTGTTAAAACGAATTAATGGTTTCAAGGTTTCTTTTCCTTCGTCTGATTCAACGATTACAAAACGCCAAGGCTGCATATTCACAGAGGAAGGGGCAGTTGCTGCTTCCGCAAGCATTTGCTGCATTTCTTCTTTAGATATTTTTACGGTCGGATCATACGCACGTACAGAACGGCGGTTTGTTAATAAGTCTGAAAAATCATTGTTTTTAAATAGTGTCATTGGATAGGTTCCTTTCTTTTTTCAATCGCTTTTGAGACAGCTTCTGCCTGTTGGTTGAAGTCTGTTAAAAATTGCTGAAAGAGCTGAAGCTGTTCGGTAGTGAAGCCGTTAAACAAGCTTTTGCTTAGCTTTGCCTTGTCAGTGTCACAGGAATGGAGGGCCTCTTTTCCGAAGTCACTTAGGTGAACGATGACCTCTCTTTTGTTATCAGTATTTCTTTCCCGAATGATGTAGCCTTTCTCCTCCAGAATTTTTAAGTGTCTGGTGATTGCTGCTTGATCAATTTTCAATTTATCTTGAAGCGTCCGCTGTGTCACATAATCCTGTTTTTTCAACTGGATCAATAATTCATAGCGGGTCAAACTAATCATCATTTGCGTTTCAAAAAGCTGAGTAATATGTAAGTCCGCTTGCTTCAATAAGAAAAAAATATCACTGAAATTTGTATCGCTGGTCATGTTTTTCCCTCCCTTCAATAAATGACATGTCAACAATTGATACGTCATATTATAGTCCTGTCTGTTTTTTTGTCAAAATATTTAGCTTATAACATGAAAATAGGATGAATCATCCAGATTAAATAATGAAAAAGGGATTGTGTACTATTAAGCATAAGAGAAGTAAATACAATCAAATATAGTGATGAATAAATAATTTTTAGCTTGGAAATACCATGAGAATAAGTACTTGAAAAATAACAAAAGTTTTTTCAATATTTTCCCTTGACCTTTTCCAGTACTTTGTCGTAGAATAGTTAGGCAACGAACTATTTGTGAGAGGGATCATTATGAGCAGAAAAACTGCACTAAGAATCAAAATGCTGTCCAATGAATTGAACAGAAAGGTTGCAGAGCTTCTAAAAGAAGAAGGCGAGCCTTCTTCGGCAATTCAGATGCGTGTACTGAATTATATCCATCGAAAAAACAATGGGAATGAACCGATTTATCAGAAGGATCTTGAACAGGAGTTTGATATTCGACGCTCGACTGCAACAGGAATTTTGCAGCGAATGGAGAAGCGCGGATTGATCGAACGGACAAGCTGTAAGGAAGACAATCGCCTGAAGGCGATTTTTTTGACGTCAGCGGGTGAACGTCAGGTAAGTGAGAATATCAGTAAATTGGAAAAGTTTGATGATTTGTTGATTGACGGGATATCAGAAAAAGAGCTCGAAACATTTTTCAAGCTGTTAGACAAACTGTCTGAAAACAGCAAAAAGATAGCAACTAACAAGGAAGGTAGGCGAGATGCATGATAAAAAAATTACTTGCTAATGTAGGTGAGTATAAGAAAGAAAGCTTGATTACTCCTCTTTATGTAACAGGAGAAGTGGCATTGGATATTATTATTCCGTTGATCATGGCGATGATGATCGATAAGGGAATAGAAAAAGGCGATACACAAGCGATTTTGATGTATGGTGGCCTATTGTTTATTTGTGCAGTGATTGCTCTATTTTTTGGCGCAATGTCCGGTCGTTATGCTGCGATAGCTTCCGCTGGATTCGCCAAAAATTTACGTGGAAACCTGTTCTCTAAAATACAGGGATTTTCCTTTTCAAACATCGATCGTTTTTCTACATCGAGCTTGATTACGCGGATGACAACCGATGTAACGAATATCCAAAATGCGTATCAAATGATTATTCGTTTGCTCGTACGCAGCCCGTTGATTTTCATTTTTTCTCTAGCAATGGCATTTAAGATCAACCAGGATTTATCGATTATTTATTTGGCAGTAGTGCCGTTTCTTTTAGTTGGGCTGGCATTGGTCATTTATTTTGCCCACCCGATTTTTGAAAAAGTTTTTCGTATTTATGACAAGTTGAACAATGTTGTCCAAGAAAACTTGCAAGGAATTCGTGTTGTAAAATCTTATGTTAGAGAAGATTTTGAAGATGATAAATTTAAAGATGTGTCAAAAGATATCTACAAGAACTTCTCTCGAGCGCAGAGTATTGTTGCTTTCAATAACCCGATTCTGCAATTTGCTGTGTATACATGTATGTTGTTGATTTCATGGCTGGGTGCGAAATTTGTAGTTGGCGGCACCTTATCTACCGGGGAATTGATCAGTATGTTTACGTATACGATGCAGATTCTAATGAGCTTGAATATGCTTTCTATGGTATTCGTTATGGTGATTATTGCTCGTACATCTGCGGAACGTGTGACGGAAGTATTATCCGAAGAAAGTGATCTAAAGAACAATGATCATCCACTATATGATGTACCGAACGGAACCGTAACCTTCAAGGATGTTTGCTTTAGCTATGCGAACGATCCGGAGAAACTGGCTCTGATGCATGCGAACATGACAATCAAAGCGGGTGAAGTGATAGGTATTGTCGGTGGTACTGGTAGCTCCAAGTCAACGATGGTGCAGCTGATTCCACGGCTATACGATGTGACTGAGGGAATGGTTGAAGTCGGCGGACATGATGTTCGTGAGTATGACTTGAAAACCTTGCGTGATCAGGTCAGTATGGTGCTTCAAAATAATGTGCTGTTTACTGGAACGATCAAAGAAAATCTACGTTGGGGAAATGAAGATGCGACCGATGAGGACTTGGTCAGAGTCTGTAAAATTGCTCAGGCTGACAGCTTTATTCAGGAGTTTCCGGATAAATACGACACGATGATTTCTCAAGGTGGGAACAATGTTTCCGGTGGACAGAAACAGCGTTTGTGTATTGCCAGAGCGTTATTGAAGCAGCCGAAGATATTGATTATGGATGATTCAACTAGTGCGGTAGATACGAAAACAGATCGTTTGATCCGTGAAGGGATGCGTAAAGAAATTCCCGGAACAACGACCTTTATCATCGGTCAACGTGTCTCATCTGTTCAAGATTCTGACCGAATCATTGTGATGGACAAAGGGTTGATCGATGCGATCGGCACACATGATGAATTATTGGCAACGAATGAAATATATAAAGAAGTTTATGAATCTCAACAGAAAGGATTTGGTGAAGATGATGCGTAATGATCCGAAGAAAGGCGCTCGTGGGCCTCAAAATCCTTTAAAAACGTTAAGACGTCTGTTTTCTTATATGGTAAAAAAATATAAGGTTCAGCTAGTTCTGGTGATGATTTTCATTTTGCTTAGTACCTATGCGAACGTGCGTGGCTCTTTGTTTTTACAGGTCGTAATTGATGACCATATCACACCACTGTTAGGGCAAACAAATCCGAATTTTTCCGGTCTGTTGAAAGCCATCACGACAATGGCATTTATCTATGTGACAGGGATTATTTCAAATCTGCTGTATAACCTGATCATGGTGCGTATCAGTGAAGGCACGCAAAAAGAAATTCGCGATCAGATGTTTACGCATATGGAAACTTTACCAATAGGCTATTTTGATTCCAATTCAGATGGCGATATCATGAGTCATTTTACGAATGATACAGATACACTGCGTCAGATGATTTCTCAAAGTATCCCGAACTTGTTGGCAGCCGTTGTCAGCTTTATCAGTGTTTTCATTGCGATGTTTTCAATCAGTGTGCCGCTGACGTTGATCGTGATCGTTTCCGTTGGATTGATGATCTTGACGATTCGTACGATTGCCGGTCGAAGCGGGAAATATTTTGGAAAACAACAGAAAGACTTAGGGCGAGTAAATGGCTATATCGAAGAAATGATGCACGGTCAAAAGGTCGTTAAGATTTTCAATCATGAGCCGACAGTTATTAATGAATTTAATGAAATCAATGAGTCGTTGCGTGAAAGTGCGACGCAAGCCAACAAATATGCCAACAGTTTGATGCCGATCATGATGAACCTGTTGAATATTCAATATGTGCTGTTAGCGATCATTGGTGGATTATTCTCTGTTTATGGTATTTCCGGTTTGACGATTGGGATGATTGCTTCATTCCTACAATTGAGCCGCTCGCTGAATATGCCGATCAGCCAGGTGTCACAGCAAATCAATTTTGTGATCATGGCTTTGGCCGGAGCAGATCGAATCTTTAAGCTTCTTGATGAACAATCAGAGGTAGACGATGGCTATGTTACGTTGGTCAATGTGACTAGAGAAAATGGTCAGCTCGTGGAAAGTGAAGCACGTACAGGTATTTGGGCGTGGAAGCACCCTCATGAAGATGGAACCGTCACTTATACAGAACTGACAGGGGATGTTCGTTTTGAAGATGTATCCTTTGGTTATGTTGAAAATAAACGTGTCTTGAAGGATATTCAATTGTATGCGGAACCTGGCCAAAAGGTTGCCTTTGTGGGGGCAACAGGTGCTGGTAAAACAACGATCACTAATTTGATCAATCGCTTTTATGATATTCAAGAAGGAAAAATTCGTTACGATGGAATCAATGTAAAGAAAATCAAAAAGCATTCCTTGAGACGTTCACTTGGAATCGTCTTGCAGGACACCCATTTATTTACGGGAACGATTCGTGAGAATATCCGTTATGGGAAGCTGGATGCAAGTGATGAAGATGTCATAAAGGCAGCACAGCTGGCAAATGCAGAAGTTTTCATCAACAATCTGCCGGATAAATATGATACAGTGCTTACTGGTGATGGGGAAGGTTTATCTCAAGGTCAACGGCAGCTGTTGGCGATTGCCAGAGCAGCAATTGCTGATCCTCCAGTTATGATCATGGATGAGGCAACCTCAAGTATCGATACTCGTACAGAAAAGCATGTACAAGCCGGGATGGACCGTTTGATGAATGGCAGAACAGTATTTGTTATCGCTCATAGATTGTCAACGATTCAAAATTCAGATGTAATCATGGTTATGGACCATGGACGGATTATTGAGCGAGGCAATCACGACGATCTGTTAGCAGAAAAAGGCGTATACTACCAGCTGTATACAGGTAAAGTCGAGTTGGATTAAAGGAAAAATAAAACTGACCGGATGGGTAAGTTCTGGTTTTCAAAGGCTGATGGATTTTTAGTTGCTTTTGAAAGTCAGGAACTAACTTCCGGTCTTTTTTTGTTGCCGACGACTCATGGATACTATAGAAAGGAAATATAATGCAATCAACCCAAAGTGGAACTCCTAGTGTAACGGCCTGGCTGAGTCAGTGTATTCAGCTTTTTAATTTTGAAGGACAAACAGATTCGTGTAAGAGAGAGGAGTGTGTATGCTTTCTCAAAATTTTTTTCCGGTGCTATAATTCGATTGAAGAGAAGGGTGGTCAGGTTATGACAGAACATCAATCAAATGGGATGTTTGCGGTTCTCGCTGCATTAGGGGCAAACATTCTAGTGGCTATCAGCAAGTTTATCGGCTATGCGTTTAGCGGAAGTGCAGCGATGCTTAACGAAAGTATCCACAGTGTCGTCGATTGCAGTAATCAGATTTTGCTGTTATTCGGCAATAAGCGAGCCGGACGTGGTCAAAGTGAGCTTCATCAGTTCGGAGAAGGGCGCGCGAAGTATTTTTTTAGTACGATTGTTGCGACCATGTTGTTTTTTGGTGGTGGCGCGTTAGGTGTGATGGAGGCGTTTCAAAAGTTGTTGCATCCTTCCCATGATGTAGAAAATCCATGGTTGGTCATTGGAATCTTGGTTTTCGGGATGATCGTTGAAGGAAGCTCTTTGAGAATCGCTGTGAAGGAAATTCGGGTATTGAACACAGAGAAGCTTTCCTTACTTAGATTTCTGCGTGAAAGTCGCCATAGTGAGATATTGATTATTTTCACAGAGGATTTTTGTGCAGTCATTGGGTTGCTTGTAGCTCTTATTGGAACCATTCTGACGATGGTTACTGGAATAGCTGCATTTGATGCGATCAGTGGTCTTTTGATTGGGCTGCTATTAATGTTTGCGGCGATTTTTCTAGCCAAAGAATTTTACAGCTTGATCATTGGAGAGAGTGTGACCGCCAGTGATCTAGTAAAAATCAGACAAGCTTTTGTTCGTAATGAAGTGGATCGCTTGATCGATATCAAAACGGTTCATCTAAGTCCTTCAGAAATTCTGGTGGCTGCCAAAATCGATGTGGAGGATATCTATGAAGATGTCGCTTATGATGTTGTGAATAGCATCGAACGGGAAATACGGCGGGTGCTTGAGGATAAAAAAGTATATATCTATATTGAGACGGATAAATATGATCCAAATTATCGGCGGGAATGAAATGGATAAGCTGAAACAGATGTCTTTTACCATGAAAATAGGTTTATTTTTTTATTCTTTACTCAATTAGCTGTGGAATGAAAATAGAAAGGAAGAAGATACATGAAGAGTCCTAAAACAGATGGGTTTAAAGCATTAAGTGATTTTCTTTCTTCACTGAAAATTAATTTGTATTCAGGGGTTACTGGCGGAGGTGTGATTCATTTCTTAAAATATTTGGGCCCTTATAAAGGGAGCGAGAACAGCGATTCGCCTGCGTTCTTTACTCTCAGTGAATATGCCGCCGGTTTCACCCCTTTAGGATATTATCTTGCGACGGGTCAGGTTTCTGCTGCTGTAGCGACAACAGGAGCCGCTACTAAGTTATTAGCCTGTGGTCTTAGTGATGGGAAACTCCATGATATTCCTTCGGTTTATTTGTTTCCTGTATCAAACATTTCTCATGCAGAAGACGAGGCTTTACAAGATACCTCTATTTATGGGAGTAACATTGTTCAGCAATTGCGAGCAGAGTTTCCGGAACAGGTTTTTCTTTTAGATAATGTCTTTAACTTTAAAGAACAACTAAAGAATGCGGAGCAAGTCTTGATGTCTCGAAAGCCAGTCGTCTTTTTATTGGATAATGAGACGATGATGTTACCCAACTATGAAGCCGTACAAACGACTACTTTCGAAGAACCAGATGATATAGAAGAGATAAAAGTCTTTTTAAAGCAGTTTAAGGAAAAAACTGATGGAAAACGAGTGATTTTGCTTGTTGGAGAAGAAGGGATACATGATGTTGGTATTCGTAAACTCACAACAGCAGTTTGTAAGGAGTTGAAGGCAGCTGCAGTTTGGAGTATGAATGGTGGGAATTGTGTGGAAGCCGATAATCCCTATGGGTACGGGTATATTTCTTTTGGTGGAAATGATCGAGCTCTGGATTTATGGTCTTCTATTAGTGAGGAAGACGTAGTACTTTGTGTTGGAGCTTCACCTGATGAATACACAACAGACCTTAAGAAAATAAAAGCTAACGATGTTTTTTTCATAAATAATATCCCTAATGCCTATGGTCAGATTCGCGGGAGCTTTCAACATGGCGTGGCTCATAATGTGTATCAGATCAGTGCGCCGATAACTGAAGTATTGCAGTCGCTTATTAATGAAGGTCATTACGCAACTGTTGCTTGCCCAAAAGCTCCTGAAAACCTGAACGATCGAGATATCCTACCGCCTCGAAAAGGTTTCGCCGATATGGAAAAAGTCTACAAACGCCTTTACGATTGGTGGCAACCAGATAGTTTGATTATTAGCGATGTCTGTCTTGTTTATAAAGACTATCAATATGTGACCCAAAGACCTAATGAAAATATTACTTATTTTTCCTTCTACAGAGGGTCTGCAATGGGTGGAGCCTATGGCGTTGCAGTAGGTGCAAAACTGGGTGCACCAGATAAACGCGTCTATTTATTCAGTGGAGATGGTTGTTTTAGACTTTATGGAGGAAGTTTAGAAGAAGCTAAAAATTTAGGCATTGTTTTATTTTTAATTAATAACCAAAATTACTCCATTGTTTCTCAAGGTCTGCCTAAAATTCTTCCCGATGTCAAACCTGAGCGTTACCATGATGATTTAAATGGCCTCGATTATTGCAAAGTAGCAGAGGCATCTGGCTGGTTGAGTTATTCTGTCGCGACGGATTTAAGTAATTTTGATGAAATCTTGTCAGAAATAGAAAAAAATGAAACGCGCTCTATTCTTGTCAATATACCAGTAGATCCAGAACAAATTTTAGGTCAAAATCCACGGGTTCGTAATTTATAAAAGGAGGGCATCGTATGGATAAAAATGAGCGGTATAAATTGCTTGAACTGCTTGAACAGTCTTATGAACATTGGACGAAAGGAAGACAATTTCCTGTTCCCAGTCAAGAAAAGCAAAGGTATGTCTGGCTGGATGAGCAAGCACCTTTTGGATTGCTAGTTCAAAATACCAAAGAAGATCCGACCTTTATTTATGCCAATCAAAAGGCACAGGATATTTTCGGTTATACCTTGTCTGAGTTTTTAACGACTCCTTCAAGAAAAAGCGCGCCTACTGCAAATCAGGAAGATCGCAAACAAATGTTGCGAGACGTAGAAAAAACTGGGATTTCTGATAACTATAAAGGAACCAGAGTGGATCATCAGGGGAATTTATTTGAAATATCTAAAGGGAGTATTTGGAAAGTCCTGGATGATTCAGGTAAGACAGTCGGTATAGCTGCGATGATTTTTGTGGATGCTCCGCCGGTAGTATAAGCAAACAGAGCAAACTTTACACGGAAAGTTTGCTCTGTTTCTGTATCTATTGCAAGATATAAACAATCTGAACTGATTAAGCGTCCATGATAAAAGAAATACAAAAAAACTTTGTTATAGAGATATTCAGGATAATTAAGAGTTATTTATAAAGTTTGGATTTACGATGATAGTGAAGTACGACCAAAGATTGGAAATTAGAGCGAATAAAGTAATTAAAGAATAAGCAAAACAGAACGGTAATAGAAACCGTTTTCCCAAAATAATAGTTATTTAATTGTTTTATAGAAAAAAGTAGTTGATTTTATTTTAGAAAACGCTTACTATGGAATTAAGGAAACCGGTACCCAAGGAGTGAATGCAAGTGAAAGAAAATATTACGATTTCAGATGTTGCGGCCCAAGCGGGTGTGTCGAAAGCAACGATTTCCAGATATTTGAATGGCAAGTACAATCATATGTCTGAAAAAACAAAAAAGAAAATCGAGCTGGTCATTGCTGAACTGGACTATCGTCCAAGCAAGCAAGCGCAGCAGTTGAAATCCAAAAAGAGTTCCTTGATCGGTATCATTGTAGCAGATATAGAAAATCTTTATTCCTCTTATCTCATCAAGGCAGTGCAAGAAGTTTGTCTGGACAAGGGCTATCAGATGATCATCATGAGTACAGATAATTCACTGGAGGAAGAACAACGAGCCTTGGTTCAGCTTTTAGATCAAAATGTGGAAGGCATCCTACTCCAACCAGTAGCGACGCAGCTGGAAAGCTTTTCTCTTTTAACAGAAACCAATATCCCTGTGGTATTACTAGATCGTTCGCTGAATACCTTCAAATGGACGACTGTCCGTTCCAATAACTATGGCATTACGAAACAGTTAGGTGAGTTGATTGCTGAAAAAGGGTATGAAAAAATTGTTCATGTAACGGAACCACTGGACAATCTAAGTGTTCGGCTTGAACGATATGAAGCAATGAAGCATAAAGCTATGGAACATGGGATGGAAATAGAGATCGTTGAAATTCGAAAAAACGAACAGCGAGTAGCAAACTATCTACAGCAGCACACATTGGATAAAAAAATGGCCTTCTTTGCGGCAAACGGGAATGCACTCTACGAAGTGATTGCCACGCTTCAAAAGGAAAATATCCAATTCCCTGAGCAATGTGGTGTTTGCGGATATGACGATTGGTTTTGGGCAGAATTGATTACGCCGGGAATCACAACGATCCATCAAGATTCACTAAAAATTGGAAAGCGTTCTGCCGAAATATTGTATGAAATCATTGCAGGTGAGCAAATCGAGGAGCAAATCGAGATTCCATCACAATTACATATTAGAGGTTCTTTATAAGAGCTTCTTTTTAGTCCTTTTGGAAACCGGTTTCCAAAAAGGGGATAGATTAGAAATGGAGGGCAATAAATGACTGAGATTTTTATTAACACGATCGTAAAAGAAGAGGCAATGACTCAAATAGAATTTTTAAAACAATTGGCGGCACTGCAACTTCCAATCAAGGGCGTCGAAATCAGAAGAGAGATGCTTTCAACCGTTCGTGAAAAAAGAGAAGAAGAGTTGAAAGTAATTGCTGAGCTGGCACAAAAAAATAGCTGGGTCATGATGTACTCTGTACCTGAATCGCTCTTTTTAGCAGAAGGTATCAATCCTGATTTTTCGATTTGGATTAAGGAGCTGCAAGCTTTTAACGGAGAATCGATGAAAGTAAATACAGGAGACGTAGCAAGTATCTCGTTAGCAGATGGATCAACGTTGAAAGCAGCATTGGATAAAGCCGGCATTCGAGTGACGATTGAAAACGATCAGACACTTGAGAATGGGACCTTTGCAGCAACGCAACAGGCGTTACGTGAGATTCAAGAGGCTGACCTACCTATTGGTTATACCTTTGATGTAGGGAACTGGTTAGTAATGGATGAATCTCCGGAGAATGCGTATCAGCAGTTGAAGCAAGCGATCGATGTGATCCATTTGAAAAATATGAATGAGCAAAAGCAAGCGGTCCTTTTAGACTTAGGAAAAGCGGACTGGCCACTATTTGTAAGAGGTCAGAAAACTGTGGTACTTGAATATCCAATGAAATTGTCTGAAATAGAAAAAGAAATCGAGCGAGTGACAGAGGAGGGAAAGTAAGTGGGAAAAATCGTAATGATTGGCGAACCAATGGCGATGTTCGTTGCTAAAACAGCTGGCAAGCTCAAAGATGTCCGGGATTTTCAGATGTTTACGGCAGGCGCAGAGGTCAATGTATCAGTGGGAGCGGTCCGACTGGGACATGAGGTGGAGTATATTACCCAGCTAGGCAAAGATCCATTTGGGGAATACATCCAAGAATATCTGGAGCAGGAAGGAATCGGTACTTCATTTGTTCAGACGACGGCAGAATTTCCGACAGGCTTTCAGCTAAAGAATAAGGTAGCGAAGAATGATCCGGAAGTCGTTTATTTTAGAAAAGGGTCTGCCGCATCGCATTTAGGAAAAGAGCTAGTAGAAAAAATTGATTTTTCAGATGTGGATATTTTTCATGTAACGGGTATTTTTATGGCATTGAATGATACAACCTATGAATTGATTAAAGCCTTGATCAAGAAAGCTAAAGAGCAGGAAACCTTAATTACCTTCGATCCTAATTTACGACCAACACTTTGGGCGAGTCAGAAATTTATGGTCGAGCGAATAAATGAAATCGCTTCCCACGCGGATTATGTGCTCCCGGGAATTGGCGAAGGCTTTATCCTGACAGGCTATGCTGAAAAAGAAGAGATTGCCGATTTTTACTTGGACAGAGGTGCGAAGGGTGTCATCGTTAAGGCAGGATCGAACGGTGCTTATGCAAAGTGTATACAGGAAGACGGTCGTATTTTTGAACAAAACAGGTATGGCTTTAAGCTGGCTCAAGTAGTAGATACTGTTGGAGCAGGAGACGGCTTTGCAGTTGGTGTGATCACTGGGCTGTTGGAACAGCTTCCGATGGAGGATATTTTGACACGAGCGAATGCGATTGGCGCGATTCAAGTCAGTCACATTAGTGATAATGAGAACCTCCCAACACGGGAAAAGCTGGCTGCATTTATTGACGGATATAAAACAAATGGAGGGATAGTGTGAAAACTAATCCATCTAGGATAAGAAGCAGTCCAATAAATAAAGCGCACACCAAATAAACGTCAAAAACGACAGGTCCGACGATAAAAAAGTTATTTAGATGAGTGGTGCTAAGTCTTTTCTAACAAAATCATCTGGTAATAAACCTTCTGAAATGAGTAGTTTGGTTGCTTGTTTAAGAGCTTTATCTTTCTGCTTTTGAATAAGATTGTCTGGCATGTCAATCTTATACAAGTCAGTCGGATTCCAAACTTCTCCAGTCGAAAGCATATGGTAAATAGCTGTAAGCATCATCCGAGCGATTGCGATGATCGCGCGCTTTTTACCTCGTCGTTTATAAATACGCTCATATTTTAAACGGTAATAGGGATGCTTCTCTTTCGCTTTTACCGCAGCGTGAGCACACTGGACAAGTGTTGGTTTTAAATAAACGCCAGCTCGAGAGATGCGGACAGATTTCTTTTTACCAGCAGATTCATTACTACTAGGAGAAAGTCCTGCCCAGCAACATAATCTTTTTGACTGTGAGAACTGAGACATATCAATGCCAATTTCAGAAATAATTTGGATAGCTGATTGGCGACGAATCCCTGGAATCGTCTCTAGTAGTTGAATAGCTGGTTCGTAGGGTTCAACCATTTGGTCCAATAGGTAATCAAGGAAGCTAATCGAGTGATCAAGGTAAGTTTTGTGTTCTTCAATCAGTTGAATTCGAATAATCTGTTCATTTGTAAAAGAGTAACCTTCAATTGATTGGATGAGCTCCTGTCCTTTAGGCTTCATGCTTCCATGAAGCAAGTCGAGCACATGATTCGGATCAAACGCTTTACTTGAAATCAAATAATCTCGGACTCTCTTAGAGCTGACACCAAACATGTCAGAAACTACAGAGTCCATGGCAACATTACCAACGGTAAAGGCATTTTGAAGTCGATTTTTCTCGCTAGAACGATGACTGACTAATCGGGTCCGATAACGAGTAAACTCACGCAAGACTCGAACATCTTTTTCAGGGATAAAACTGCCTCTTACCAATCCCATACGGAATAGTTCGGCAATCCATTTGGAGTCCTTCTTATCATCTTTGTTTCCTTTTACTGCACGAACCCATTTGGGGTTCGCAATCGTGACGTTCATCACGTCTTCAAGCAAATTGGAAACGGGGACCCAGTACTTACCGGTACTTTCCATACAAACATCGTAGCACTTGCATTCTAACAGCCAGTCTTTCAATGCCAGAATCTGGTTGTTAAAAGTTGAAAATCGTTTTTTCTGATAATGCGGCGTTAATTCGCCAGCTTTCGTGGTGATGACGGTAGCTATTAAAAAGCTTTTGTGCACATCAATACCACAACAAACGGGATAAACGACTTTCATGATTCTTCGCCCCTTTCTATAAGTAGCGGAGAGGCAGTGACTGGCCGGGGCAGCATTTAACAGAAGTTGTTAAAACAATGATTAGTGTGCGGACTCTAACGTTCCACTCATTTGTGCTTGAATGCCCTGGCCTTACACTGGTTAGAATACTGGTTTAAACCGGAGGTTTCCTACAACTTACCTCACCGTGCTTTGTAGTGTGCCTCTCCTAGTTCCATTATAAACTGAAATCCGCATCAGTTTTCATTACTATTTGACTCGATGAGCGGAGCGAGTCGAGATGGAGGTTAGAATGAAGATTCAAGTAGCAATTGATCGCGTACCACTGGCGAAAGCCAAGGAGCTGACGGAGACGTTGAATACCGCTGATATTGTAGAAATCGGCACCTCTTTGACGAAGGATTATGGCTTAGCTTGTGTTCGAGAGCTGCTTCCTTACAAAGGAGCAGCCAAGCTATTGGCAGATATTAAAACGATTGATGAGGGAGCATATGAGTTCCGTCAGTATTTTGAAGCAGGAGCAGATATTCTAACTGTGATGGGTGCAAGTGCAGTGGCAACCCTAGACAGCTGTTATGAAGTTACACAGGAGTATGGCAGAGAAATGCTAATCGATTTGCTGGAATGTTCAGATGAAAAAATTGCCAAGATCAGTCACTACCCTAATGCAATCTACTCGTTACATTTTTCCAGCGATGCCGGTGGTGAACACGATGTGGTGGCAGAGCTTCAACGTTTTACACAAAAATTCCCTACTATTCAACGACTGGCGTTGGCTGGGGGCTTGACGGAAGCATCCTTGAAAGATTTAAAAGCTACGCCATTGGAAATTGGAATAATCGGTGGAGCAGTAACGAAAGCGGATGATCCTGAAATGGCATTGAAAAGAATAATCGAGGTGATACGGGTATGAAGGAAATGACTCAAATTTTAGATGAAATACATGAAGTGATCGGTCGGGTAAACGAAAAACAATTGGTAACAGTTATTCAGCAGATTCAAAAAAATAAACGGACATTTATTCTAGGTGAAGGACGTAGTGGCTTACAAGGAAAAGGCTTTGCGATGCGGTTGATGCACCTTGGGTATCCGGTCTATGTGATTGGCGAAACGATTACACCTTCTATTCAAAAAGGGGATCTGCTTATTGCTATCTCAGGTTCAGGGACGACAGGAAACATTGTCCAACTGGTGGAGAATGCAACGAAAAAGGGAATTGATATTGTTGGGATTACCAGTGAACCGACATCACCGTTGGCTCAAGCTGCGAAAGAACAACTCATCATACCGGGAGCAACGAAGACCGGCAGTGGGATTCAATCGATTCAGTTATTGAGTAGCTTGTTTGATCAAACCCTGCATATCACACTGGATTATGTTTGCTTGATGATTAGTAAACGAGACCATGTAAGTAACGAGGATGCGAAAAAGCAACATTCAAATATGGAATAAAGGAGCGAAAAAAATGGACTTTATTATTGGCGTTATTTTATTGATTACCTATTTTCTATTGATTCGTTTTGCTGCTAAAGGCGGAAACTTGATGGTCGGATTTTTTGTTATGGCAATTATTTGGGTATTCTTCAGTATTATCGGTGGACAGCTGACCTGGGATCAGGCGATGGTCGATGTATTCCAAGGCGGACCGGAAAGCTGGGGAGCAACAGCAGTTATCGTAATCTTCGGTAGCTGGTTTGGTCGAATTCTGATCGAGACGGAAATCGCTTCAAGCTTGATTAAAAAGACGGTAGAACTCAGTGGTGAGAATCCTTTATTCACAACGATTCTACTTTGTGTAGTAACAACATTGATCTTCACGTCAACTTTTGGAGCAGGTGCGGTTGTGGCAATCGGTATTATCGTGTTGCCGATCCTAATGTCTCTAGGTGTACCCAAGCCGTTAGCCGTAACCTCTTACTTAATGAGTGTCGGTAGCGGAATGTATGTGAATATCGTGTTGTTCAAGCAAATGCAGGGGATTTTTACAGAGTATCAATACGATTGGAATTATCTGCGTTTTGGCTTCACAGCGTTGGGTGTTCAGCTCTTAATGGTCATTCTGATGTTGATTTTCGGACTAAGAAAGAAACGCACCTATAATTGGGCAGCTGTTGCAGCGGATATCGAAGAACCAAAAGAAGTGCCCATCTATGCGCTGATCACACCTGTCATTCCAGTAGTATTGGCAATCTTCTTCGGTTGGCAGCCGATTCCGGCTTTTATCGTAGCGTCTCTATACGCACTGGCTGTCTGTGGCAAGTTACCAAATTACAAGGATGGTACTCGATTGATTACACGTACCTTTTATGAAGGGGTTGTCGATGTAGCTTCTCTGTTAGGCTTCTTGTTTATTTTACCAATGTTCAACAAGGCTTCCGGTATTGCTGCACCATTCTTCCAAGCTGTAATCGGTGACTTCATTCCGACAAGCACGTTGGTATTGGCGATTGCTTTTGCCATTTTGATTCCATTCGGGCTGTTCCGCGGGCCATTAACAATTTTTGGTGCAGGAAGTGCGACAGTTGGGATTCTGATGGGCATGGGTGTTTTCCCAGTAGCATTACTTTTCCCACTGATGTATATTCCAACGATTTCAATGAACCTATCTACTTGTCCAACGCAATCATGGAACCTGTGGGCGCTTAACTACTCTAAAGTAGGAGCAAAAGAATTCATGATGACCGGTGTTCCATGGGGCTGGCTGGCAGGAGCAATCAATGTCATGATCTGTTACTTCATGTTTGGTTGATAAAAAACAAGCAGAAGAGTGACAATCAAAAAGGCCGGAAGACCGTTGGAAAAATGAAAGCGGAGAATAATTACTGAACCATAAAAGATAAATGAAGGAACGACGGATATAGCATATTGATTGAAGCAAGAACGAGAATAGGCACAAGGAGGAAGAAGAATGAACAGAGCAGTTCGAGTAGGAATAGATGTCGGCGGCACCCACACGAAGGCTGTTGCAATCGACAATGACACATTTGAAATTTTAGGAATCGGCTCAGTGAAAACGACCCATGATGATGTATTGGGTGTATCAGCAGGAGTGGTTCATGCTTTTGAAAAGTGTTTGAATGAAAACAATATCGGACCGGAAGAAGTCATGTTCATTGCCCACAGCACCACACAGGCGACGAATGCTTTGCTAGAAGGAGACGTAGCAGTGACCGGTGTTATTGGTATGGGAAATAGTTTTTTAGCGAAGAGACAGTCTGTCATCAAGGATATTATTTTAGATGAAACAGGTAAAAGAAAAATCGTGACCCACAATAAATATATCCCGTTGAAAAAATTTGATCAGACCGTGGCGAAGCGAACAATTGAGGAGCTAGTCGGGGAAGGGGCGGAAGTGATCGTTGCCTCAAAAGCTTTTGGTGTAGACAACAAACGGGAAGAAGAAGCGATTGCTACTATCGGTAAAAGTATGGATATCGAGGTTTCTCAAGCGAGTGATATCAGTAAGATGTACGGACTATCTAAGCGGACACGAACAGCGGTGATCAATGCTTCAATTTTACCGAAAATGTTTGAAACCGCTGACAGTACCGAAAACAGTGTACGACAAGCAGGGATCAAAGTTCCCTTGATGATCATGCGTGGCGATGGCGGGGTAATGGATATCAATGAGATGCGTAAACGTCCGGTATTGACCATGCTGTCAGGACCGGCTGCATCGACAGTTGGTGCATTGATGTATCTGAAGGCATCCAATGCGATTTTCTTTGAGGTTGGTGGAACAAGTACAGACATTGGGGTCATCAAAAATGGACGCCCAATGATCGATTATTCTGTGGTCGGTGGACACAAGACGCTGATTAGCTCACTGGATGTACATGTCTCCGGTGTAGCCGGCGGAAGCATGGTACGAGCGGATGGCCAGAGTGTTGTAGCGGTAGGTCCTCGTTCTGCCCATATCGCTAAATTGCCATATGCAGCATTCTCCAAGCCAGAAGAAATCATCGATCCAAAAGTTATCAGAGTGCAACCGTTGGAAAATGATCCGTCTGATTATATTGCAATTGAAGGCTCAGATGGGAAACGCTTTGCAATCACAGTTACTTGTGCGGCCAATGCCTTGAAATTGGTAAAAGAAGGAGATTATTCATTCGGAAGCTATGAAGCCAGTTATAAAGCAATCAAGGCGTTGTCTGATGAACTGAGCCTGTCTGTTGAGGAAGCAGCAACACAGATTATGGACAAAGCATCTGATGTGGTAATTAAGGTTATCAACTTCCTTGCAGATAAGCACAAAGTTGAACGAAGTCAGATTTCCTTAGTCGGCGGTGGCGGCGGAGCAACCTCTCTACTGCCTTATACAGCCAAACGAATGGGCTTAGGCTATGACATTGCAAAGCACGCAGAAGTTATTTCTTCCATTGGTGTTGCGTTAGCCATGGTTCGGGACGTAGTGGAACGGGTAATCCCGAATCCGAATGCGCAGGATTTAGAAGATATCCGAAATGAAGCGATTCAATCCGCTACAAAATCAGGCGCCTCTCCGGAAACCATCGAAGTACAGATGGAAATCGATGCACAGACCAATAAGGTTCGAGCAATTGCAACAGGATCGACCGAAGTGAAAACCACTGATTTAGTAGCAAAAGTGGATGAAGCAGAAGCTAAAGCCTTAGTCGCAAAATCGATGCAGACGCCAGAAGCACAGGTATATCTAGTGGAAGAAAATGAATTTTTCTATTGCTTTGGTACCATGAAAAATGATCAGCAGGAATTGCGGATCATTGATAAAAAAGGATTTATCAAGATCCAACGGGGCGATGGCGAAGCAGTGAAAACCACAGTCGGCGGTATTCGTAATGTTGTCGACAAGTATTGGGAAGACCTCGCTGTATATAAGAGTGATATCAAGCTAGCTCCAGACATCTATCTTTGTATCGGTGCCAAGGTAGTCGATTATACGGGCATGCTTGAGCTTTCTCAGCTTCATATGGTAATGGATACAGAACTGATGCAGCACGGAGGTAGAGAAGAAGTTATCGTCGTCGGCGCAAGGAATAATCTGTAATGGATGCCTATCGTAGGAAACTCGCCCAGACAACGGAGCAGCAATTTATTACTATTGCGTGCAATAGAGATCGGATCGGCAGGCGATTGTCAGAAGAAAAACAAGAAAAACTTTGCCAGCTGGCTCAGGCTGAAGGAGAACGGCTTGGTAAACAACTGCGACAGGATTTTCCGGAAATGCGTCCTAGCGAAATTGCCGAAGTATTTGGTGTAACGGTATCGTATAAAGAATATACGATTCACGAAAGCTTTACATCTATCGGCTATTTTGAAGTACCGAATCAAATCGTGGTGAATAAAAAGTTAAAAGAAAAAGATGCCTACTTTAAAGAGCAAAAGTTGCCCGAGATGCAATTTGATCGATGGAAGGAAATCGTTATTGCCCATGAACTGTTTCACTATATTCAAGAGCAAACACCAGAGCTATTTGTCAATCAATACCGCGTGGAGCTTTGGAAGCTGGGACCTTACCATCATCAAAGTAGTTTTTCTCTCTTGGGGGAGGTTGCCGGTATGGCTTTTGCAAAATCTTTGCTGGATTTACCATTTTATCCTGGAGTGATTGAATGGTATCTGCTGTACGCTTATTTTCCTGAAAAGATGAAGCAACAGGCAGAGATGCTTTTATAAAATACAAGAAATTCTACTCTGACTTTTTCAGGGATGTTCTAGTAGTAAAATCTCAAAAAAAGGTAGAGTTGCAGTTCCCAATCGTTGTTGGCTGGGAACTGTCTTGGTTGTTGCCTAAGAATCAATAACAGGAGATAATAGATGAATCAAAATGTTTTTAGAAAGGATGAAGAGATGTTTACAGCAAATGAACACCGTTATGACAGTATCGACTATCAAAGAAGCGGGAAATCAGGTGTCCTACTTCCGCCTGTCTCTTTGGGATTATGGCGTGGACACGCGCTTTCGACCCATGAGAAAACCAGAGAACTGGTTCTCGCTGCTTTTGATCAAGGAGTGATTCATTTCGATTTAGCGAATAATTATGGTCTGACACCTGGCGATTCAGAAAAGGTGTTCGGAAAAATCATGACAGAGGATTTGGCTGGTTATCGGGATGAACTGGTTATTTCAACCAAAGCAGGATTTTTGATGGGGCCAGGTCCGTATGGTGAATGGAGCTCGAAAAAATATATCACTTCTAGCCTAGATAACAGCTTGAAACGTATGAATCTAGACTATGTAGATATTTTTTATACCCATCGCCCTGATCCGAATACACCATTTGAGGAAACAGCAGAAGCCTTAGATTTGATCGTTAAACAAGGGAAAGCTTATTATATTGGGATTTCCAACTACAATACAGCAGAAACCAAAGAAATGATCCGTCTGTTCAAAGAACGCCGTACGCCATTCATTATCCATCAAATGTCTTATAACATGCTAAATAGAGAAGCGAGAGATACAGGATTACTGTCATTATTAGATGAGTCCGGTGTTGGAGGGATTGCTTATGGCCCATTAGCAGAAGGTTTATTGACAGACAAATTTAGCTGCCATATTCCAGATGATTTTCCAATCCATCGAACGAATAAGCAATTATTGGCAGGCGCAGCTCGAGTAGAAACACAAAATCGCTTGGAACAGCTTCGTCAAGTGGCAGAACAACGAGGACAAACTCTGTCGCAGCTGGCATTGGCTTGGTTGTTGGCACAAAAAGCTATTACCTCTGTTGTTGTGGGAGCCACGCAGCTGCATCACTTTGAAGATAATCTAAAAGCTCTAGATAATCTGATGTTTTCAGAGGAAGAAATGACTGGTATTGAGACGATATTGAAGTCTTAAAAATAGGAACAGCTCACGAATGAAGAAATTCAAGTTGTGAGCTGTTTTTATTTGTCTGCTGGTATCGTTTTTTCCATCACATCATAGCAGAGGTAGTCTCCGTTTTTAACTGAAATACAGTGAGAGTCAACTTCTCGATAGTTTCGATTTAAATAAATTCGCTTGGATGGCAGAGAGGCATCGAGGAAGATTTGATGACTATGTGAGGCAATAGTCATTTCAGCGAAATCCAGTAAAATACGGCCGTAGCCATGTCCTTGATATTCAGGTAATACAAACAAACGACCAATCTCATTATCTTTGAGCGTCACTGTGCCACAAATTACCTCTTTTTCAATTACATATACTTGCTTTTCTGCTATATCTGCTGCAATTGTTTCAATACTGTGATGTACAAGAAAAAACGCAACGGCTCCTTGAGGATAATAATGGGGATAAATTTCTTTAATTGTTTTGTGCACGAGTTTTTGTATGGTTTGAGCGTCAGTTGGTAGAGCTTGTCGAATCGTCAAGGCTTATTTCCTCCAATGGATTATGGCTTTCTTATGAATGATTATAGCAAATAACATTTAATGAAAGTGTAAAAAAACTGATTTTTACGCAATTGATCTAAGACGTAAAAACCAGCTTCTAAATTATTTAGTCATTCTTTGAGCAGTGTTTCAATATCTTCTGTCATTTTCAGTGGGCTTGTTTGAGGTGCGTAGCGAGTAGCAGGCTCACCATTTTTATCAATCAGGAATTTCGTAAAGTTCCATTTGATCGAGCTGCCAAGAGTTCCGCGTGTTTCATCTTTTAAATACTTGAACAACGGTAATGTATCTGAGCCATTGACCTGACAAAGCTGATGCATAGGAAAAGAGACGCCATAGGTCAAACGACAAGACTCAGCGGCTTCTTCACTGCTTCCAACCTCTTGTTTGAATTGGTTGGAAGGAAAGCCCAAAATGACTAAGCCTTGATCTTTATACTTCTCATACAATTCTTCCAACTCTTTAAATTGTGGAGCCAGCCCACACTTTGTTGCTGTATTGACAATGATCATTACGTGCCCTTTGTATTTATCTAAAGAATAAGTTTCACCATTTTCTAGTGTTGCTTCAAAATCATAGACAGACATGTTGTTCACTCCATTCGTTTTTGTCCTTGCTATAAGTATAGTACGAACTGACCAACAATGCATGTCTACTTGCTCAACTACCGATTATTTTCTATGCTTGAGGATATTTTTTGAAAAAATCAAAGATGTAGAAAGGAATAGACTGTTTTTTCATAATAAGGTGATTCTTTTGTCAAAGCGACCAAAGGTAGATTGTTGGCCGGATATTGTGTTTCAAATGTAATACCTGCGTATTTGGGTGCAGGAGCGAACAATGGCTGTTCCTGATTGAAAGTAAAAATGACAACAGCTGGTAATGTGGTTGTGATGTGGATGGCTCGACCGTTATCCGGTTGCCAAAGTAATCCCTCTTTTTTGTCATTAAACTGGAAGGTAGTATCTAAGCCCCCGAATTCTGACAACTCATTCAGCAGTTTTCCATTTGAAAGGGAAAAATCCAATGTGCTGTTGGGAGCAATCTCAACAGGGGAGACGATCAGCTTCTCACTATTTTCTACATAATAGGTGTCAGAAGCAAGGTATAGCTTATGATTTTCTATTGTTTTCTGCCTATCTCCATTCAAATTGAAATAAAGGTGGTTGGTTGGGTTGAAGAAGATTTCTTGTTCGGTCTGAGCACTGATTTCCATAGATAACTGCTTCTGCTCATTTACGAGATAGCGAACGTGTATATGGGTTTTTGTCTGTTCATCGTAAAGTGAAAAGCAAATTTGTGCTTCTTTCTCAGCTATCGTCAGCTTGTAGGTCCAAATCCGTTTATCATAACCGTCTGTTCCACCGTGAAAATGAAGCGGTGGACGATTTTGTTCCAATAGCGTGTCGTGAACAGCATACCTACCAGCAAGAGGTGCCACGATTGCACCAGAATATGTTCGGTTTTCCAGCCATTTCATCATAGAATCAGGGGTCAATGTCACATTTTCAAGAAAATTGTATCTATCTGAAAATTTTATTCGGAATATTGAGGCGCCAATAGTACTGAAAGTGATTTCTAATTCAGATTCTATTGTGAAATGGATGAAATTCACGTCATTTGACACGTTTTCTTCAAGAATGTTAATCATAGGTTCATTCTCCTTTTTTATTTAGTATAACATGTTTTGGAATATTTTTTTCAAAGATGTTGACATTTTTGAAAATATTGTATGATGTTTGTAAGCGCTAACCCAAAGGAGGAATTTTAAGTGATCCATGTAAATGAGATGGAAAAATCGTATGATGTGATCGTTGCAGGTGGAGGTATGTCTGGTGCTTTTGCAGCGATTGCAGCTGCAAAAAATGGAGCAAAGGTATTGATTATTGACCAGAATGGCTATTTTGGTGGGACCTTGACTGCGAATGGTGTGGGGCCAATGATGACCTTTTTTGCCGGAGAAAAACAAGTGATCCGAGGCTTGGGTGAAGAAATGGTCAAACGACTAGTGGAACGAGGATATTCACCAGGGCATGTATTGGACTCCACAAATTATATTTCATATGTCACCCCATTTTCTGCAGAAGGCTTGAAAATCATTTTGGATGAGATGGTTACCGAGGCTGGTTGTGATGTGCTGTTCCATACGTATTTGATTGATGTAGAAATGGAAAACAATAGGCTTTCAAGTATTGTTGTCTCAAATAAGGATGGTGTTTCAAGGATAAAAGGGAAGGTATTTATCGATGCCTCAGGTGATGGTGATCTCGCTGTACAGGCAGGTGTTCCCTTTCAATTGGGACGTGAATCTGATAATGCAATGCAACCGATGACGATGAATATGAAGGTTTATGGTGTTGATACCGATGCTTTACGTCAATTTGTTTTGAATGACCCTAAGAAATTTCCGCGTCTGAATAGAGATCTTGATGTTATGAAGAATACGGAAATTCTTTCATTTGTTGGCTTTGATGAAGAATTTAAGGAGGCGAAGAAAAAGGGAGAAATCTCAATACCACGAGAGGATATTCTATTTTTTGAAACATCTGTTGCAGGTGAATTTATTATGAATACTTCTCGAATTATCAATGAGAGTGGTGTTTCGGCCCAAGGGTTGACTCGAGCAGAAATGATAGGAAGAGAACAGTGCGAGGAGCTGTATCGCTTTTTGGTTAAACATATTCCGGGATTTGAGAACGCACAAGTAGCATACACGGGTCCAAGCGTTGGGGTACGTGGAACAAGACAAATCAAAGGTGTTTATACGCTGACAAATGAAGATGTGTTAGAAAACAAAGCTTTTCAGACAGTTGTTGCTCATTCTGGCTATCCTATCGACATTCATAATCCTAAAGGGGAAGGGACCGTGTCTGTTCACAGCAACCAAAAAGAAGAAATCCAACACGCTGGTTTTGATCGAAGTGCCTTCGACAGCTATTATAAAATACCTTATGAAATCATGATCACGAATGAAATCAGCAATTTGATCGTTACCGGTAGATGCGTCTCCGCTTCATTTGAAGCACAAGCAGCTATTCGAACCACGCCGACAATGACAGCACTAGGTCAAGCAGCAGGAACTGCGGCAGCAATCGCTGCTACAGCTGGTCAATCAGTTCAGAAAATCGACATTTCACTATTGCAAGACAAGTTGATGCAGCAAGGAAGTTATATTGAAAGATAGAAAATTTTATAGAAATAGCACTCTCGAAGATTATTATCATTACAGCAAGCTAACTAATTAGTTTCCACAAGAGAAAGAGGGAGAACCTCTACTCTGGTGTAGGAACATCTAGTGGAGTAGGTGTCTCTACGGTTCTCAAACAGTTCAATTATACTGTGATCCTCGAGACAAAGCATTAAGCCTAGACCGCTTGGCTATCGGACAAAAAATGAAGAAATTGGGCAATTATTTGTACAGTTTCCTCAACAGAAAGAGGGAGAACCATTATTCTTGTGTAGGAGCATCTAGTGGAGTAGGTGTCTCTACGGTTCTCGAACAGTTCAATTATACTGCGATCCTCGAGACAAAGCATTAAGCCTAGACCGCTTGGCTATCGGACAAAAAAATGAAGAAATTGGGCAATTATTTGTACAGTTTCCTCAACAGAAAGAGGGAGAACAATGGCAACAGTTCAGTTAATTGGTATTTTAGTTGTATTTTTAGGAATGGTTGGTTTGATGATGACAAGGAAGGTACCGACGATTTTGGCACTTCCGATCATGGCAATCGCCATTTCACTTATTGCGGGAATTCCGTTCATGTCTAATGACCCTGAACAATTCACTTTAGTGAAGGATGTTTTAGAGGCTGGCTCAATGAGGATGTCGACGGCGATATCCGGATTGATTTTCGGATCGCTTTTTGGGCAGGTGCTCAGCAAGGTCGGCATTACTGAAACAATTATAAAAAAAGCGGCGGAGATGGCAGGAGATAAAGCACTTCCTATCTCATTATCATTTTTGGCAGTCTGTTCTGTGATTTTTGCTGCGAGCAATGGATTAGGTATGGTTATTTTAGTTGGAACGATCATTATTCCGATTATGATTTCTGCCGGTTTATCTCCAATGATCAGCGGGATTATTCTTTTGTTGGCAAACGGGATCGGCGTGACATTTTCAGTCTCTACATTGGCTGTATATATTGATGTGTTAGGGTTACCACTTGAAACAGTGACTTCGTATTCATGGTTGGTAGGAATTCCATTGATTATTATCTCGATAATTATGGTGCTGTACTATGTGAAATTTCAAGGGAAGCGCCGAAAAGCTTGGGCGATGCCATCGAATAAAAGAGGTAATGGTCAAGTTAGAAGTATCGCGTTAATTTCTCCGATTATTCCAGTTGTGTTGGTTTTTGCGTTCAAGGTACCATTGGTCGCGGCAATTATTATCGGAATCATCACAGTTCTGATTTTAAGTACACCAAAAAATCCAATTCATGTTGTCAGCAGTTCGTTTGTTGAAGGAATTCAAGATGTAGCTGGAGCTGCCGGGTTGATGATTGGTATTGGTATGCTTTTAAATGCAGTGATGTCTGCACAGGTTTCTGAAATTCTACAGCCGGCAATCTCGATGATGATTCCAAAAAATCAATTGATGTTTGTCTTAGTCTTTGGGCTGTTATCGCCATTGGCTATCTACCGTGGTCCACTAAATGTATGGGGACTGGGCAGTGGGATTATTTCATTGTTGGTCGCGGGAGGAATGAACCCAATTGCTGCGATGGTTGCGCTTCGTTTGGATAGTAACGTTCAAGCGGTTTGTGATCCAACCAACTCTCACAATGTTTGGGTCTCTGATTTTACTAAAACTGATGTAAACGAAGTGTTGAAGAAAACGATTGTCTGGATTACTGTATCAACGATTATTGGATTGATCGTATCGTCATTCTTCTTATATTAATAGATGTCTGGAAGGGATTCGTATGAGTAAAAAAGTAAGAATAGGTATTGATGTAGGCGGCACGTTCACTGACGCTGTAGCTATAGATAATGAAACATATGATGTGATTGCGAAATTAAAGATTCCTACCACTCATGAAGAAGGTGTGGCACAAGGAATTGTCAAAATTATTGAAAAACTGTTGCTGGAAAACAGCATTGCACCTGAAGATGTAATGTTTATTGCCCACGGAACGACACAAGCAACAAATGCTTTGTTGGAAGGGGATGTAGCCAAGGTCGGAATCATTGGGATGGGTACAGGAATGGACGCTCGGACAGCGAAAAAAGAAACAGCTATCGAGCATATTGAACTGGCACCAAGTAAGTATCTAACATCTGAACATACCTTCATGGATTCAGCGAAAATTACAAATGAAGCAATCGAACAGGCAATCCGCGAATTAGTCAGTGAAGACTGTCAGGTGATCGTAGCCAGCGAAGCTTATTCGGTGGATGATCCGGAAAATGAATTATCGGTCATCAATAAGGCTCAGGAGATGGAACTGTATGCTACTGGTGGTCATGAAATTTCACAGCTTTATGGCTTAAAAATGCGGACACGGACAGCAGTAGTCAATGCATCTTTGATTCCCAAAATGATGCAAACCGCTAACATGACAGAGGATGCTGTGTTGAATACTAACATCCAGTCTGGTTTGATGATCATGCGCTGTGATGGTGGTGTTATGAGTATCAATGAAGTACGTCAACGGCCTATTTTGACGATGCTTTCCGGTCTGGCGGCTGGTGTTGCCGGTGCATTGATGTATGAAAAAGTCAGTGATGGAATCTTTTTCGAAGTCGGAGGAACCAGTGTTGATATTTCTGTCATTAAAAATGGAAAAGTAATGATCAAGTATGCGCAGGTTGGTGGCCATAAAACCTATTTACGTTCTTTGGATGTTCGCACCTTGGCAGTAGCCGGCGGCAGTATGATTCGGGCGAAGGATGGAAAAATTACAGATGTAGGTCCTCGAAGCGCGCATATTGCCGGATTGGAATATGAATGTTTTACAGAAATTGAAAACCTATCTGCACCTCAGATTGATTTTGTTTCACCAAGAGAAGGCGATCCAAATGAATATGCTGTCATTAAGGGTAGCACAGGGACAGCTTACTCTTATACTTTAGCTGGGGCAGCTAATTTATTAGGCTATGTACCAGCTGATGATTATGCTCAAGGAAATGGAGAAGCGAATCAGCTTGCATGGAACACTTTGGGTGCGTATCTGGGTATCTCTGCAGAAGAAGCAGCAACAGAGGTTGTTAGATTGGCTGTTGAAAAGCTCGTTCCTGTGATTGACGAGCTAATTGATGAATACGAAATGGATCGCAATTTTATTACACTCGTTGGCGGTGGTGGTAGTGGTGCAATCGTAGTCCCGGCATTGGCTAAGCATTTTGATTACAAATGGAAGTTGGCGAAAAACGCGCCTTATATCTCAACAATCGGTGTTGCTTTAGCAATGGTACGAGAGCAGATTGAACGTTCCATCAATAATCCGACGGAACAAGATATCAAGAAAATTCGTGCAGATGTTATTGAAAAAATTATCCAATCCGGTGCCAATGAGGAAACGGTAGAAGTAAATATCGAAATCGATTCTCAACGCAATATCGTTCGAGCCGTAGCAACAGGAGCGACGGAGCTGAGACAAAAGAATCTGGGGGCAGAGGATGTAAATGAAGCAGACTTGAAAAAAATCACCTCTGAAGCACTTGGAATTGAAGAAAGTAGTGTAACGCATATCGCAAAGGTTGGACGTTGGCACTTGATGGATGGTTTAGTCATTAAGAAGAAATTTTTGTTCAAGAGTAAGCAGAATAATGTTTGTGTGATAGATCGAGAAGGTGTGGTTCGGTTTAAGAGAAGCAATGCATACTATCTGACTTTCAAAAAATCACAGACTGCATCGGACTTTCTTTCATTTGTGGACGATTATACGATATACTCTGATGCGAATGCGACGATTCCGAAGGTATTCCTGTTCTATAAAGAGAAAATGCTTGATTTAACTGGAATGCAGACAATCGAACAATTGACGTCTATAATGGATGTAGAAACAGAAAACCTTGAATCAAATGAGGAAATCATTGCGGTTGCCTACAAATAAGAGGTGAAAATAAGTGCATTTTTCAGATGAGTTTTTGGGTTATTTAGAATTAAAGCAGGACTTGCTGTTTCATAAGATTCCCGAGGAAAAAATTCCTTATTATGTCAATGAAGCGTTGGTGATAGGGCGAACTGCTGCGCAACCATTTAAAGGACGAACTGCGACGGAGCTTCTTGCTGAACAAAATATTTCGATCGAGGCAGTGGAGGGCGACGGAACTTTTTTTAAGGTGAAATTTCGAGCTCAATTTGAAGCAGATTCAAAGGGAAAGAATCAGATACTCCTTTATAAGCAATCTCTTGAAGAGTTGGCTGAGGCGAATCAGCTTACAAATGAAGCGGTAGAAGAAATTGTTTTGATTCATGAATTCTTCCACTTTCTTGAAGAACGGCAGGCACTTGCAGTTCCAGAACAACTAGATACGATTGAGTCGTTTCATTTCCTAGGTCTAGCAAGGAAAGCGCACATACAACGGACAAGCGAGATTGCGGCGAATTGTTTTGCGAAAGAGGTTTTAGGGTTGGAGTATCTGCCTAGTTACTACGACTACATTTTTCTGATGAAAACAGGAGAGTTAGATCAGATAGCCCTTGAAGAGGAAAAGAGCATATTTGAACGTATCTTTAGTAGAGAAACATCCTGTTAGAGAGGCTTCGAACCTTCACGCTTCCAGGCTCAGGTTAAAAGCAAAAGAACGTTTTTCCTAGAGTGAATTTTAAGCAAGATTCTATAGCTAAAAAAAATGAAAAAAAAGAGGACAATAACAGCTTTTTAAATTAGAATAGAAGACAGATCGTGTATATCGTTAAAACGACTTTATGCACGTATTTGTCTTTAAAAAAAAGAGCGGAGGACGGCAAAATGAGTAAGTTACTTGGCAGTATTGAAGCGGGTGGAACAAAGTTTGTCTGTGCGGTCGGTACTACAGATTTTATTGTACAGGATACAGCAGTATTTCCAACAAAAAATCCTGAGGAAACAATGGCTAAGGTGATTGAATTCTTCTCACAACATGAAATAGCAGCGATCGGTATAGGGTCTTTTGGACCTGTGGATGTAAATCCGAACTCAAAAACATACGGGCAGATTTTAGCTACACCAAAATTAGAATGGCGCGGCTTCAATATTTTAACTGCGTTGAAGCAGCATTTTGATCTCCCTATATTTTTAACAACGGATGTGAATTCAAGCGCTTTCGGTGAATATACCAAAGGGGCTGCAATCGAAGATAATTCCTGTGTTTATTATACAGTAGGGACAGGCATCGGTGGTGGAGCAATTCAAAATGGCGAATTTATTGGTGGGTATACGCATACTGAAATGGGGCATTCTTATGTGAAACGTCATCCGCTAGATCAAGATTTTGCAGGCGTCTGTCCATCACATGGCGCGGATTGCTTAGAGGGACTTGCATCAGGACCGAGTCTCCAAGCGAGAACAGGGCTTCGTGGCGAAGAGGTCAAGGAAGACCACGAGATTTGGGAAATTGAAGCTTATTACATTGCTCAGCTAGCTTACAATACACGAGTGAATTTTGCACCGGAAAGAATCATTTTTGGTGGCGGTGTGATGCAGCAAGAGCATTTGATGAACAGAGTACGTACAATTTTTAAAGAATTGAACAATGGCTATGTAGATGTTCCAGATTTGGAAGCATACATCGTAAATCCGGCTATTCCAGGAAACGGTAGTGCAACTGTTGGTAACTTTGCTTTGGCATTGAGGGAATTGAAAAAGTGACGATCTGATTGAAACTAGTGAAAGAAGAGCACAGGAGCTGTTTATAGGCTCGTGCTCTTCTTTAGGTTCAATGATTGGTAAAAGTTTCCAATCTGTTAGGCTTTCCTTATCACCATTCATATTTTGATGAATCAGCGGATTGAAAGGAGTTAATGATGGTATCACTGCTAAGCTTGCGTTGGCGTAAGCCACGGTTATCTCGCAGGATGGTTGCATAAATGATATCAAAAATCAGGGAAATCATTGGTGAATTGGTCAACACCAAGGGATTATTTGCCATTACATGATCTGGTGTAATGATTTTGATATCGATTAGATCGTTTATCTTAGGATTGTCATTTCCTGACAAGAGCATTGTCTTCACATTTTTCTTTTTGATATTAGACAGAAAAGGAATAACATCTTTACTTATAATGGATGGAACAACTGCAATTAGTAAAGAATCACTATTCATGTTTTCAATAGAAAGCTGTGCTTCTAACGATTCCTTCAAGGACATGACGTCTAAACCAATTTGTCTTAGCTTAAAGGCAAATTCATCACTGATAAAGGAAGTATTATAAATGGACAAGATGAATATTTTTCTAGAAAGAGTGATAGCTGACGCTGCATCCTCAATCGTTTTCTCGTCTAGTAACGCACAAGTGTTCAATAACATTTTTTGATAGTCATGTGTCACATATTCCAACAAATTCGAGTCATCAATGGACTCGTCGCTGATTTTATCAAATTGAGTATTGCTTTGAGCTAAAGCAATCTTGAATTTATTGAATCCTTTATAACCAATTTTTTTACAGAATCGGTTGATGCTGGCTTCAGAAGTGTTGATTTTTCTTGCAAGAGTAGTAATCGTATTCGTGATCACAAAATCAGGATTATCGATCACAAACTGACTTATTTCATACTCACTTGTCGTAAAAGTCGACTCAAGAGAAATAATTTTTAAAATTACCGCAGACTGCATAATGACACCTCTTCTAAAAGTTCTTATCCCTCATTATATCAGATAATCAGAAGGTGTGCGGCGATAAAAAGCTTGAAAAGAGCAAATACATAGAGAATCATCTAAATGATGGTAAAATATCAAAAATAATGAAAGTTATTGAACATAAAAAGGAAGCCAGTGGATGTGCTGTTCTGTTTGTTGTATGATTAAACATGATAGAATGGAAAGGAATTATTTGGCTATATAAATAGGCACTCAAAATAATACAGTTAAGGAGAATGACGTGTTTGAAAAGTGGTTTGCGAAAAAAGAAACGCAAGAAAACTTAAGCGAAAAGGCATCTTTCGAAGTGGTACTCGATAGAGAAAGTGTTTGTATGGGTGATGATGTGATGAGTCATAAGGAGACTAGATCTTTTTTGGAGAATATCAAGATTTCCGAGTTTATTAAGGTGTTAGTTGACTATGTTCCAAAGATGGCAAACTCGGTTTGGCTGATTTGGGGAGAACAGGAAATTATTGGTTACATTGATTTTGATGCATCAGGAAATGCAAAGATAGAGGTTGAAGGAGAAGATGCCTTTTTAGCGAAACGATTTTCGACTGCCGAAATGCCCTCAATTACATGTATTTATTACTACAGTGGTAAGTTCTCATGGGTGGATAAGATGGTAGGCGATACCTTGCTGGAAAAGGTCAAAGCGGCTCGAAGAGAGCCGGTGAATGCGAGAACCTTGTGAGAATTTTGTGTTCTCTTTGCATATTCTCTAGCGTATCAGTCTGTAATTTGCTACAATGAGTGGAGATTATTTTTTTAGAAAAGAGGAATTTAGACAATGATTGCAATCAGTGATCTTAAATCAGGTATGACCTTCGAGCAAGACGGAAAGTTAATTAAAGTATTGGAAGCAAGCCATCACAAACCTGGTAAAGGAAATACAGTAATGCGCATGAAGCTGAAGGATGTACGTTCCGGTTCAACAACTGAAACAACAATGCGTCCGGATGACAAAGTGAAAAAAGCACATATTGATACAAAGCCGGCACAATATTTGTATAGCCAAGACGATGTAGCGATTTTCATGGACATGGAAACATATGAGCAATACGAGATTCCAACAGAAACGATCGAAGAAGAGTTAAAATATCTTCTGGAAAACATGGAGATCAAAATTCAGTTCTACGGTTCTGAAGTGATTGGTATTACGTTGCCAACAACAGTTATCCTGACAGTTGCAGAAACACAGCCTTCTATCAAAGGTGCGACAGTAACTGGTTCCGGTAAACCTGCAACAATGGAAACAGGACTAGTTGTGAACGTTCCTGATTTCATTGAAAGCGGCGAAAAATTGGAAATCAACACACAAGAAGGTACGTACTTAAAACGTGCGAAATAAGAGAAAACATGGCTTTCAATGAAGCTTTGGGAGCTATAGAAAATCACCTGCGAAGTGACTGTTTTCAGTTTCTTCACAGGTGATTTTGATTTTATAGTTTTTTCGGGCATAGCAGCTTAAGAAACAAAGCTTATTTCATATCATCCTCAATGATCGCAATTCGTTCTTCAAAGCTCAGATTTTCATAAATCTGATGAAGCATCCATAGATTTTCACTCCTATAAATAGTTATTTTTCGAAATAAGTTTAAAGAATAAAGAATCAAGATATCCTTTGGATGGAAAAGTACAGATGGAATGATCAGGAAAGCTTGTGTATACTTTTCTGTGTTCTCTTTTTTTGATATGATAGGTAAAAAGATTGGACTAGTTCCATTTTCAGAAAAGAGGCCTATTTGAATATGGCAGTTACGATGAAAGATGTGGCAGAGCATGCAGGAGTATCTAAGAGCACTGTTTCTCAATATTTGAATAAACGCTATAACTATATGAGTGAAGAAACGAAAAGAAAAATTGAAGCAACGATCAAAGAATTGAACTATACACCAAATCAAATTGCGCGGAGCCTGAAGCAAAAGCGAACCAATGTGATTGCGATTGTAGCGGCTACGCTATCTTCGCGATTTACAACTGAGCTAGTGTCTACTATTGAAAAATTTTTTGCCGAAAAAGGTATAGATGTCATTGTTGCCAGTACAGATGATAAGCATGAAAAGGAATATAAATATGTAGAATCACTGATTTCCCGACAGGTAGATGGGGTAATTGTCTTTCCAACAGTTGAAAATCGCGGGTATTATCAAGGGTTGAAAGAAAAGAAATTTCCTTTAGTTTTTGTAGATAGAGAATTAGCTGGCAGCTTAGTAGATACAATTTTATTGGATAATCGAGCGGCTGGAAAAATGGCTACAGAATACTTGATTGAAAGAAATCATAAAAAAATAGGTATTTTGACTTTTCCATTAGGGAAAAACGATAGTATTACCACTAGAAGAGAACGGCTGAATGGCTATCTGGAAGCCTTAACGGAGTATAATATTTCCGTAGATAAAAAGATGATCATCCAAACAACCAGAGAACAAGTATTTGATCAGCTAGATCAATTATTTGCACAGAAGAACCATCCGACTGCATTGATTTTGACAAATGATATGCTATTGGAAGAAGCTCTTTTGTGGGCTAAAAACAGGAATGTAAGCTTACCGGAGGATGTATCGCTTATCAGTATTGATGATGTGTCCTTTGCTCACTTCTTTACGCCAACGATTACAACTATTTCTCAACCAGTTAGAGAAATGGGCGAGCAGGCGGCCACTCTTTTATTTCAGCAAATTCAAGGGGAGAATAGCAAGGATAGTCAAACCATACTATTTTTACCGGAATTGAAAAGTCGAGAATCTGTAAAAAAATTGTGAAAAGGGTTGCAATCAATAAGAAAAAGGATTATTATACAACTAAGCTTTAGATAAATCGGTTTAGTAAAGACCGATTTATCTTTTGAGCAAAAACTAAACCGGTTTAGTAAATATAAAAAGATAGGAGAAAGAAGATGGAAGGAAGTCAAAAAAGAAGGTTAGGAGATCGTTTTGCTGAATTTGCTGTTCGTATTGGTGGGGAGGTCCATTTGCAGGCTCTTCGTGATACATTTGCCATTTTAATGCCATTTTTCGTATTAGCAGGATTGGGAACATTGATTAACAGCGTGATTTTTCCATATATATTTACAGGTGATACTCTGAACAACCTAAAGGTTTGGGGAGCTTTGATCAATAATGCAACGCTGAATATTTGTGGACTACTTGTTGCCCCAATCTGTGCGTATACATTGGCACGCCATAAGAAGTTTACTAATGCAATTGGTGCAGCCGCAGTAGCTATTGCTGCTTTAATCACATTCATGCCGATTTCCAACACAATTATTCCGGTCGAAATGGAAGATGCTGTGGTAATTGAAGGGGTCGTATTATTCAAAAATCTTGGAACACAAAGTATGTTTGCAGGAGTGATTGTGGGACTGCTTGTAACAGAACTATTCATGAAACTGGCAAATAATAAAAAAATTCAAATCCCTATGGGAGAAAATGTTCCCCCTCAGGTTGGGAAATCTTTTGAAGCGATGATACCAACGATTTTGACGATTGCAGGCTGTGCTCTGATCTCTGCATGTTTGATTGTATTGGTCAAGATGGATCTGATTACATTGATTGCGACTATGATTCAAGAACCGCTAAGAAAAATCAATACCAGTTTACCTGGATTCTTATTGATATTCACCTTAGGAAATTTACTGTTCACTTTTGGGATCCATCAGGCAGTCATTTTTGGTACCGTTTTAGAGCCATTACTGATTGCCAATATCAATGATAATGCCTTAGCGTTTTCAAATGGAGAAACGCCACCTCATATTTTGACTAAGCCCTTTGTAACGGTATTTACACAAATGGGAGGAACTGGCTGTACGATTTCTTTGTTATTTGCCATTTTGATATTTTCGAAGTATCAGGCAAGCCGCAGAGTAGGACAGTTAGCTTTAGGACCGGGAATCTTCAATATCAATGAACCACTGATTTATGGATTCCCTATCGTCTTTAATCTCCCAATGATGATTCCTTTTGTAGGGATTCCTTTTCTATTTTCCATTATCGGTTATGTACTGACCTCAATTGGGTTTGTTGCGAAAACGGTCGTTTTTATCCCGTGGATGACTCCACCGTTGGTCAGTGGTTATTTGGCAACTGGTGGTGATTGGCGTGCAGTCATCATTCAAGTACTATTAATTGTGTTAGCAACTATTATTTACTTGCCGTTTTTACGAATCAGCGAGACAATTTCAAAGAAACAAGCAGTGGAAGGCTAACGCTTCTAAGAAAAGAGGAAAAGGCATGCGTATAGATTTTAGAAAAAATGTTCAAACAAAAGCAGAAAATTTTGACTTACTGATACAAGAACTGGGTGGCTTTATGGATGATTGGCAGGATGACCCCAAATGGTTATCAGGATGGCGACATAACTATTTTTGTGATCAAGATGGGACCTTCCTGAACTATGAACCAAGTCAGCCGAAAGAACATCGATGTACGACCTGTGGAAAAATCTATACAGATCAGAAAAAGAATAACGCATGGGTAACGATCACACGGAATAAAACTATTTCAGCAATGCGCTATGCAACGGTATTGTATTTAAAAACAGATCAGCAAAGGTATCTTGATTTTGTGAAAAAAACCTTGTTGTTCTATGCTCAAAATTATAATGAATTTCCTGTTCACATAAAAAATACTATCTTAACAGATATGGGTGAGTATGAACGAGTTCAGGGAGATATAGAAAAGGGGTTGGTTTATTTTGATCCTCGCACAACAGATTGGTTATTCGCCGATTATGAGATTCAGTTTCAAGGACCCGGTAAAATCATGGCTCAAGGACTATCGGAAGCGATAGCATTGATTCGAATGCTATTTTGTTATACGGTTCTTCAAGAAGAATTTGAGGAGGAAGAGAAGGAGCAGCTCGTCGAGCAATTGATTCGACCTGCCAGAATTTTTCTAAAACAGCAGCAGTTTATTGCACATAATATTACGCTTTGGCGAGAAACAGCGATTCAAATCATGGATTTGATTACAGGGGAATTTTCAGAGGAACAATTGCAACGACCTTATGGGATTTATGAGCATTTAAAAACAGGGCTGACAAAAGACGGTTTTTGGTACGAAGGTTCTGTTCACTATCATCATTATGTTTTAGAAGCATTAAGCTATTTAGCGTATTTCATGATGCTCTATGAAAAAAAAGATCAGTATTTAGAAGAGAGTATTACTGAAATGGCGATGTTCAGTTATCACTTGGCCTTTGAAACAGGGATTTTTCCTAATCCAAACGATGGTTGGCCAAACGTTAATTTGAAAACCTATTTGAATGTTTTTGAATTAGCTGCTGCCGCTTATGAAGAAAACCATACACTTCAAGATATTTACCAAGCAGTTAAACAACTAGCTATTCCAAGACAACCTTTGCCAATAGAAGATGAGCTTTATTTGGAAAATAGCTCAACAACAGGAGTACTGATCAATTGCTCTAAAAGATATACGAAACAAATAGAAAAAGGTACGAAGCATTTTACAAATTCCAAACTATCTGTCTTACGTAATAGGACATTCAACATCTTTATGAAATATGGCGTTCTTTCTCTCTCTCACGCTCACTTTGACCCATATTCTATAGAATTTACAGTGAAGGATGAACTGTTTTCTAAAGATTTATCAAATGTAGGGTATGGCAGTGAATTGGTTCATCGTTGGTATAATACGCCGTTGGGGCATAATTCGATCATAATTGATGAACAGTTTAATAATATTTTATACCATAGTGCATTAGAAGAAGCATCTGATACGAGCTTGACTGTTCGTAGTAATGACATTTATGAAGATACGCAAGTCTCTCGTAGCATTGATTTAAAAGAGCGTCGATTTACTGTATGCTCAAAGGTGAAAACGAAGAGAGAAAGCACCATTGATATTGTTCAGCATTTTGATAAAGAGTCATTGGTGATCATTAACGGAGAAAATTTGAGCGAAGCAAGGGAAATTCCACTTTATAAAGAACACTTAAATGAAGAAATCGTTCATTCAAGCAATAAAATGATAGATCAAAACACATTGGATTTACGAGATAATGAGACTAGAACAACTATTCATTTTAACTCAGAACGACCATTTACAGTGTATATTATGAAAACTGTTGGAAATCCAAGTAATGAAGAACGCCTTACTTTGATTTTTCGTTTTGAAAATCAAAAGCAGGCAGCATTAAATATGATTGTAGAAACTTTGAAGGAGAACGGCAATGATCAACTTTGATAAAGAACTTGTATTTCAATCTGTAGATGAAAATACAGAGCGGAGTATAGTCACCTATAGTGAATCAGTGATGGCAGTGAGGGTGAGATTTAAACAGACGACAGATTCAGTTACCCTTCATCATCATCCGGAAGAACAAATAACTCACATAGTAAGGGGAAGATTCCAATTTTTTGAAGGTGAGCATTCTTTTCTCGTACAAGCCGGTGATACTTTGAGGTTTGAAAAGAACCAACCACATGGCTGTATTGTTTTAGAACCAAATTCGGAAGTGCTGGATATTTTTACACCTGCAAGAAAAGATTTTCTATAATAAAAAGTATCTGCATGAATTTTAAAATTCATGCAGATACTTTTTATGCTTTAATAGTCACAAATTTCACTGTAATATACTCTTCTACGCCATAAGCGCCATTCTCTCTGCCGAACCCAGAGTGCTTCACACCGCCAAAAGGAGTTGCCGAGTGAGAAATTGCAACATCATTGACACCGACCATACCATAAGCCAGTTTTTTACTGACATTGTTGATCGTATGGATGTTATCAGAGAAGAAATACGAAGCTAAACCAAAAGGTGTGTCATTGGCAGCCTTGATCACTTCCTCTTCATCTGTAAAAGAAATCAGCGGGATAACAGGCCCAAAGGTTTCTTCATAGTAAATATCCATGTCGGTAGTGATGCCATCAATGACGGTTGGTTCAAAGAAGAATCCATCAGCGTAATCACCTTCAGTTAGCTGTTTGCCGCCGAAAAGGATTTTAGCTCCTTTGTCGGTTGCATCTTGGATTTGCTCAGCTACTTTTTCAAGACCGGATTTATTGATCAATGGACCAGTTGTTGGATCATCCAAGCCGTTACCAACAGTCACTTCTTTGATTTGTTCCACGATCATATTACTGACTTTTTCTTTGACCTCTTCGTGGATGAAAATTCGATTGGGAGAAGTACAAACCTGTCCGTTGTTTCTGAATTTTGCGGCAATGAGACTTTCGACAGCTTGTTCCAGATCAGCATCAGGGAAAATGATAAAAGGTGCGTGTCCGCCCAACTCCATAGAAACTTTTTTTAGGGTTGTTGCGGCTTGCTCATTCAGCAGTTTGCCTACTTCTGTTGAGCCGGTAAAGGTCAGTTTTTGAACATCATCTGAGGTAGAGAGTACTTCGCCGATCGGTTTTGATTTACCTAATACGACATTCACTACACCTGCAGGGAAACCTGCTTTATCAAATAGTTCCATTAGAGCCAGTGCAGAAAGCGGTGTTTCTGAAGAAGGCTTTAAAATAACCGTACAGCCAGCTGCAATAGCCGGTGCTATTTTTCTAACAATCATATTCGACGGGAAATTCCAAGGTGTGATGGCACCAACGACTCCGATTGCCTGCTTTTCTGCCAACCATTGATAGCCTGGTGGAGCAGGAATGATGTCTCCATAAATACGCTGTCCTTCGGCAGCGTTCCAACGAAGATTTTCCACATTCGTCTGAATCTCAGCCAAAGCCTGCTTTAACGGTTTTCCTTGTTCCATCGTCATGATTGTTGCCAAACGATCTTTTTCTTCATCGATCAAATCAGCAACCTTATTCATGAGCGCTGCACGTTTATCAGGTGGTGTCGCTGTCCATTTAGGAAAGGCAGCATTGGCTGCTTCGACTGCTTTCAGAGCTTCTGCTTTTCCTCCCTGTTGTATCTTAGCTAGGGTTTTACCAGTAGCAGGATCGATCACCGCCTTAGTTCCTTCACTGCCATCCAGCCATTGTCCATTGATATAGAGACGAGTTTCAACATTTGGTAAGTCTGTTCTTGCCATTGTGATTCCTCCTTATCTTCTTATAAAAACCGTAACACAGATAAATTTTGGAAACAAAATATACGCATAGAAGAAGAGGATAGAATGTCAATGTTATTGTTCAAGTAAAGCAATTCGGTCGTCTTTTTTTATAGGGTTGTGCTATATTGAGTGTGTACAGAAGGAGGTTGTTAAAATGGTCAAAATACATCAGATAGAAGAAGTGGTACCATTTATCCAGGCACATAAATTTGCTTTTTTGTATGTGTCCCAACCAGACTGCTCTGTTTGTCATTCCGTATTGCCTAAACTAAAAGAGCTGTTGAAAAACTATCCGACTATCGAATTGGGGGAAATAGACGGCGCAGAGGTTCCGCAGATAACAGCGATGTACCAAGTGTTTTCAGCACCAACCTTATTGCTGTTTATTGATGGGAAAGAATACCTGCGTGAAGGTCGTTTTGTTCAATTTCAAAAGCTGGCATTTGATTTGGAACGTCTCTATACATATGAACAAGGAGTAGCAGAAGGATAAACAAACAGGGAGTGGAATTTCTGAAATTCCACTCCCTGTTTATTGCTCTCAATGCTTATTTTTACCTAGATAGACTAGAAGCTTGGCTACTTGATCGAGTAAGGTAGTCCAAACCGCTTTATCCGACGGTTGCTTGCCATAAACGATTTCTTCATAAAGAGAAGTTAAAGAAATGAAGCTTCCCTCAAATAACGGATACTCATGTTCAAATCGCTGTGCATAGCGGTCCAAAGGTTCACTGTCAGCTCTAAGGGACCGATGCTCTGCTTGTTTTAGAAGCAGTAAGTAAGCTTTAGCAAAGTCATTTGGCTTGAGTCGTCGATAGAGCTGGTAACGAATCAACAGATGATAATTTTTCAAAAAGAAGCCTAACAGAATTGCAGCAAATAGGCTGCTACCAACAAGTAGCCATCTTAAGATAGAGCCCCATTGAGCTGTAGAAGTATCCTGCTGTTCAGCTTTATTCTCTGAAGACGCAGTTGTCGATGGTGTACTATTCTGCGCTTCGCTACTAGAAGCAGAAGTACTTGATTCTTGCGTTTCAGACGAATCAGAACTTTCTAAAGCAGGCTCATCAGGTGTATCTGGGTTATCAAAGCTTGGTGTTGGTTCAAAAGGAACCCAACCATACCCCTCGAAATAAACCTCTGGCCAAGAATGTGCATGACTGTTTCTGATCGTGTATTCTTGAAGGTCGTCTTGCTGACCAGTTGCCTCTCCGGGAGCAAAGCCTTTAGCCCAGCGACTAGGGATACCTTGTGTTCGAAGCAGAACGATCATAGCTGTCGAAAAGTTATCACAATAGCCGACCCTTGACTCGAATAGAAAATGATCGACATAATCCTGGTCATTTTCCGGGTAAGTCGTGTCTGTTTTGGAATAGCGGAAAGCTTCATCTGTTTTTAAATAGTGCTCCACAGCCTTTACTTTTCCGTATAAACTGGTCTCACTCTGTGTCAGTTCGGCGGCTAATGCAATGGTACGCTCAGTAACCGTGCGCGGAAGAATGAGCTGTTGAGCCATAGTTCCTTGCTCTACCAGTGTTTGCCAATCGGTCGATTTATTAAAGGAAACCTGTTGTAAATCGTTTTCGTCATACTCTGGCTCCTGCCAAGTCAGTTGGAGGTCTTTGGGTGCCTCCTTCAAATTGATTCGATTTTTCTCAGTGATCTCTTCAGCACCGCCGATTCGATCAAGTGGCAGCTGCATCCTTCCATAGGCTTGCGGCAAGTAGCTGACAGCATCAGTAAAGCGCAATTGAATAGTAGTTTCCGGACCGAGTGCGCCAAGATACTCGGGATCTTCAAGAATCAAAGATTCCTGGTTGCCGATAAAATGGAGTGAAGGTGAAAAGGACTCCCAGCCTTTTCCAGTGTAAGTGTCTTTCGTTTCAACACGCCAGTAATGCGCATCCTGCTGTAGGGCAGTAAAGACCACTGAAGCATCGTCAAGCAATGCCCCGCCTAATTGCTGGTCATTCTCGCTAAAGCCACTTTTTGAAAGCCCCGATTGTCCATATTGAGCAATGTGCTGATATAAGCCAAGCCTATTAACAGATTCTCGGATAGCACCGGTCTGCATAAATAGAAAACTTCTTGTTTGAGGTACCAGAAGTTGAAAAGAATAAGTAGCACCTACAAATAGAGCAAAAACAATCAAACTCAGGAAAAATACTTTGCTTTTTAGGAAGAAGCTCAAATCATTTGGATAACGCTTCAGTTGATGGAAAAGTAGTGATAGGACAGTAATCAAAAGTAATGTATTACCCAATTGTAATTGATTAAAAGCGACAAGCAGCAAATGATACCCAACGATCAACAAGTAACTTAACCACAGACGCTCATAATGAATCATCAAGACAGCTAAAGCAATCAGGAAAAACAGAATAATCACCAGTGCAATTGTTTGAGGCATATAGCTTAATTCACCCGATACGATTTGATTGTAAGCCAGCATGACTTCATCGAAGAAAGCCGTGATCCATTGGAGACTGAATACCTGGTCTAAAGGGAAATAGCTGTACAGTAAAACCAAATAACTGATCAGATAGAACGGAAAGGTGATCAGAAAATTCTTGAATAGTAGTGTGACTAGGCAAATAACAGCCAACACAGCAAGGAATAGAGGACTATTTTCCAACTGGTAAACCTCAAGAAATGGTGGACTGGCAACAATCAGAATCAAATAAGTCAATAGAGCGAAGAACCAGTTTTGCTGTATACGTTCCTTCATTCTGTCACCTCCATTGGGGTGATATAGAAGACTTGTTCCTTCCATTGGAGACAAAGCTGGTCTGCATCAAAGGTGATGAGAAACACTTCATTGGTTCGACCGAGCGCTTTTAAGTGATTTTGCAGCCGTTCCGTTGGCTCAGGTGCAAAGATAAGCAGCTTCTTATTCGAATATGTAGGCATGTAAGGCTCTTCGGAAAAAGGCTGTAACACAGCGAATAGATTCTCGTTCAATGTTTCTACAGGGTAGTCAGCAAGGAGCTTTGTAGTATAGCTGATTTTTCCATCTAATAGGTGCATCATAGAATAATAAACAGAAAGCAGTTCTTCAAATCGTGCATGTTTCTGTCCATAAAAAATCAAGCAGGCCTCTTGCTCCTGTTCCTGTTCGTATTCTTTTACAATCAGCTCGTTTCTTTTACTGGATTGTTTCCAATCGATCAACCGCAACGGATCGCCTGTTTGATGACTGCGGAAGTCGCGTATCGTGAATGTGCGATTGCCAAAAGAGGCATAAAAATTGGGTTGAACAGTCACAATCTTTTGGATTACTGCATTGGCTCGCTCTTTTTCCAACTTTGGTAATACGGAAAAAGGACCTGCCAGTGCTTGAATTGATCCTTTGGACAACAGCTGTAAAAAGTCGGTACTGTGAAAGAATACCGGCAGCTCTGAAAAAAGACCTCTTGTTTCAGGCGTCCAGTGAAAAGATAAAATTTTTCGATTTCCTGTATAAGCCCAAAAGAAGGCCGGATTTGTTTTTGAAGTCGAGTGAAGTCTAAGCGTTAGAGCAAATAAAGGTAACAGTAGCGGACGATAGGTAAACATCTCTACGGTTAGTTGACTGGGATGTCCAGCTTGATAGGTACTACTTTCGAGCAGCACCAATTGAATTTTTTTATGGGACGGCAGCAAGCTGATCAGATTTCCAACCAACAAAAAGGTAAGGAAGAAAAAAAGTGTCCAGCCGCTAGCATTGTTAAAAATGACAGTGTAGAGAAAGAGTACTAAATAGAAGAACAAAACGAAAAGCATTCGTAAGCTGTTTTTCAGTAACTGTCTATTCATGCTCATCTCCTGACTGGAACTGGCACTCGCTTGATAATCTGTTCCAAGATTTCTTGTATCCGTTCAGTGGAAGAGTTTCTATTTTTCAGCAGCAGTCGGTGACCAAACACAGCGGGTAAAAGTTGCTGTAGGTCGTCAGGGGTGACAAAGGTTCTGCCGTTAGTAAACGCATAGGCCTTTGCAGCTTGCACGAAAGAGACTGTGCCCCTAGGACTAACCCCCAAAGCAATGCCATCGTGATTTCGTGTCGCATGTACCAATTGCAAGGCATAGCGCGCGATTTGAGGATCCACATAGACCTCAGCTGCTAGCTGTTTCATTTCTGTGAGCTCTTTTGAGGTAATGACTTGGCGAACCTGTGCCAGTTTATTTTGTTGATTATTCAACAATAAGTCCAATTCATCTGAAAACTCCGGATAGCCAATGTGCAGTCGGAAAAGAAAACGGTCCAACTGTGCTTCCGGTAACGGATAGGTTCCTTCATATTCTATAGGGTTTTGCGTTGCCAAAACAAAAAAATGTTCATCTAACGGATGTGTATGATTGTCGATCGTCACATGATTTTCTGACATAGCTTCCAACAAGGCCGCCTGTGTTCGAGGGGTTGTTCGATTGATTTCATCAGCCAGTAAAACAGTGGTAAAGATTGGTCCTGGATGAAAATCAAAGGTTTGTGCCTGTGTATTATAAACGGAGACACCAAGAATATCGCTTGGTAGTAAATCCGGCGTAAACTGGATTCGACTGAAGCTTCCATGAACAGCCTTTGCCAGTGTTTTGATCATCATTGTTTTTCCAACTCCGGGAATATCTTCAAAGAGAACATGCCCGCCTGCCAAAAAGGCAGTAACAGTCAGTTGAAGAACATCACGTTTTCCTAAAATAACCTTTTCCATTTCATCGAGTAGCTGCGTTAGCTTTTCGTGTGCTGATGGTAGCATCGTATTCCCTCCTTTAGTCGTGTTCCTTCTATTTTATAGATATCAAAGAGTGACTTCAAGCATTTTCATGGCTATTACGTATAAAACCATTTATTATTAGTTATTTCAATAAGAACGATAGGCGATTCTTATTGCTGTTGTGATAAAATATACAAATTTTTATTGTATTTTATTTTTAAATCATTTATTTTTAATAAGTTGAGAATTATTGATTCATTGTAGTTGAACAAGTAGGAGGACTGAAATGAAAGTATACATATGTGAGGATAGCCATTTAGAAAGGACTAGGATCGAGGAAGCCGTCCGTAGAGTTGCTATTAGGATGGAGAAGAGCTACATTGGTGAAATTCGTGTGTTTAGTAATCCAATGGAGCTATTAGAGCAAGTCGAAGGCGAGTTCAATATTTATTTATTAGATATTGACTATGGGTTAGATACAAATGGTATTGATCTTGGGAAACAAATTCGTAGAATTGACCGAAATGCAAAAATCATCTTTCTGACAAGCCATCAGGAACTGGCGGTAGAAACCTTGAACGCGAACATCGAACCGTTCTCTTTTATTTACAAAGGAGATATCGTAGATCCAGAAAAACTGGAGCAGGAGATAGCAGCAATGTTTCTCAAAATCATAGATAGCTATGAGCAGTGGGAGGCGGAGCAGTCAGAGGAAGCAGTTATTCGTATCAGCGATCAGAAGCAAGTACGGGTAATCCCAAATAGTAAATTTTTATACCTTGAAAATTATTCAAGAGAAAGAAAAGTTAAGGTTCAGTTAAAGGATGAAGCATTTTTCGTGAACGACTATTTGGGAAATTTGAAAAAGCAGTTTGATTTTCCTTCATTTTATACAGAAGCGCAATCATTGATACTAAATATGGCCAATGTGGAAGAGCTGAATCCACAGGAGCTATATATCCGGTTCACATCGGGGCACCTGATCTTTGTGACGAAAAGCTTCATGAAGCGCCTGAAGAAAAAAATGGCGGACTTTTCAGGAGGAAGGTAAGCAGTGTTTTTGTTAATTATTTTTCAATCTCTACTAGTAGGCTACTAATTGAAATTCTATTTGGAAGATACTTAAGTAAAGAAGCTTCTATTTATAGAATGGGTTGCTGGTAATAGTGTTTGTCTCAAGTGTTATTGTGGAATTTAGAGTGTTTGAATGAAGGCTTTGGGCTTTACCATGAGTGCAATGCTTCTATTAAATACAATGATTTCAAAACGGCTTCTCTCTTTTTCGTGGCGCTAATCCTTTGCATTAGCGAGCTTGTCAACGGCTTTGTATCGAGTGGTCTACAGTGTCGTCGGTAATGGATTTGTTTCCTTGTTTTCAGATCAATTTAATTGGGAGAAATTCTATATAAACCCAAAGGAATATATGCTAAGATTTGTTTTTGTTACTTTAGCTATCTATAGCTGTGTTGTATTTCTGGCTGGTGCTATTCAGAAAAAAGCAGAACTGAATGACACGATAACTACGTATCAGATATCAGTGACGGAGCTCTTTTTAAGCCTAGGCATGCTATTTTTTTCGTAATAATCGGACGCTAGTTTCCTTTTGATGTCATGATTATCTATGGCTCAGCAGCAACCATTTATGAAGTAAAACATTGCTTAAGATTATGAAAAAAATAAAACGATTGTTTACATAGTAAAGTATTGACTAGATATGCATGAAGTAGGTTTACAAAACAAATTACAAGAAGTCTATTTCATATCTAAGCAAATCAATTTTAACAAATCAGTATCTAGCCATCTTATTTATATGTTTGGAAATACGGGATATAAATTTCTTTGACTAGAAGATTCAGAATGAGTTAGTACAAATGACTTTCGATTGACCACCTGAGCGTGTTAGAAAATGAAAAAAAGAACTGCAATTGTTTAAGTAACAAACATTTGCAGTTCCTTTTATGTTGATAGTCAATATTGCAAAAAAAAAGAAACATATTGCAATGGTCTCACATTTCATAAGTCAGATGAAATATAATGAAAATATGAAAAAGAGATACATTCACATTTGTTTTTGAAAATATCGATTTCGCAAAAGTACTAGTTTTGAGAAATTATTTCTTTTGTGTCTTTAATTTTAATTAAATATTAAACTCATTTAAAATTCTAACTGAAAAAACAGGAATAGTCTATAGAGAATTCAGTGTTTTTTTATCACTTTTTTCTCTTATTGATCGAAAAAATGAGAAAAAAACGGGGGAAGCGGATAAAAAAAGACTAAAAATCATTTTTTTCTAACATTTGTTTACTACATCAAATCAGCCGTCGGGATAGCCGTCAAATATTTACGTTAGGAAGTGGTCAACTTGGCAAAAAAAGGTGAAAACATTTACAAGAGAAAAGATGGACGTTATGAAGGACGTTACATCAAAAATCGCTCAGAGAATGGGAAAATTATTTTTGGTTATGTTTATGACAGAAAATACAGTGTAGTAAAGAAAAAGCTCAACTTATTAAAATCACAGCACAACCATTTGGATCGAATACACCGAACATTTCAAGGCAACCTTGCCGATTGGCTACATTATTGGCTCGAATATACGGTAAAGAGAAGTGTCAAGCCCTCGACTCATACGGTTTATCTAGGACGAGTGAAAAAACATATTATCCCCTTTCTGGGCAATAAGAAAATGACGAAGCTTGATACTAGAGACATTAATGAATTTGTTCAACATCTACAGTTTCAACGCTTAGCAGCTACAACGATTCGAGGGATCATCACGGTTTTGAAATATGCGTTGAGTCAAGCGTGTAAAGAGAACTATTTGATGATCAATCCTTGCGAGAATGTTACGCTGCCCAAAGCAACAACAACAAGCATTGATGCGTTATCTATTGAACAGCAAAAGATATTGGAAGAATACGCGTTACAAGATACAGAATGCTCACCGGTTATTCTTTCCTTATACACTGGGATGCGGATTGGTGAAATAAGCGGTCTGAAATGGTCTGATATCGATTTTGAAAACAACGTGATCCATGTCCGACGAACACTACTTCGAATCAGTTGTGAAGGAGAAAAAGCCCGAACAACATTGATTCTCGGTTCACCTAAAACAGATAGCTCTAAGCGAAGTATTCCTCTAGCTGAGAATTTGAAGGACTATCTATTAGAAAATAAGAAGAATGCGACATCTACTTTTGTTATTTCCTGCAAAAACAGTTTTGCGGAGCCGCGTGTCATTAACTACCGCTTCAAGAAAATTACTGAAAAGTCTGGTTTATCCATCCATTTCCACGCATTGAGACATACCTTTGCGACTCGCTGTGTAGAGAAGGGGGTCGATATTGCTTCATTAAGTAAGCTCTTAGGACATGCGTCTATCAAGATGACGTTAGATACGTATACCGACTCTTTATGGGAAAATCGACAAACAGCCATTTCTGTTATTGATGCTGATCTGAATATCGGGAGTTTATAAGAAAAGTTTCGTGATTTATTCACGGAACTTTTTTTATTGAAAACTACCGAAAGTTTATCTGCTAATCAATACCAAACAGCCGTCAGTCCAACCGTCAACCTATTTTTCCATCTGTTATTTATCCCACTTTCTGAAGCCATTTCTCAAAACTAGTACTTTTGCGAAAAAAACTGATAGAAAACAATGTATGAGCGTGATTATGACAGAGAAAGTGTAAGTCTCGATAATAATTATAGCAGATGTTCTCAAAATTTAGTTTTAAAAGGCATTCGAAATTGAGGGAATATTTGAAAAAATGAATGTAATTTTACATAAGGAGGAGAATGAGATGTATAACCTTGGTTTTGTATCGAATGGAGAACATTCCAATTATGAATACATAGAGGTACTGAAAAGAAAGCCGATTTTCAACATAAAGGATATTTCTTCAGAACAAGCAATTGAAAGCAGTGAGAGTTTAGATGCTTTGCTGATTCAAAGTGGCTCTGCAGCAGATGTAGGGAATATTTGCGAACTTTTAATTGAAATAAGGAAACGGACAAATGCGTTGATTTGGATACTTTCGGAGGAACTTCCAAACACAACGAGAATCATTTTTCTTCAATTAGGAGCAGATGGTATTGTGACTAATCAAATTGAACCGGATGAGTATTTATTGATTTTAAGGAATGGATTGAAGCGGTATGGACTTTCAGAAGAAGTGGAGGAAAGAATGACCGATTTCAAATTAGTTCCGAATAATCTAAGTGTTGTAATTGAAGGGAATCAGGAGATTAGTTTGACGAGGCTAGAGTTTAAAACAATCGAATTACTCTATGAAAAAAAATCAGAAGCCATTCCGTACCAAGCAATTTATCAACAAGTGTGGGATAACGATGGGGATGATGTGAAGAACTCCAATTACCGTGTAGCAAATCTAATTTTCCATTTGCGAAAAAAATTGGAAAAAAATCCACTTGAGCCAAAGTATATCAAGACGGTACGTTCAAAAGGTTACCTATTAAGTGTTTAGTCTCTATTGCATAGAGAAAAGAGTCATGGCGACTTCTATTATAAAGAAGTGACAGTGACGATTAAACTGTATTTCATTTTCCTGCAAAAGATATATCTTAGTATGACCAAACACAATATGGAAGTCTGAGTTTATCCGTTTGTAGAATTTGAGATAAATCGTCTGACAAACAGTCGGACATCATTTTGGAGGAAAGGAGGAGAAAAATGAAAATTAGAAATAAGGTCTCTATTTTTTTTGCAGTTGCCCTTTCATTAGCACTTGTGTTTTTCTTCAACTCTGGAAGTAGTATTAGGGCAAATGAAGATGTGGGTGAATCTAGTACGAACGAAAGCAGCGTAGTAGAAAACGTTCAAAGTTTTGATCCTTCATCAGCATTGACTAAGTTACCACAGACAGAAGAAAGTTTACGTAGCCAAGAAGAAATAACTAATGATGAGTTAGATGGTCTTATGTCTGGAACTGCTTATCAATCCAGCACACCTCGTGCTACCGGAGAAATTTCCGGAAGTATGACACTTGCTCAGCATAAAGCCGAATATGAAGCGAGTTATCGAGCAGCGAGTGATGCTTATCATGCGGCTCATGGTTTTGATCCTGAAAGCGGTAAGGTGGTAACAGTAGATACTTATACTTCTACTACCTCTTCAGCTAATAGTTGGGGATATGGTTTTGTTCAAGCCTATTCAGATGAAACTGTGACTAAAATCATCATGTTAAATGATATCAGTTCACCTACTAGTGGTACTGGTGTGTTTCATAGACGAGCGACATCAATAGAAATTGATGGTGGCGGGTACAAATTGCTTCTCTATAGAAAAAGCTTGGGGATAGCAACGCCGGCAGCAGGAACTTATCCAGTCTTTCATTTACACGATATGGTTGCTGCAACAGAAACAAATTACAATTCAACAGAAGGCGCAGGTTATTGGTCGTTTATTAATGGAGACACATCTACAACGACGGACTTAAGGTCTGATAACTGGTACTTCCGATTTGGTAATGTTTCTACTGACTTTGACCAATCTAAATATAACGGGCTAAATACAAGATATACCAATGTAGGTGGTCGATTTGCTAGAGCAAATTCGGCTGAGGTAACGATGTATGGTTACAATGTATTGGTAACAGGTAGTGAAAACTTCTATCTAGGAAGCATGATCGTTGAAGACAACACAGTTTGGAAAGGCACGAATGATCGTACCAACTATTCAGTTTGTTGGCATGTAGAAAGACAAAGTGATGGTTCAACAGGAATAAATGGTGAATTTACAATTGGTAAAAATGCTTTCGTCTATTTGAGAAATACAACGACTTATACTTCCTATCCAGCCGTCTATGCCCATTATTCTACTATAACTGTAGGAGAGGGTTCGTATTACAATGCAAGTATGCAAGGAAGAGCACTTTCTAATTATGCAGCGTTGAATGGAACGAATAGATACGCACAAAAGAAGTTTGTTGCGAAAGAAGGTTCCCACATTAATTTGTTGTCCAGAGGATCTGGTCCTGTTGTTAGATTGACTGAAACGACCAATGGAACAACAGCAAATATGGAATTTTTATCAGAACAAAATTCTGAGGTCTTTATCTATGGTAACACTTCAGATGGAGTCATCCAAATGAATGGTAGTGGAGCCAAATTTGAAATAGTCAGTCCAAAGCAATTTGAGATTCGAAATAGTTTAGCTTCGACAAGCGGAACTTCTGCTCGATTTTTGACTATCACAGCTGGAAATACCTTTGGAATTTATAATAGTGATATAAATTTGTGGAGAAATGCAACGGCTGTTTCAGCAACCTCTGATTATACTTATGAGAAGGTTAGTTATCTTACAGGAACTGGAACAACATTTATGTCTTCAAATAATGACCTTCAAAGTATTTTTGTGCATAATGGCTTCCGAAGAATCAACGGCTTGAATGTGGCACCAGAAGTTGTATGGGATCCTGTAACGGATGCGCAAAAGACCTATCAAGCTAGGGTAAGAATTGGTAATTTACCGACTGGAGTGTTTGATAATGATGGTGTACCAATTATGGAAGAAGTGTTTGCGCAAACTGGACAGGCTTTGATTACATTTACAGATACACGAGGCAATGTTCGAGCAAATATTCCAATAGATGGAAATAAGTATGCAAAATACACCGATACAGAGTTTCAAATTGCACCTTTAGAGATGAAAGCAACTGCAACAAGAGGAGAAACGTGGGTCAGTGAGGAAACCCCAGAAACTGTTATTGATGTCACGCCTCCGGAACCAGCAACACTTATGGATGAGAAAATTACAAATGCGACGAAACAGCTTTCAGCTGAAAATCTTGAAGTAGGAGCTAATGTTCTCATTTCGATAAATGGTGGAAGTTTGATAGGGGTTGGAACGGTTGGTAGTGATGGTAAATGGCTTTATAATTTGCCAGGCTACCTGAATGCTGGTGATACTGTGACTATCTATTTAGAAGATAATGCGGGAGATAATCCAACGACTATCACTCCACCTAGCACAAACAGTGCGGTGGGAAGTAATACCATCGGGAATATAAATCCATATCCTAGTGCGGTGTCTTATATTGATGCAACATTCCAACCAGCAAAAATGTATACGGTCGTTGACGTTATCCCAGATAATCCAAAGTTAACAAAATCAGTTATATCTAGTGCTGGTAGCACAACTTCGGTTGGAGATGTCCTGACATATACTTTAATTGGTAAAAATGATAAGGCAGGTTCAGAAGATTGGGCAGATGTTGTCTTAGAAGATACTTTACCAGTCGGGATGGATTTCAACCCTGCTAATCACGGTATCACAATTAAGACAACGGATGCTTCTGGAAATGAAACAGACATTGCTTTGACAGATGATTTGTTTGATTACAATGAAGCAACACGTATATTGACAGTTAAGATTGGTAATGTACCAGCGTTGAACGGATTTGTCGTAACTTTCAAAACAACAGTGAATAAAGATAAAATTGGTCAAGATTTACTGAATACAGCAGAAGCGAAAGGTTATTCACCGCAAGAGGATGCTGATCCATTTATACCAGGACCAATTAATCCCGATGGACCGTTCAAATCGATTAATGTAATCATTGATAGTCCGGTTGGCGTGCCCGGCGGAGAAATACATGGTGTTCTAGAGCTGATTTCAGCACCAAGTGTTATTGACTTCAAGAAGCACACGGTCGCAACGAATGATACACGGGTGGAAGAGCCGGAGTTAGATATGCCTCTGACCGTTTCTGACAATCGGGGCAATCTGACGAGTTGGACATTGACAGCGACCCTCACGAAGGAAATGGCCAATACGGGTGATACGACGAAAATCCTACGTGAAGCAATCAAATTCAATGATGGTACATCAGAAGAAGCGTTGGATGGTGAGGCAACGCTCATCAAGACCCACACGCATTCGGATGTCGGAGAATATGTCGTCAGTAATGAGTGGCGTTCCGGAGGAACGGGACTTAAGCTGGAAGTACCAGCTGGGTCTGTAAAAAAACTTGGACAATATCAGGCAGAAATCACTTGGCATTTAGGTGATACGCCTTAAACCTGGGGAGGAGAAACATGAAAAATAACATCGTTCATCTGATTCGACTCTCCATGCTCCTGTTGCTGACTGTCGCAGGAACAGCTGGTGTTCCAACTAGCTTTGCGGCAGAGAACGGTGGAGCAGTCCAAACCAATGGAGTCATTCAGTTTTATGAAGAAACAAGTAGTAGTTCGACGACACCGAGCAGTTCAACAAGCAGCTCTACGGTGGCGAGTACCTCTTCGTCAACACCCATTACGGTACCTTCCTCTTCCGAAGCACCCGTCACAAAGCCTACCGGGAAATATCCCTCTACAGGGGAATTGGTGAAGACAAGCTTGGCAGTGAGTGGTTCTGCACTGGTTGTCCTAGTGGTTCTGTTCTTCTTCTGGAAGCGTAAGAAGGATGCGAAGGAGGAGGGGAACGGATGAAATTGAGCATATTTTCAGTGAGTCTGCTTGCTCTCCTGTCTTTCGGAGTGATTCATTCCGGAACGACCGCTTATGCAGACCCTAATGTGACAAACAATGGTGTCGTAGAATTTGAAGGTGGCTACGGCAAGGATGTACAGGACCCGGAAAAACCGGGAAATGTCGTTGATCCTGGCCCAAGTCCCAGTACCGATGGTCCGTTGCGGATTGAATTTGTTCCTCAACTAGGCTTTGGTCAAAACAAGATCACGAAGGGCGACCGACTCTATGAAGCGAATGCTCAACTGTTCTTTGGCGATACAGGTCCTAGAGGAAACTTTATTCAGGTTTCCGATTATCGGGGAACCCGCGGTGGTTGGACCCTTCAGGTCCGTCAAACGGCACAGTTTGAAAACCCGAACACATTGAACAACCAGTTAAAGGGTGCAGTGATTTCCTTTGATAAATCCTGGGTCAATTCGACATGGGATCTATCAAAAGCCCCAAGTGTGTCTAAGGATATTATTCAACTCGATAATATCGGAGACACCTATACCTTGGCAGAAGCGGCCCAAGGTAAGGGAGAAGGAACGTGGTTGATCGAGTTTGGTGCCTCAGAAGAGAACACCAACGGTCAAGCCAATACCTTAAGTCCAAGTCTGACACCTAGCGGTGAACAGATTGTCGACCCGGCATTTGAAAATAAGCCTGTTTACAAGAACAGCGCTGTTACGTTGTCTATACCGGAGGCAACAAAAATCGACCCGGTACCTTACACCACGGTGTTAACTTGGATTCTATCCGAGTTGCCATAAATGCAACAAACAAACTACACACACATATCTTAGGAGGAAAACACACATGAAAAACACACACAAATTATGCGGCGCTGCCCTATTAGCAGTAATTGGATTCGCAGTAGCAGCACCAAGCGCAACACAAGCAGATACTTCAGTAAAAGGTGACGGTATCGTGGAATTCGAGAAAGGTACAACAAAACCAGTTACACCACCGGATACTGATGGACCAGTATTGCCTTACCCACCGGCAAACCCAGATCCATCGGATCTGAAAATCGTTGCAGTAACACCTTTGGACTTCGAAAAACATGCGATTCTAGCGGACGGAAGCAGCCAGGATTACGATGTTAAGGCATTCAATGATGCAAACTTTGGCGACATGGAAAACTTTGTAGAATTCATTGATAACCGTGTTGACGGCACAGACAACACATACAAAATCGAAGCCGAAATGACACAACAGTTCACACAAGGAAGCAGCGTATTAACTGGTTCTACACTCACGTATAAAAACGTTCGTGTAGCAACAAATGGTACGGATGGTGAGAATGCATTGGCTCCATTAGGTGTAGAAGCTACTCCAGACGCTCTTGAGCTTAACCAAAAAGTGCTATTCCTGAACCATACAGATGCAACTTCAGGCAGAGGATTCGGACAATACAAACTAGCTTTTGGTAAACGTGATATTGCTGCAGATGCAGAAGGTTCAGCACAAAAATCAGTTACTTTAACTGTACCAGGAACTGTAGCTAAAAAAGTAGGCGTATACAAAGCTGAAATCACTTGGTCAATCACTGCTGCGCCATAGATCGCAGAGTAAACAGAAATGATAGTAAAGTAATGAGTTCCCCCCGATTTTATCGGGGGCTCATTTCTGATTGAAGGAAGGGAAATTATTTTGAACAAAAAATGGTCAGTTTTTATTTGTTTTTTATACATATTTTCAGTACTAGGCATTACAATGACCGCTCATGGAGAAGAGAAATCAGAAGTTCTTAGCGGTGGTGGCTTCAGCTTTGAAGTGGTTCAGCCAGAGAATCAACGAGATAAAAATAAGGGCTACTTTGATTTACGGATGACTCCAGGGCAACAACAAACTGTCCAAATCAAATTGGTCAATCCGACAAACATAGAAACAACAGTGAGTGTCAAATTGAATGGGGCGAAAACCAACAAAAATGGGGTGATCGAATATGGACCAAGTACCATTGAAAATGATGCTTCGTTGATCTCCCCATTTGAAAATTTGGTCAAGGGACCGGATGAGGTCAAGATTCCGGCCAATAGCGAGACAACTCTGGATTTGGAAATCACTATGCCGACAGAAGCGTATGATGGGGTGATCACTGGTGGGATCGAGCTGCAGAACTTAAGTTCTGATGCGGAAGAAAATCAAACTGGAGCAGTTATCAATAAATATGCCTATTTGATTGGTATGGTTTTATCAGAAACCGATACAGAAGTGAAACCGGATATGGCATTAAACAAGGTCTATCCAGAGCTAAGCAATTACCGCAACTCGATTTTTGTCAACTTTTCCAATACACAGGCGGCCATTGTTGATGATATGACAATTGATGCGCAGATCAGTAAAAAGGGCTCAGATGAAGTTCTTTATGACACAAAGTCTGCTTCGATGCGTATGGCACCTAACTCAATGATTGATTTTCCAATTTCGATGCAAGGTGAGCGTATGATTGCCGGTGATTATACAGCCAAAATCGTGGTAACGACTGAAGCGGATCGATGGGAATGGACTGAGGAGTTTAAAATCACCGACGAGGATGCCGATAAGTTCAATGGAGAAGACCTAAATCTGCTGCAAGAACAAGGGGTTGATTGGAAGCTGATCGCTATGATCGTGGGCGGAGTCTTTCTTTTAGTCGTTATCGTATTTGTGCTGATTCGTCGATTTAGCAGTAACGGTAAGAAAAAGAAAAAGGGGAACAAAAAACAGTCAAAGAAGAAATCAGGGAAAAATTGAGAGATGAATGTGGAGGATAGATAGATGAGTGTATTGGATTGGCTATTTATAGGGTTACTGTCAAGTGCTATCCTCTTTCTGTTGTTTATGGTATTAACTGTGATAGGTACGTTTTTGACTGGGCGCAGTCTAAAGCAGTTGAAGAAAAAGAGAGTCAGGAATAAAAAAAAGCGGAAGAAGTTGAAACGTACGATCCGACAGTTGCAGGATAAACGAAAACGGCAATGGGGTAACGTCTTTCTCTTACTGATTCTTACACTCGGTCTTGGCGGTGGGGCATTTTATGCCCGCTACTATCAGGGTACGACGTTAAATGAGAGAGATTCCGATGGCATCGTTCAAGGGTACTATTTAGTAGAGGAAATCTCTGGTCAGCTGGAGAGTATTGACAGTGCAGAAAGCGCAACGAAGGTCATCAGTAACATCAAGGAACTGTCTGGTCGTTTGGCCAGTTATGGGTCGCGAAGAGCCAGTGCCCGATTGACGCTGGAGAACCAGCGCTTGTTAAACAAGCAATACACCTATATGAAAGAGTTGGGCATCAATATCAATGGCCAAGCAGAGTCCTTTTTAGACGATGAAGAGAAGCTGACAAGTTTCAAAGAGGATTTGAAACGAACGCAAGACCATCAACAGAAGGTCCTAAAGCAGTTTAAGATTGATGAAAATTCATTGAAGAAAAATGGATAGAAACTAGGGATCACCTATGGGCGAAAAGAAGAAACAGACACGGAAAAAATCAGAAACTTTAGAAGCGATAGGGCATCCAAATGTCGCATCAAAAAAGGCAATACGAAAAAGGCAAAAGAAGCGAACGGTTCATCGAAAAACAAATACGAAGCGAAAAACTATAGCCAAAAATAATGTGAATCAGCTAACGAAAGCTGTAAAACAGAAACGAAAACGACGACCTAAGCAAAAAAAGCAGGTCAAAAAATTCTGTTTCAATTAGGAATCAGTTTACTTCTGACCGCTGGTCTGGTGTATCTGATTTCCCTATTTACTTTTACTATCCAGCAAATGGAAGGGTACATGATGGCGCCAACAGTCGCTGATGGAGAGATCCTATTTGTCAATAAGCGCCGAGCAATTCGTCGCTTTGATCTGGTGCTTATCAAGGATGAAGGAGACAGCTCTCTTTCGGTGCGACGTGTGATTGGCTTACCTACAGAGCGGCTTTTCTACAAAAATGACGAGCTATTTGTCAATGATATCTATCAGGTGGAGCGCTTCTTAGAGAAGAAACTATATGAGAGCCATCAAATGGGGATGATCCTTACACCAGATTTCACCTTGTCTCAAGTGATCGGAGAAACGGTGATTCCGAAGGAAGAATACTTTGTGATGGGGGATAATAGGACGTATGCACAGGACAGTCGGGACTATGGGACGGTGAAGAAAACACAAATCATTGGTGTGATTAAAATGAGGCTGTTTCCTTTTCATAAACTGAGCGGACTTTAGGTTCTTACTTATAAGGAGTAACGGAATGGAACAAAAAAATAATAGAAGAAAACGAAAAAAGGGTGCTGGAAACAGACCCTACAGAAAAAAGAGAAGCACGCAGAAACAGGCATCCAAAGAACCGCAGTCATGGCTGATCAATGGTCTACTGGTGATGTTTCTTGCTGGGATTCTCTTTTTTTTATTTGCGTTTCAAAAGCATACAGTTGATGGTGTTTCGATGGCCCCGACTTTGAAAGATGGAGATCGGATCATCATTCAGAGGACACAAGAGCTGCAACGCTATAATCTGATTACCTTTGAACCGAAGGATCAACCAGGAAAATCGTTTGTCAAGCGAGTCATCGGGTTGCCTGGAGATGCCATACGAGTAGGGGAGAACACGCTCTATCTGAACGGAGATCAGTCCTTCTCCCCAGATACGGATGATTTACCGGATGGAACGCTCAAAGTATCTATTGCTTACGAGGTTCAGTATGCATTGACTGGATTGACAGAAATTCCGGAAGATCACTATTTTGTCTTAGGAGATAATCGGATTCAATCAAATGACAGTCGGAGTTTTGGGCTGATTTCGAAGAAGCAAATCGAAGGAATCGTTGTTTTTCGTTACTTTCCGTTTGCTTCGATTGGATTGCTTCGTTAAATGAATACCCAATTACTTGTGAAGAGACATTGAAAGGGAAAGGAAGACATATGGATAAAAAAGGAAACACATTTATAAATGAAAAGGGACGATGGCTGTTTTTGGGGTTTGCCTTGCCAGTTGTCATTTTGATTCTTGCCTATGGTCTGATTGGGATTTATCCAGGCAGTGAAAAAAGCATCATGGCTAGTGATTCCTTCAGTCAGCTGAGCAATTTCTTTGCCAGCTATAATACCATGTTAAAGGGAGAGGAGAGTATCTTCTATACCTGGTATGCTTCATTTGGCTTGAACTACTGGTCATTTATTTCCTATTATTTAGGGGGGATTTTTACACCACTGGTGTATTTCTTTGATAACCAGCAGATGCCGGAATTTCTCTATTTCTTAACCTTGCTTAAATTCGGGTGTTCCGGTTTGGCGTTTTGTTATTACAGCTTGGAGACCTTCAAGCTGCCGAAATGGGGGCCTGTTGGGCTGAGTATTTCCTATAGTTTGATGGGGTTTACCTTGGCCTTTTCAGAGATGGTGATGTGGTTAGATACCTTCATTTATTTGCCATTGATCATTCTGGGGATTCATCGGGTACTGGAGAAACGAAAACCAGCACTGTTGTTTGTTAGTTATGTCTTGTTATTTATTTCCAATTTTTATCTGGCGTTCATGGCCGGGTTCTTTACGTTCCTTTATTTCTGTGCACGCGCACTATTGTTGCAAAAAGGGCAACGAAAACAGCCGATCGTTATGTATCTGACGACCTCCTTATTAGCAGGTGGGGCATCCATGGCGATGGTGTTGCCCGCCATTTTGGATTTGAAAAACAATGGGGAAGCGATGTCGAAGGTCCAAACGATCCTGACCGATGGCACCGGTCCATTGGACTTGATTGCCAAGAATTTCGTAGGGGTCTATGATACAACGATGTTTGGGGCAGTCCCTTTTGTATTTGTTGGGTTACTGTCTTTGATCCTCTGTCTGTATTTCTTTGTCAGTAGACAGACCACGAAACGAGAGAAGTTGGTTTATGGCGGTTTATTCGCTGTTCTGATTCTCAGCTTCTACTGGGAGCCGTTGAATCTGTTCTGGCATGGTCTGCACACGCCGAACATGTTTCCGTTTCGTTATAGCTTCGGCTTTTCTTTTCTAGTGATTGCTTTAGCAGGTTATGGCTGGGAGCGACTGGACAAACAGGGAATCGATCGGCTGTTGAATAATGTATTCATACTGGTCTTGTTGTTTACGGGTGTCAAATTAGTCGGTTCGTACAGTGGGTCCTACACTTATGTGACTATATTGTCCTTTGGGGTGACAGTGATCCTCTGCTTTGGCTATTTGGGTCTCTTGTTTTTACAGAAAAAGCGCTACACAAAATGGCTAGGCGTATTGTTTGTTCTTGTTATTAGTGTAGAGAGCGGGATCAATACGTACGGTATTTTTTCCGGCATTGAAGGCGAGTGGTCTTATCCGACAGTTGCGCTATATAACAGCTCTCATAAGGAGATCAAGAACTTGGTGGCGCAGACAAAGGCAGAAAATGAGTCCTTCTATCGTATGGAAACCTTAGATCCAGTGACAAAAAATGATAGCTTGGCTTATGGTTATAGTGGCGTGTCCATGTTTTCATCTATCCGAAATCGGCATTCATTGTCCTACTTACATGATTTAGGGTATCGTTCTTGGGACACAAATCTACAAATCAGTTATCTGAACAATACATTGTTAATGGATGTTATTTCAGGGATCAAATACAACCTGACCAAAGAAGACATGCATAAGTTTGGTTTTACTAAGAAAGCAGAAAGTGGCGAGTATGCGCTCTATGAAAATACGTATGCGATGCCCTTAGGTGTACTGACAGATGAGCAGGTCTATGAGGAAGGGAAAGTACAAAGCCAGACCTCTTTATTCAATCAACTGGCAAAGAAAGACTTTGACTACTACACTTTTATTGAGCCGGAGATGGTGGAACTGGACAATGTCGAGTTGGAAGAATCTGAAGGATTGGAGACCTATCGGGCGGAGGATGAAGAGAAACATTCAAAGAAAATCGTCACTTGGGAAGCTGTGATTCCGGCAGGAAAACAGGCCTATCTCAGCCTTTATCCCTATAACTACGAGGATCTGGAGACAGCGAATATTGAGCTGAAGGTTAATGGGACCAGTCAAAAGACTCGAATCAACATGACGGGTCAATACTACGATTTGGGAATGTACGAAGAAGAAACAACCATAGAATTTTCAGCGACTTTCACAGGTGGTACCGTATTCAGTTTTTTGACACCGGATATCGCTTTACTGGATATTGACTTGTTTGAAGAAGCGGCTACCACGATTCAAGAAAAGGGGGTTGCTTTCACTGTTTCTGGACGTACGGCAAAGGCTGAGGTGGTAACCGACGAAGAGCAAGTATTGTTTACTACAATCCCCTATGATCAAGGCTGGACAGTCTCCGTAGATGGAAAGCAAGTTGAGATACCTCGTTTTAAGGATGCCTTTTTGACTGTGACTATTCCTACAGGAACCCATACAGTTGCGTTTATCTATCTGCCACTTGGGTTAAAAACCGGTATACTACTAACGGTTAGTAGCCTTCTTCTTTTCAGCGGCTATCTGTTTGTCTTGAAGCGAAGAAGAAACGATCCATTTTATCAAGCATCGGTTGTTAGTGTAGGTGGCAATGGTCCGAAGCCAGCAAAAGAGGCTGAAAAAACTGATCCATCTGAATTTTCTAAATTGAAAGAAGCAAGCATTGAAGGCGAGAAGCCAGCGAAGGAACAATTTAGCAATTTTTCCGCTGAGTCGAACTCTAATAAATTTGTTCAAGAGAAAGACCCTTTTGATAATGATTCGTTGATGACTAGCTTTACTTTTAGTGATAGAGAGAATGAGTTTGGTTTTCAAATGGAAACGAAAACGGAAATAAAAGAAGAGTTACTGCTAGATGATCATGTAAATGAAGAACGGGATGAAGTCTCAGAATAACCGATTGGCTGAGCGAAAGCTTTTTTCGTTTATAAATAAATAGTTTTACAGTGCCGAGTATCGTTTGTTTAGACGATATTCGGTTTTACCATGGAGGCAGACAAAAAAGTTGGTTCTAGTCATGAGGTGAAACATTGAGATTGACGAATGGCTGATTGTTCGTTATCATTTTAGAAAATACTGTTTGGAGTTATGGATATTTCCTGCTATGAACCAGATTGTAGTTGAAAAGAGGTGAGGATAATGTCGAAGAAGGAAAGAAGATTAGCTGATTGGTTGGCGTTATCTCAGCTACTAGCTAGTGTTGATAGCTGTTTGGAAGAACAATTGAAAAGCGAGGCAGGGCTAGCGCTAAATGAGTTTTACGTACTATACTTTCTATCTGTTGAGGGTGCCAAAAAAATGCGTTTGCAACAGCTTCAGGAGAAAATGCCTTTAAGTCAAAGTGCGTTATCACGATTGATTGGTCGCATGGAAGACAAGCGCTGTGGTGTGATCAAGCGTCACATTTGTACAGATGACAAAAGAGGGATCTATATCAGTGTGACAGATAAAGGACTGGAAAAGGTTGCAGCAGCAGAACAAGTAGTAGATAAAGTGTTAAGAGAAGTGTTTGAGCAACAGCCAATACTGGCCGGCTTTTATAAATCGAAGGGATGAAAGTCAATTGATTTGTAAAAGTCATTTTCTTAGTATATTATATGTATGTGCATACATATTTAGAAAGAAAGGAGAAATAGGAGATGAAGATATTTGTTGCAGGAGCGACTGGCAGAGTTGGTCAAAAGTTAGTAGCTATTTTACAAGAACAAGGTCATTTTGTTTATGCAGGAGCTAGAAAAACGGATCAGATTGTGGAGTCAGAAAATAGTAAGGCAGTTTTTACTGATCTTCACACTTCGGTGGATGCGTTAACTGAAGTTTTGGGAGACTCAGAAGTTGTGATATTTGCTGCTGGTTCCAGAGGGAAAGATTTGTTACAAACGGATTTACATGGTGCCGTGAAGTTAATGCAAGCGGCAGAAAAGAAGGGAATCAAGCGTTACATTCAGTTGAGTTCTGTTTTTTCTTTGGAGCCTGAACGTTGGCAGGAAGGATCTTTTGCAAGTATTCTCGACTATATGATTGCCAAGCATTATGCTGATTCTTGGTTGATCGATCATACGGATTTGGATTATACAATTTTACAGCCGGGGACATTAAAAGAAACGACAGGTACAGGAAAAATAGCAATCGATTCACATGAAGCGGGTGAGAACTCTATCGCTAATGTAGCGGAAGCACTGGCACAACTGGTGGTAGAACCAAGCACAATAAAAAAAGTAATTGCTATGCATGATGGAGAGACGCCAATCAAGGAAGTATTCAAAATAAATGACTGACATAGGAGGAGAAACTGTATGAATAAATTAAACGAACCATTAGTGTTCAAAAGAGGCTTAAAGTTAAAGAATCGTGTAGTTATGGCACCAATGACAACGAAAATGAGTTTTTATGATGGGGTCGTTACTCAAGATGAGCTGAATTATTATCGCTTGAGATCTGGGGAAGTTGGTGCAGTTATTACTGCAGCTGCAAATGTTCAGGAGATAGGAAAAGGCTGGGAAGGCGAGCTGAGCGTAGCTTCTGATGAGATGATCCCAAGCTTAAGTCGGTTGGCTTCTACAATCAAACAGAACGGGACCAAAGCAATTTTACAGATTTTTCATGGTGGTAGAATGACGAATTCTAAAATCCTTCGTGGGGAGCAGCCCGTAGCTCCCAGTGCTGTAGCTGCTGAACGAGAAGGAGCAGAAACGCCTAGAGAATTGATGGAGGCGGAAATTCCATTACTGATTGAAGATTATCGCAAAGCAACGATTCGTGCTATCAAGGCTGGGTTTGATGGCGTGGAGCTCCACGGAGCCAACACATACCTGATTCAGCAGTTTTTCTCTCCACATTCTAATAGACGCTCTGACCAATGGGGCGGTTCCGTTGAAAAACGCGCTCATTTTATCGATTTGCTTGTAGATAGTGTGACTGCAGCTGTGGATGAATATGCTGAAAAAGAGTTCATTGTAGGCTATCGTTTTTCTCCGGAAGAATATGAAGAACCGGGGATTAAACTGTCAGACACTATGTATCTAGTTGAACTATTAGCCAACAAACCGCTGGATTATCTACATATTTCTTTGAATGATTATCAAAGAGTTTCTGTTTCTGATGAATTTCAAGAGAAATCAATGCTGGAGTATGTTCACGAGAAAATAGCTGGACGTATGCCGTTGATTGGTGTGGGAGATGTTCGAACTGGAAAACAGGCGCAGGAAGTACTTGACCATGCGGAAGTGGTGGCTGTCGGACGCGCATTGCTGATTGATCCTCACTGGACGAAGAAAGTCCTAGAAGGAAAAGAGGAGGCAATTCGAACAACACTTCCCTTTGAAGATCGTGATGAATTGGTCATTCAAAATGGTGTTTGGGAATTTTTACAAGGTATGATGCCGGAACGATTGGTGTAAAGTAAGGTTGTGACAGAAGTGGTCAGCTTCAAGCACCAAAAGTAGGTACTTTTCATCATCTGTTCTGCTCAAAAGAGCACTCACAGTGATTCTAAGCAATAAGGCGGAAATTCCGAAAATGACAAGAAACACGGAATGTACCATTCCGATGTTGATTGATTCCTACTTGGTATCACATAAATTTTTGCGAATTTTCGACTTATTGTCGAAAAGCCTTGAAACACAGTGGTTTACCACTGATGTTGAGCGGACATTGATGCAGCTCACTGCTAGTAGCTGCTTCTGGAACACCGTTTATCTGGTTTTAAAGGGCTGAGGCATACTAATGTCACAGCCCCAATTTTTTACTCTTCCAACCCAAGTTCAGAGGTAAATGGAATTTCTTCTTCAACTTTTTCTATCGGCAATGTAGATCCATCTGCCTGCAATCGATTCAAGAAGCCTTTGGTTTCTCGGAAAACGACGGGACTTAGTGCAATGAGTGCAATCAGATTGGGAAAAGCCATTAATCCGTTAAAGATATCTGCAAGTGTCCAAACAGCTGTGATCGTCATATAAGGGCCGATAAAAATAGCAAAAATATGAACGATTCTGAAAATTTTGGCTCCTGTAAGACTGCCGTTTGTTAGATAACTCAAACAACGTTCAGAGTAATAATTCCACCCGATGATCGTTGTGAACGCAAAGAATGATAGACACATCATCAGTAGGAAAGAACATATCGCATTTGAAAAAGGCAAAGCTTCTGAAAAAGCATAAATAGTTACTGCAGCGCCATCCAACCCTGTTTCCCAAGCTCCAGTCAAAATAATCGCAAGTCCAGTCATTGTACAAACAACAATCGTGTCAATAAATGTCCCTGTCATAGAGACCAACCCTTGACGAACAGGCTCGTTTGTTTTTGCTGCGGCTGCAGCAATTGGTGCACTCCCTAAACCAGATTCATTAGAGAAGATTCCGCGTGCCACACCCTTTTGCAGTGCCAAGATCATTGCTCCCAAAGCACCGCCGCTTACAGCACGTAGCCCGAATGCTCCTTCAATAATTTGAGCGAAAGCATTTGGCAGCTCTGAAAAGTTCAAGACAACCATCAATAGGCATAAGGACACGTAAACCACGATCATAGCGGGAACAATGATCTCAGCTACCTGAGCAATTCGTTTTACCCCGCCAATCAAAACAATCGCAGTTGCCAAAGTAACCACTGCACCAGTTATGATTACTGACCATGAGTATTCCTGCCCAAATAAAGCAACAGTATTTGAATTGGTTGGATCAAAAAAGGACTGTGCAGCACTAGTGATACCATTGATTTGAGTGAATGTTCCGATTCCAAGTAGTCCGGCAAGAAGACCAAATAAGGCAAACATCTTACCCAACCAGCGCCATTTCACGCCCATACCATTTTCTATGTAATAAAAAGGGCCACCTAAAGCACTCCCGTTTTTATCAAATGTACGAAACTTTAATGCTAGCAAACCCTCCGCAAATTTGGTTGCCATCCCTAGAAGTGCCGCGACCTCCATCCAGAAGAGAGCACCTGGTCCTCCTGCGACGATCGCTGTTGCCACACCAACGATATTCCCGGTACCGATTGTGGCAGATAGGGCTGTACATAACGCAGCAAAGCTGGAGATATCTCCTTCACCACCTTCTTCATTTTTCACCATATACTTTAAAGCTAAAGGTAGCTTTCTAAGCTGTATTCCTCGTAAGCCGATAGTCAGAAAAATCCCAACACCCATAATCAATACGATCATCGGAATTCCCCAGATAAAATCGTTGATCTGACTTAATAAATCACCTAAATCCATAACAACACCCCATTCATTTCATTTTTTATTGTTAAGTGTATCACAAGTTTTTATATGGAATCAATACGAAATATGAGGAAATGATGAAAATGTTCATCTAATTATCATTAAATGCCGATATGGGACAAAGAATGTTCGGGTTTTTGATAATACAAGAAAAAACTTGACCGAAAGAGTGCAGATAGGCAGTTTCAGTCAAGTATTGATTATTCTTCTATCACCTGATAGAAGCGTTGAAGAAGCTGTTCAAGTGCTTCGCATAATTCATTTTTATGTTCTTCTTGTGTTAAGCGCAGTGTTGGTGAGACAGCCAGATCCAACAGCTTTATAGGAATGAGTTCATTTTTCGTTGCATCAATCGTGATTTGAGGATGAATAGTTGTATCGCCACAAGGACCAGCTTCTAAAAAAGCTAATTCGTAGTGAGAATTTCCGAGGTCTCTTAATCGATAGTAGCCATCCTTGATAAATTTTTTGTCCTCATTAAAATACTTTTTTAATTGTTTCAGATCTTGTTTGTCCAAAGAGTATCACTCCTAAATGTTCAATTTTTCTTAGTATAGCATACACGATAAAAGGCTGTTAGGTTTAATAAGTTACTAAAAAAATCCAAAATTGAAGAAAGTTACTGGCATTTGCTATACTGATAGGTGAACAGAATGGAGAGAACGGACATTCATGTGGTATAAAATTTCATGAAAGAGAGGAGACGGATAGGATTGATACCTGTAGTAGAAGTTTATAAGCAGCTGAAAAAGCATATGCCGGGACGAATCTGGTGGCCGGCAGAATCAAAGTGGGAAATTATTATTGGTTCGATTCTAGTTCAAAATACAAATTGGAAAAATGTTGAATATTCATTGCATAATTTAAGGGAAGAAACACAATTTCAGCCCGAACGGGTGGCGGCGCTTTCTCTGGAAGAATTACAAGAGATGATTCGGCCAAGTGGCTTCTTTGTAAATAAAAGCCGAGCGATTCAGGAGATATTTTCATGGCTCAGTATTTTTGATTTTGACTTATTAGCTATTGAAAGACAACATGGAGATGCCTTGCGAAAGCAATTGCTTTCGCTACGTGGTATTGGTGAAGAAACAGCAGATGTATTGATCGTCTACGTTTTTGATGGGGTAGAATTTATTGCGGATCGCTATGCACAGAGATTGTTTACTCGATTGGGCATAGAGGATATCGAGAGCTATAAAACATTGAAAAAACGTGTGTATCTTCCAGATAATTTTAGTACAACTGAGGCAAAGGAGTTTCATGGATTAATTGTGGATTTTGGGAAAGACTATCTAAAAAATGATGCCACATGGATGACTAGCTTTTTATCAGATTTTAAGTTCAAATAAAAAAGCCGAGACTGCAGAAAATCCTGCTGTCTCGACTTTTTTAGTATCTATTATTTGTTCAACGCTTTTGAAATCACTTTTCTCAGTATATCGATTGGAATGGCTGCAATAGACAAACCAAGAACGATAGCCCACTCAGTGACATTTAGAGGTGTTGTACGCAAAATTGCGCCGCCGACAAAGGTCATCAGAATTTGAACAACGATGATTAGACCCATGATACGGATAAACATTTTATTTCTACTTAAATTATCAAAAATATTCAATTTCTCTGTTCTTACGTTAAATCCATTGAATACTGCATACAGGATAAAGAATGAGAAGAACCCTGTGTAAAGAGCGATATCACCAGAACCACTTGTAAAGTATTGAGAAAGGAACGTGCCTTTCAGCATCCATAGCCCAATCGCAGTAATAACAATTCCTTCGAAGACGAAAGCGGAAAACATTGGGCGTGTCACGATACTTTCATCACGACGTTTTGGTTTTTCTTTCATGTAACGTTTCAAGGTTGGTTCAGCACCGAATGCCAAGGCAGCCAGTGTATCCATTACCAAGTTTACCCAAAGCATTTGAGTGATTGTCAATGGGTGATCGATACCAACAAATGGTGCGATAAAGCTGATCAGCAAAGCACCAACGTTCAATGTTAATTGGAAGACGATGAACTTTTGAATAGAACGGTAAATTGTACGACCAAATAGAATAGATTGAGCAATCGATTTGAAGTTGTCGTCAAGAATAACGATATCACCAGCTTCTTTTGCTACTTCTGTTCCGCTACCCATCGCAAAACCGACATCGGCACGCTTCAAGGCAGGACTATCATTTACGCCATCACCCGTCATACCGACAACCAAGCCGATTTCCTGTGACAAACGAACCAGACGAGACTTGTCAGTAGGTAAAGCACGAGCGATAACACGAATATTTGGAAGAATCGATTTCACTTCTTCATCCGGCAGTTCGTTGAGCTCCTGAGAAGTTAGAACTACATCGTCTGGAGCAGTCAGGATCTTCGCATCTTTCGCAATAGCAACCGCTGTTTCTTTACGGTCACCAGTGATCATAACAACTTGTACGCCCGCTTGATGCACTTCTTCAATGGCTTCGATAGCCTCTGGACGAACATCATCACGAATAGCTAAAATACCAACCAATGTATAATCTGATGGTAATGTTTCTTCCGTTACTGTTTGTTCTGTTGTTGCAAGAATCAAGACCCGAATCAATCGTGTTGCTAGGTCATTGATTTCAGTTTCCAATTCAGCCAGCTTTGTGAAAGGCTGTTTATTACCTTCTGTATCATAATAGGTTGAACAGTTCGGTAAAATCATTTCCGGAGCCCCTTTGATAAGGGTTGTGTTCCAATCCCCAGCCACTTGTGTTGCTGAAAACTTTCTAGCAGAGGAGAAAGGTATTACAGAAACATGCTCTAATGTTCCATGCAAGTTTTCATTTTTCTCTGCAAAAGCAAGGACTGCTTTTTCTGTTGGGTTCCCCCCGATGATCAGAACGTTGCCATTACTGTCTTCAGAAATTACAGCGTTGGTATTATTTACAATGGATGTACCAATGATTTTTTGAAGTTTCTCAGGGACATCGCCAAGAGTGTCGAAGCTTTCGTTCGCACCATTGATATAAGAAACAACATCTAGTTTTCCTTTAGTGATCGTTCCTGTTTTATCAGAGAACAACATGTTCAAGCTTCCGCTTGTTTCGATCCCTTCAAGTTTTCGAACGAGAATATTGCTACGCAGCATTTTCTTCATGTTCTGAGAAAGAACCATGGCAATCATCATTGGCAGGCCTTCTGGAACGGCAACAACGATGATAATAACAGCTAGAATAAAGGCTTCTACAACATCATTTCCGACAACTCCCAGGTTTGTGAAGTACTCAGAAATCAAGGCGCCATCGAAGTTGTTCTGTACTAAAATCCGGTTGATCATAAATGCAACAAAAATCAGTACCCCACCAGTGTAACCAGCTTTAGAAATCATGTCTGCCAATCCGGCAAGCTTCAGTTTCAATGGAGATTCGCGATCTTCGATAGAAAGCTCAGAAGCCATTTGTCCGAAGAAAGAAGCGTCTCCGACTTTGGTTACTTTCATGACTGCTTCTCCGGAAGTAATAACTGCCCCTCTGAACAAAGCATGTTGATCAAAGGTATCGCCATCTTCGTACGTACCACCTTTAGGTAAAGGTGTTTTTGTTGCTTCATCAGATTCTCCATTTAGAGAAGCCTGATCGACTTTTAAAGTACCTTCCAATAAGATACCATCTGCAGGGATTTTATCCCCGGTTTGCAGGATGATTTCATCCCCTTGAACGATATCGTCGATTTTGATTTCAACGACGTGTCCGTCACGATAGACCTTAACAACGATTTTTGATGCATCTTCCTGTAATTTCTGGAAGGCATTTTCATTGGAGTATTCACTCCATGTTCCGATCAATGTCGCCAACAATACGGCAATCGCGATTCCCATCGCTTCATACCATTCAGCGTAGCCAAGAAAAGCAAAAATTAAATTAAGAACGAGTGCAACGATCAATATTTTGATGATTGGGTCATCAAAGTTTCCTTTTAGTTTGTCAAAAAATGACTCCGATTGTTTTTCAGTCAGGGCATTTGTCCCATGTTCACGTTTGGACTGCTCGACCTGTTCGGCTGTTAAGCCGGCAAATGTCTTATTCACTTATTAATAATCTCCTTCATGTTATAGAGAGAGCTAACTATTTTTTGTTAGTTCCCCTTATTAAATCAGACAGCCAATTCTCTATAAGAAAATTGGATATTACCTTTGTCTTTTTCGGTATTTTAGAGTAACCAAATGGCTGGGATGACTAGATCCCAGCCATAAGTCTTCCTCGGTTATTACTGTACGTCTAAACCATATGCTTGAACGAGTGCAGCGAGGCCGCCTTGGTAGCCGCTGCCGATTGCGTTGAATTTCCATTCGCCATTGTGACGATAAAGCTCGCAGAATACTACCGCTGTTTCAACAGAGAAGTCTTCTCCTAAATCGAAGTTTAAGATTTCTTCGCCAGTTTCTTCATTTAAGATATGAACAAACGCGTTCGATACTTGACCGAAGTTTTGGTTTCTTGCTACGGCATCATCGATTGTTACAGTGATTGCGATTCGTTCGATTGCTTGAGGAACAGCAGATAAATCGATTTTAATTTGTTCGTCATCGCCGTCTCCTTCACCGGTACGATTATCTCCTGTATGGATAATGGAGCCGTCTTCAGATTGAAGATTATTATAGAAGATAAAGCTTTTTTCATTTAGACATTTGCCACTTGCATCTAGTAGAAATGCAGAGGCATCTAAGTCAAAAGCTGCACCACTGTCGAATTGGTTTGTGTCCCAACCTAGACCAACAATTGTTTTTGTCAGTCCCGGATTTGTTTTTGTTAGGTCGACTTTTTGACCTTTGGATAGATTAATTGCCATATGTGTTATACTCCTTTATCCTTATTTGAAAATCCCATGTAACTGTTGATTTCCCACTATAATTGAAGTGATTATCCGATGTTTACACCGAAGTCTCTACCAAGTGCGGCTAATCCGCCTTGATAGCCACTACCAATTGCAGTGAATTTCCATTCGCCATTGTGACGATACAATTCGCCGACAACGATGGCAGTTTCGATTGAGAAATCTTCACCTAAGTCATAACGAATCAATTCTTCTTCTGAGTCTGCATTGATGATTCGGATGAACGCATTTGAAACCTGACCAAAGTTTTGGTTTCGTTCTTCTGCACTATCAATCGTTACAGTAAAGCGGATTTTCTCAATAGAAGGGTTTACGCTGCCAAGTACGATTTCGATTGACTCGTCATCGCCTTCGCCTTCACCAGTGCGGTTATCACCCATATGTGTTACTGCGCCATCCTGACTAGTTGGCTGATTGTAAAAAATGAAGTCAGCATCACTTGTTACTTTTTCATTTCCGCCAAGTAAGAATACTTCTGCATCTAAGTCAAAGTCACTTTGACCGTCGTACTTGTTTGTGTCCCAACCCAAACCGACGCGAACTTTTGTCAATCCGGGATTTGTTTTTGTTAAGTCAACTTTTTGACCTTTTGCCAATGAAACTGCCATAAGAAAAAAACCTCCAGAATTTTATAGTTTTATTTATATCGTTGAAGCATTTCTGATAAATTAGCAACGTCCATTCCACTACCGACAGCAGCGAATTTCCACTCGTTGTCATGGCGATATAGTTCACCTGCAACCAAACCAGTCATTCCTTGATAATTGTCTGTCAGATTGTAGCGAGCGATTTCCATGCCGGAATCATCCATGATACGAATGAACGCGTTGCGGATCATACCAAAATCCTGATTACGTTTATGCGCTTGATAAATATTAACAACAAAGACCATCTTATTATATTTCGGGTTCACACTATTCAATTGTACTTTGATCACTTCGTCGTCACCATCACCGGCACCTGTCAGGTTGTCTCCTTGGTGAACGATTGCGCCATCTGTACTTTTCAGTTGACCGAAGTAAACGACATCTTTTTTGTCGACAAAACGATCGTTTTGAAGCAAAATCACCGAAGCATCACAATCGATTGCTGCTGGTTTTGCACTAAATAAACCACCTAAAAAACCGCCTCCAGATTGAGACGCTTCATCCCATCCTAGCCCCACGGTGATATTATTCAATGTCGGATTAGACTTGGTCAAATCAATTTTTTGACCTTTTGATAAGTTAATTGCCATTGGTTTGTATCTCCTTTTTCATTAGAATATATATGATTTCCTGTCAAATAAATCCTATCTCAAAATAACAATGAATAGTTGAGAGAAAAATGATTTAACAGTATTCACATAGTAGAAAACAACCCATTGCTCAATCTAAATCGCCTCATTTTATGGTGATAATTTGTGTTGATTAGTTGGTATGGATTGGATATACTTTGATTATATCACAGAAGACTTTCAGCGTGACTGGTAGAAGAAAAAATATCAAAAAATCATGCTTAAGTTGTAGTGTTTCCTAAAGAAACAAAGTATAAAATGTATAAGTAGAAATGGAGTGAATGGTGTGTTGGAATTACATCCGATTCCGCAGGATCTGAACAAGATTGATTGGCAAGCAGAATTTATCACGCCTATATCACTGAGAACAGGGTTTCAAAAAACAGAAGAAACATTGACGTATCCTCAAATTTCCGGCGTTGTTTTAGGTGTTCCGTTGGATGAATTCAGTTATGGCGAGTGGCTATATGAAGTTGTTTATAACGAGAGCAACAACATTCATTTACTGGCTGGGAATTTGGAAAAACAGATCGATAATCAGATATTTCAGGGAATCCAGAAATTGTTCAATACACACAACGAGCAAAAAGGTCTTTCTCCGAATCGTTTTGTTGCGTTTATGCAGGGAAATAATTTACTGCCGTTGCGTGAGCATCCGGAGTATTATCGCTATCTGACGTTAAAATTTATTGATTTGATCAATATTTTTGCAGAAAATCATGGAGATTTGCTTCATAAGGACTTCCGCAGAGTGATCGTAGACTGTATCAAATGGGGCTTCAATTACATTGATCAGTGGCTCAAGGAGACTGATTTGGAAAGTGATGTACCGAGAGTCATTTGGTATGGAAGCATGACGAAAAGTGAGCAGTATTTTCTGATTTTATTATATCTTCTTGGGTTTGATGTACTGGTGTTCAATAGTGAGAAGGTCAACGAATTTAAGGACGTGAAGGGTATCAGCCTTTCCGTTTATGAGTACCCAAATGAAATGGATATGGCACCTTTCCCGACGGAAAAACCGATGCGAAAATCGACAACAGCTAGAAAAGCAGCGATGGAACTCAGTAATATCATGAATGCTGACGGTACATTATTATTAAAGCCTTTTCAGCTGAGAGAATATCTTCCTGAGAGTTTGACCTTGCAGACGACCTATGATGAAATTCGAATTATTGGTAAGGAAAAAGCGTTTGTTCGACCAAATTTTCAAGTGGAAAAAGGAGTCGTGAAGATTCCGGTAATTTTTGCTAAGGTGCTGGGAATATCAGAAGATCGTAAGAAGTATTGGGACGATTTTTATGAAGTAAGAAAGAGTACAGACTTGGTAGAGGTTATTCGAGAATTTCCGATCAAACAGGAGATTAAAGGGAATCAGCAGTTTCACTATCAATTTGCTTTGAAGAAGGATGGGACGCTTTCACCAGAGAAGCTAATGGAGTCCAATTGGTGGCAGCATCGAGCGGTCTCTAACGGAATGCAGTTGGCGTTGGCCAGTGCAATCAGCAGATATGTAAGAAAGGCCCATTTTCTTTCCCATGGGAGTGAATCCAAAGAAGATGTTCAGTTATATCTGTTCTCTCAAGCAATGAATATTCCTCCGTTCATCACCAAAATGCTTCAGCAATACGATTATGCTCAAGATGTTCCCAAAATTATGATTTACAATAATGGTATGACTGGAACGTTGACAAGAACCGATGCAGCATTATTGCTATTGTTAAATGAATTGGGATTTGACGTTGTCCTCTATAATCCAACGGGGCAGAATGATTTAGAGCTGTATATCGATAGTAGCCGATTTGACAGTCATTGGTTAGAAGAAGTCAATTTTGAAGAGACTTTCCAGACAAGCGGAATGGCGGCGAAAGGAAATAGTACCATCAAATCGATTTTTAACCGATTTAAAAAATAAGAAGGTGCAGGCAGAGAGGAAGCAAGTGGAACCTTATCTGTCACTAAAGAAAGGGAGTTTAAAAATATGGACAATCAAATGGAAACAGGACTCGAGGAGTTACAGGTAGTAAATGTAGAAAAGCGGTTATCACAAGCTGAATTACAGAAGGAACAACTAAAATCAGAACCAGAAGTGCTCAATATTAGTAAAAATGTTGATTTAAGAGATCAGCTTTCTATTTTGGAATTCGGTAAAGAGCCGGCAGAACAAATCTCTCAATTCTCTTCTCGTATTTTAAATAACATGACAGTGGCTGAAACACAAAAATCAACAGTGATGTTGGATAAGCTGGGTAAAATCATGGATAAGTTCGAACCGGAGGATTTTGCGGAAGAGAAAAAAGGCTTATTCAATAAGATTTTCGGTAAAGGTAAGGATATCGTAAGTCAAATCATGGCGAAGTATCAGACAATGGGCGGCGAAATCGAAGTTGTGTATACTGAAATCAAGAAGTATGAAGTGAAAATGAAGCAAAATGTAGCGATGCTGAATCAGTTGGCAGATGAAAATATTCGTTACTATCTTGAACTAGAGAAATATATCGCAGCTGGTGAAGTGATTGCTGATGATTTAAGAAACAATAAAATCACTGCGTTACAGGAACGGGTGAATAACGGGGATCAAATGGCCGGAATCGAGCTGAGCAAAATGACAGCTGCTTTGGAAATGGTGGAACAGCGTGTGTATGATTTGGAAATGGCGAAACAGGTCTCTCTTCAAACCGGGCCACAGATCGATATGCTGCAAAAAGGAAATGTCCGTTTGATCGGTAAAATCAACTCAGCCTTTGTCATCACGATTCCGGTGTTCAAGAGTGCCTTGATTCAAGCAGTTGCCGCGAAACAACAGAAGATGACGGCAGAAGCAATGAGCGAGTTGGATAATAGAACTAATGAAATGCTGATGAAAAACGCACAGAATATTTCTCAAAATAGTATAGAAATCGCAAAACTGTCCGGTTCTCCAAGTATCAAACTTGAAACGATGGAGCAAACATGGAGCACCATCATGCAAGGGATGGAAGAAACGAGACAAATTGAAGCAGAAAATATTGCTGAACGTGAAGCTGGAAAAAAACGTTTGTTGGAATTACAATCGGAGTATGAAGCAAAGAAGCATAATATGTAATTTTGGTATAGTTCCGGACGACTTTCTATTTTGATCGTCAGGCAAATCTGTAGAGAAAAGAGGTTGTGACAGAAGTGGTCAGCTTCAAGCAATAAGGCGGAAATTCCAAAAATTGTCCCATAAATTTTTGCGAATTTTCGACTTATTGTCGAAAAAGCTGCTTCTGGAACACCGTTTATCCGGTTTTAAAGGGCTGAGGCATACTAATGTCACAGCCCATTTCTATCAATTAAACATCGAATATAAGGTGTGTTCATCTGATTTTTATACATAAATATAGCCTGTTTTTGAGTAATGAAGGTTTCTGGCAAAAACAAACTATTTAATGGTTCCGTTGGTTTTATTTAAAAAAGGAAGAAATGAGGTTCGACATGAAACATTTCAATTTTTTATCACAAGAGGATGAGGCAGCAATTTTTTATCAGCTGCCGCAAACGATTCAAACAAGATATAGAGGACTGCATCGCTTTTCAACAGAAGAACGCTTACTTATAGGAAATTCATTGGGCGCAGCATTGTATATGCCGGGAACCAGAGAGAATATTGCCCAACTGGTTATTAAGGCTCGTTATTCTGCTACCGCCTATATTTTATGTTTGGAGGACAGTATTGGAGATGTCACTCTGGAGGTAGCCGAAGATAATTTAATCAGCCAGTTGAAAGAAATCGAACAGGCAGTCGAGAGGATGTCTGATTCTGAAAAAGAACGATTGCCAATGCTATTCATTCGTGTTCGAAATCCGGAGCATTTGGCTATGTTTGGAGAAAAACTGGGTGAGTTGGCCAAAGTCATTGATGGCTTTGCACTTCCTAAAGCCGACAGTCAAAACATGGTTGCTTATCTGACTCATGTAAGTGAACTATCTGAAGCAAACAATACGTGGCTATGGGCAATGCCGATTCTGGAATCCAGAGTGCTGATGAGCAAATGTACGAGGGAAGCGGAGCTGTTGAGAATTTATGAGATACTGACGCGACCGGAGTTTGAAGAACGAATTCTCAACATTCGTCTGGGCGCAACGGATATGTGTGGATTATTTGGACTAAGGAGAGCAATCGATTCTACCATTTATGATGTTTCTGTTATGCGGGATTTCATGACGGATGTACTGAATTACTTTTCTATCGACCGTCGTTTTGTTATCAGCGGTTGTGTGTGGGAGTTTTTTGGCAAGCGTCCGCGGATATTGAAACCATTACTAAGAGAAACACCGTTTAAAGCGAAACTGGGTGAGGATGGTCAACAGATCCGTAAAGAGCTGATTACAGAAGCAAATGATGGACTAATCAGAGAAGTTTTATTTGACAAAGTTAATGGAATCAATGGAAAGACCTGCATTCATCCGACCCATATCGTTCCAATCAATAGTCAGCTGGTTGTACCTAAAGAAGAATTTATGGACGCCCAACATATTTTAGATAGTACAGATGGCCAAGTAGGGGTCTTTAAAAGTGACAAAGGCAATAAAATGAATGAGGTCAAACCACATCTTTTGTGGGCGAGACAAATCATTCGACGGGCAGAAGTCTATGGTGTATTTAACGAGGATAAGGAATTTGTCGACTTGTTGATTGCAGAATATTTAAGCGAGGAGCAAAAATGACAGAAGTAAAAGAATACCCAGTTGCAGAAGGATTGAAGGTAAGAATTACAATAGAAGAGAACCCGTTTGGGCTTGTACCCGATAAGCTTTTTCAGATGGCCGCCCGCATCAATAAAAAGCGCAGCTTTTTGTTTGTTAGCCCAGTGCTTGGTAAACATCTGCCAGTCAACCCATCTGTTTCTTTGCTGATCGGTCGAGCATTAGCATTGGTGTACAGCGGTCAGATCAAGGGCTATCAAAAAGAAATACGTGCAATTTTGAATGAACCGGAGAGGCAAAAGAATTTCAACATAGAGCAGTTGGAGAGTGCTCGTGTTGCATTGGATCGACCGATAACAGTTATTGGCTTTTGTGAAACGGCCACTGCGTTGGGGCAGGCATTTTTTGAAAGCTTTACCTCGCCTGTGAAATATATCCACACAACGAGAGAAGAGCTAGCTGGTAGGCAGCCGCTCCTTTCTTTCGAGGAGGAACACAGCCATGCAACGGCACATCGTGTGTATGCAGAAGACCCTGACTTTTTCAGAGATGATAGCGAAGTGGTTTTGGTCGATGATGAAGTAACGACAGGAAAGACGAATCTAAATATTATCCGTGATATCATTCGACTATTTCCTTGGAAAAAGGCGTTTACGATTGTATCGATCCTTGACTGGCGCAGTGCAGAAAATCAACAAGCGTTTCGGGCATTGGAACAGGAGTTGGGGATTCAAATAAATGAGGTTTCGTTGTTGAAAGGTAATGTCGAGGAAATCGGTCAGGTCAAAGAGTTGAAAGAAGATTCACTGGTAACCGAGAGTGAGCCATCGGCATTACTGTTACAGAAATCTTTTAAAAAGAGGTTACCAAGGTTGTCTTGTTCTACAGAAACGATCGATGAGGGAGAAAAAGCTGAAATCCCGGCTTATTTAACGGCGACTGGTCGATTTGGTCTAACAGAAAGACAGTATGAAGAAGAACAGCTGAGGCAAATCGCTACTCGGCTGAAAGAATTACGTCAGGAGGGTTCTACGTTGGTTCTCGGAACAGGAGAGTTCATGTATCTACCGATGCGTATCGCGAGTTTGATGGGGGAAGAAGTTTATTTTCATACAACGACGAGAAGTCCCATTCTCAGTAGAAATCAGACGGACTACCCGATTTTCAACAAGCGGGAGTTTCCGAGTCCCGAACAATCAGGAGTAGCAAATTATGTCTATGGTATACCTAAGGAAAAGGGCTATCGTGATATTTTCGTCTTGTTTGAACGAATTGCAGACAGAGAGAGCTTGCTTGTGTTGAATCATACATTGAAAGCCGTTCAGGATGCAGAAATTTATTTTGTCGATCTTTCGGCTAGAGCAGCCTATCGATCTGTACTTGGGAGGAGCAGCTAATGAAACCATTTATCAAAGGGAGTTATTCAGAGGATGATGTAATCTTTTTACTGCAGGATATCAGTAGCTATGTGGATGAAATCGCCACGCCAGAAAGAGAAGTTTTGATTCAAAGCGGCGTGCACTATTCGGAAATGCTGCCGGTAGAATATCAGCCAACAGAAGAATATGTTGCTTTGTTCAAAGAAACCTTGAAGGATTCGGCAGAGCGCATCGCTTTATCAGTTGCGATCGTGGCGGAACAAATCGTTTTAGAGAAAAGAAAGAACCACGAAGATGATCTGGCAGAAACCTTGGAGGATCTGGTTCTGGTTAGCTTGGCCAGAGCAGGTACGCCAATTGGTGTGTTGATTAAAAGATATTTGAAGCTTGTCTATCAAGTGAATGTTCCCCATTACTCTATTTCGATCATTCGAGGACGAGGCATTGATGAGGTGGCATTGGACTATATTTATCAGCAATCCGCTTCAGCGGATATTCAGTTTATTGATGGCTGGACGGGAAAGGGGGCAATTACAAAGGAATTGACCGAAGCGTGCGAGCTTTACAATGAGAAAAGAAGCTGGAAATACGCATTGTCCCCTGTGTTAGCCGTACTAGCGGATACAGGCTATTGCACGACGCTTTATGGAACGAGAGAAGACTTTTTGATTCCGAGTGCGTGCCTGAATTCCACAGTTTCCGGCTTAGTCAGCCGAACGGTGCTTAATGAACGTTATATCAAGCCGGGAGAGGTTCATGGCGCAAAATACTACAAAGAGTTTGAGCCATTGGATTTATCCAATCTGTACATTGATACAATCATGAATGCATATGAAGAGAAGAAGGATCAAATTGCTGAAGATGTGCGTGAGGCACTTGAAAGCTGGAATCCGAATGAGATACCTAGCTGGGCTGGGATGGCAGCGATCGAAAGGATCAAAGAAGACTTTAATTATGACAGTATACATTTTATCAAGCCGGGAGTCGGAGAAACAACGAGAGTACTGTTGCGCCGTGTCCCTGAAAAACTATTGATCAATCCGGAGAAAACCAATGATTTACGACATATCCTATTATTGGCAAAAGAGCTCCATGTACCAATTGAAGAGTACACGAATATGCCTTATTCTTGTTGCGGGTTGATTCGTCAAAAAGTAGGGGAAAAAGAAATATGAGGACAGCTTTGTTTACCGACTTGGATGGAACGATTCTGTTTTCAAAAAGGACACTGCCAGAGCATTTAACTGAAAAAGACTGTGTCAAAGCCGAAACGTATAGTAACGGTGGGTATGGACTTATGGAAGAAAAACTAGTTGCTTTTCTTGAAGAATGGCAGCAGAAAAATCTTCTGATTCCGGTGACGACTCGTTCGACAGAACAGTTTGAGCGCTTGAGAACGGTATGGAAAAGAATACCTGTGCCATATGCATTAGCAAGTAATGGCGGTAACCTCTATCGTGATGGTGTGTTGGATGAAAACTGGAACAAGAAAGTTAGAGCAAATCTGGCGGTAGAATTATCATATAAGGAAGCTGTTTTATCGATCTTAAATGTGATTTTACCGCAGGAAAGTGTTCGGAAAATCAAGGATATTGACGGGCTCTATTACTGTATACTTGTTACGGAACGAAGTTGGGAACAAGCATTTATAAACGAAGTCAACGCAGCATTGGCTGTCTATGACTGGATTGGTTTCTTTCAACATAAAAAGCTGTACTTTTTACCGAAGGGATTAACGAAAGAGCGAGCGGTAAAAACATTGCTCACTGAACTTTCGGAAGAACTAGTTTGCGTAGGTCTAGGTGACACAGATATGGATCAGCAGATGTTGTTGGAGTGTGACCAGCATATGTACTTTGGTAAAAACCAAAGCTTTGATGAAGGCTTAGTTAGTGGAAGTTATTCGTTTGAAGTTGTGAAAAAGCTCCTGGAAAATCAAGACATAAAATAGAAAAACTCAGAAAATGCCACGGCATTTTCTGAGTTTTTTATACAGATTCCCGAACGATAATTTCTGTAGGCAATTCGATTGGTTGAGGGGGTTCTTTTCCTTCAATTTGAGTAATCAGCATTTTTGCTGTATACTCTCCCATTTCTTGAATTGGCTGCCGGATCGTTGTAATTTCAGGGTACGTCAGTGAAGCAATAGGTTGATCGTCAAATCCAAGGACGGCCAATTGATCAGGGATGATGATCCCAGCTCTTCGAGATTCGCTGATTATCCCTGCAGCTACCTCATCACCATTGGAGAAGATAGCTGTTGGCATAATAGTTGGGTGTTCAATCAATTGCTGTATCAATCTTCTGCCACCTTCAACACCTAATGTATTGTCGAAAAACAGCTCATTATCGAAAGCAAGATTATTTTTTTCAAGAGCTTTTAGAAACCCTTTAAACCGATGATCATGTGTATTCATGATGTTCCCTGTACAAAAAGCAATTCGTTCATGCCCCTGATCGATCAGATATTGAGTTCCTTCGAAGCTTGCTTGTTCTTCATCAATTTGAATTACCGGCAGATTTTGCTCACCAATATATCTGTTGCAGAGAACAACTTTCCCCTCATTGATGAGTTGGATGACATTCGGTGTTGCAGTTTCCAAGTTGGTGATGATGATTCCATCTAATTGTTTTTTGGGAATCAGTTCTATATAAAATTTCTCTAGATTAGGGTTACCATGTGTTTGTAAAACGACTAAGTGGTACCCAGATGCCATGGCGATTTTTTCAATTGAATCAACTAGATAAGCAAAGAATGGATTTGTTATATAAGAAATAATGATTCCAATCATTTTTGAACCTTTTCCTCGTAGTTGTTGGGCAACATTATTTGGGTAATAGTTTAGTTCCTCCATTGCTTTGTAGATTTTCTTTTTGGTTTTGTCAGAAACATAAGGATGATCATTCAGTGCTCTTGAAACAGTTGTAACCGATACTTTTGCCTTCTTCGCTACATCTTCTATACTTGCCATTTTTATTCTCCTAAATGTGATTTATTTCTAAATATACATTTTATTATAGCTTAAATCCCTAATATATCAACAAAAAATATGTATGAAAACGATTGACATATGAAAACGATTGACATATACTCATATACATAAAAGAAAGCGTATACGAATTATGAATTCTATTTGCTGTCTTTTAAAAAGAGCAGGGTGTCTGCGAATAGTCATAAAGGAGATTGGCACAATTATGAAGAAAAAAGCAGTAGTAGGATTAGTTAGTTTAGTAGTTGCCGGATTATTGGTAGGATGTGGAAATTCTAAGGATGAAAGCACTTCAACATCTGAAAATAAGCAGCCGTTAAAAATGTGGGTTGGGTTAAATCAGGCGGAAACATATCGACAATTGGCAAAAGAATTTGAAGAAAAGCATGATGTTGAGGTTGAAGTAATTGAAATTGAAGAACCTAGAGATGCGTTGCTAAAAGATGGTGAAGCTGCTGCAGATGTAATTCGTCTGCCTCATGATCAGTTAGGGTTATTGGTGGAATCAGGCGCAATTTATGAAAATGAAAAATATAAGGACGAAGTGACTGAAAATAATATTGCAATGGCTGTTGAAGCAGCTTCTTATCAAGAGAAATTGTACGGATTTCCAGCAAGTGCAGAATCAATGTTTCTTTACTATGACAAACGGGTTTACGAAGAGGAAGATTTGAAAACATTAGATAATCTGATAAAAAAAGGCAAAGTTGGGTTAAACATTTCTGAGAATGGCGCCGACTATCGACTAACACCTTGGTTTATAGCAAACGGTGCCTATCTTTACGGTGAAAATGGAACAGAAGTCAATGGTTCTACTTTGAATAATGAACAGGGACTTAATGTTTTGAAGTGGGTCGGACAAGCCAAGACTATGGAAAATCTCGTGGCTGTTAACACGGATGAAATCAGTGCCCTACAAGAGGGAAAAATTTCTGCTCTATTCAGTGGGGTTTGGAATACTCAAAATATTAAGGATGTCCTGGGAGAAAATATGGGAACAGCAATTTATCCTGCCGCAGATTTTGGTAATGGGGACATTTCGTTGAAGGCTTTTTCCGGCGTTCCGCTATTTGTAGTAAATGCGGCAACGAAAAATCCTGGGAAAGCAATGGACTTGGCTAAATTTGTAACCGAAGAAGAAGCTCAACTGCAGGTTTTCAAAGGGATCGCTACTGTACCTTCGAATAAAAATGCTCGTGAATCGCAAGCCGTTCAGGATGATCCGATTGCAAAAACTGTAGTGGAAATGACGACAGAAGAACATTCTGTGCTTATGCCTAAACTGCCTGAAATGAAAAATTTCTGGACGAATATGAATGCATTATTGGTGGATACCTATGAAGGAAAGGTTTCAGAAAATGAGATGCAGACGAAGTTAGATAAACTTGTTAAGGATATTTCGCAGCCAGTGGATGAGGAATAATACGATCTGGAAGAATATAGAAGAGAAGCGTTAGCGTTTAATCAGTCTTTATGATAGCTGATAGTTGTTGATTGATGGGGCGTTTTGCCCCATGCTCAATCAGCGAGTGCATTGGCTGATAATTAGCTGAAACTCCATGCTGATATAAAAAGCAATGTGGTTTATAAAGTGAGAGGGAGTGAGAAAAATGAGACGAATTACATCATTTTGGCAGAGTTTGAACACCATCTTTCGGGAAGGCAGTCTTTGGACAAGAGTTTCTTTCTTCGTGATGGGGGCTGGAAACTTTGCTAGAGGACAAATCATAAAGGGACTGTTGTTTTTAACAGCAGAAATCAGTTTTATTCTGTTTATGATAACCAGTGGCTTTCAATCATTGAAGAATTTGATTACTTTAGGTGTGAACACGCAAGGATGGAAGTATGATGAAAACTTGGGGTTTAAAGTACAGGTTGCTGGAGATAACTCTATGCTGTTGCTAATTTATGGTATTTGTACATTATTTCTATTAGTAGGTATTGCAATTATTTGGTGGATAAATATCAAAAGCAACGGTAATCTGGATCAACTCATTAAAGAAAAAGAGCCTGTTCCTACCTTTTATTCAGAGCTTCGTGATTTGCTAGATCATCGATTTCATCTCACGCTTCTTTCGATTCCAACGGCAAGTATTGTGTTGTTTACTGTATTGCCTTTGGTTTATATGATTTCTATTGCGTTCACTAACTATGATCATCAGCATTTACCACCTAAAAATCTATTCGAATGGGTCGGTTTTGCAAATTTTGGCAATGTCTTAAGTGGAAATATTTCCGGTACATTTTTCCCGTTACTCAATTGGACATTGATATGGGCTGCTTTTGCAACCTTCACTTGTTTTTTCTTCGGAGTTGTATTGGCATTATTGCTGAATGCTAAAGGTGTGTGCGGGAAAAAATTATTGCGTACCTTATTTGTAATAACTATGGCGGTACCGCCATTTGTTTCTTTATTGGTCATGAGGAATCTTCTCCATCTTTCCGGTCCAATCAATACATTTTTGTTGAATAGTGGATGGATAGAAAATCCAGTTCCATTTCTAACAGATGGTTTAATGGCTAAAATTTCGATTATTTTCGTCAATATGTGGATCGGTATTCCTGCTTCCATGCTAATAACAACAGGTGTGATCATCAACTTACCGGAAGAGCAGCTTGAAGCAGCTAGAATTGATGGAGCAAATCCATTTCAAATGTTCCGTCACATTACTTTTCCACAGATATTGACAGTGATGGCACCTAGTTTAATTCAGCAATTTGTAGGAAACATCAATAATTTTAACGTCATCTATTTGTTGACTGGGGGATTACCTTCCAACAGTGATTATTACGGGGCTGGAGAAACAGATTTACTCGTAACGTGGCTCTATAAATTGACCGTGGATAATGCGGATTATAATCTTGCTTCTGTGATTGGGATCGTTACGTTTGCTCTCAGTGCAATTCTATCCTTATTTGTTTATACACGAACAAATTCTTATAAAGAAGGGAGTAAAGCGTGATGCGAAAAAAAATAAATATCCCACTGAATCTATTGTTGATCTTCTTGGCGGTGGTCTGGCTGTTTCCAGTGTTCTGGTTGGTCCTAACAGCATTTCGTGGAGAGCCCGGGCAATTTGTTTCCTATATTTTTCCAAAGCAATATACATTCGAAAATTTTACACATCTATTTGAAAATAATCCGGATTTTCCATTTGTAAAATGGCTTCAGAATACATTTATCGTATCTATCGTTTCTTGTTTACTGAGTACGTTTATTACTGTATCAATGGCCTACGTCATGAGTCGATTGCGATTTAAGCTTAGAAATGCTTACTTAAAGCTTGCATTGGTACTGAATATGTTTCCAGCTTTTATGAGTATGATCGCTGTTTACTACATACTGAAAGCGTTGAATATGACACAAACATTGACTGGATTGATTTTGGTCTACAGCTCAACCGCAGCACTAACTTTTTATATTGCAAAAGGTTTTTTTGACACGATACCAATGTCTTTGGACGAATCAGCTATGATCGATGGAGCGACGAAAGCACAGATATTTACAAAGATTACGTTGCCAATGTCTAAGCCGATCATTGTTTATACTTCATTGATGGCATTCATGGCACCTTGGATGGATTTCATTTTTGCTCGTGTAATTATGGGTGATAAAGTAGAAAAATATACAGTCGCTATTGGTTTATTTACAATGATCAATAAAGAGACCGCACAGCAGATGTATACAAAGTTTGCAGCTGGGTGTCTAGTTGTAGCTATACCTATTACTATATTGTTTATTTATCTTCAAAAATATTACGTCGAGGGAATTACCGGCGGATCAGTTAAAGGATAGTGAGAAAATGACAGTTAAAAACAAAATCATGCTGATTACTTATGCAGACTCATTGGGGGAAAATCTAAAAGAGCTAAAAATCGTTTTGGATCGATATTTACAGGATGTTGTAGGAGGAATTCATATTTTACCCTTTTATCCATCAAGTGGAGATCGCGGCTTTGCTCCAATGAACTATCAAAAAGTAGAGGAACGCTTTGGTACGTGGAAAGATATTCAAGCTATTTCCAAAGAATATTATTTCATGACCGATTTTATGATCAATCATCTCTCTCAGCAATCAGAAGAGTTTCAGGATTTTCTTGAAAAGAAGGAAGACTCAAAATGGAAAGATTTATTTATCCGTTATAAAAACTTTTGGCCTGATGGAGAACCAACACAAGAACAAATAGACCTAATCTATAAGCGTAAGCCACGAGCGCCATTTTATTTGGCGGAGTTTGCTGACGGCAGTAAAGAAAAAATCTGGTGTACCTTTGATGAACAGCAGATTGATCTGGATGTTACGACTGATGTAACAAAATACTTTATCAAAGAAAATCTAAGTTTTTTGGTTGACCAAGGAGCAGATTTGATTCGTTTGGACGCATTTGCCTATGCAAATAAGAAAGCTGATACAAACTGTTTTTTCATTGAACCAGATATTTGGGAAACATTGGAAGAATCTGCTGCTGTGGTACAAGCGAAAGGAGCGGAGGTCTTGCCGGAGATTCATGAGCATTATACGATTCAGCAGAAGATTGCAGATCATGGTTATTATGTTTATGATTTTGCTTTGCCGATGCTGATGCTCTATTCTCTCTATTCTGGGAAAGTCGATCGCCTTGTTCACTGGATGAATAGTTGTCCCCGAAAACAGTTTACGACATTAGATACTCATGATGGTATCGGCGTGGTAGACGTAAAAGATTTACTGGCAGAGGAAGAAATTGAATTTACTAAAGAAAAGCTTTATGCACAGGGAGCGAATACGAAGAAAATCTACTCTTCTGAGGCATATAATAACCTCGATATCTACCAGATAAACTCTACGTATTATTCAGCCTTAGGTGATGATGATGAGTCCTATCTGCTAAGCAGAATCTTACAGTGTTTTGCACCTGGGATTCCTCAAGTGTATTACGTGGGATTACTGGCGGGAAAAAATGATATTGAGCTGTTGGAACAAACAAAAGAGGGTCGAAACATTAATCGGCACTATTATGATCTGGAAGAAATCGAAAAAGAGATAGAGCGTCCAATTGTCCAAAAACTATTTAATTTATTCAATTTCAGAAATCAGCAACAAGCATTTGATGGAACTATTGAGGTACAACAAGAAGATGAACATACACTTAGGATTCTTCGTTCAAATGTTGGCGAAGAAATCAGTTTGACCGCAAATCTGTTGACTAAAGCGTATCATGTCGTGGTCAGCAAAGAAGACACAAAGAAAGAAGTTCGATTTTAGTTAGGAGAGAAGATGTTGGCAAAAGAATGGTGGAAGGAATCAATTGTATATCAAATTTACCCAAAAAGCTTTCAGGATAGTAACAATGATGGAATCGGTGACCTTCAGGGGATCAAGAAACGCTTGTCATATCTGAATAAACTAGGTATAGATGTTATCTGGCTATCTCCAATTTATCAGTCTCCGATGATCGATGGCGGATATGACATTTCTGATTATCAGGCGATTGATCCAATGTTTGGAACGATGGCTGATATGGATGAGTTGATTCAAGAGGCAGATCGGCTTGGTATCAAATTGTTGATGGATTTGGTTGTAAACCATACTTCTAGTGAGCATAGCTGGTTCAAGGAAGCTTTGTCTGACTCGAAAAGTAAATACCGTGACTATTATATTTTCAGGGAGGGGATTGATGGACAACCTCCGAATAACTGGCGAAGCTATTTTGGCGGATCTGCTTGGACTGTTGTTCCAAATGAAGAAAACATGTATTATCTACATGCCTTTGCTGCTGAACAGCCAGATCTAAACTGGGAGAATTCGGAAGTAAGAGAAGAGATCATCACAATGATCAATTGGTGGTTGGACAAGGGGTTGGGCGGTTTTCGTATTGATGCAATTCTAAATCTTAAAAAGAAGATAGAGTATGGAAAATTTGAACCAGATGGAGAAGATGGTCTAGTTTATATCGGTCATTGGATATTGAATCAGCCGGGAATCGAGGTATGGCTGAAGGAGCTAGATGAAAGAACGTTCAAAAAGCATAACAGTTTAACGGTTGCTGAGGCAGATGTGGAACCTTCCCGCTTACATGAATACATTGGGGATGAAGGGGTATTTCGAATGATTTTCGACTTTACTTATACGGATATCGATGTGCCTGGAACTGGAGAGTGGCATAAGCAATCAAACTGGACTGTAAGCGATTTGAAAGAAGCTATTTTTACTGATGAGCTTGAAACACAAGCCGTTGGTTGGGGCGCAAAATATTTAGAAAATCATGATCAGCCTCGATCAATCAACAAATATATTCCAGAAGCTGATATTTCAGATGTTTCGAAAAAAATGTTGGCAACTCTGTTTATGATGCTTCATGGTACACCATTTATCTATCAAGGACAAGAATTGGGAATGGAGAACATTCAGATGGACCGAATTGAAGATTATGATGACATTGCTTCTCATGATCAATACAATCGGGCGGTCCTTTCAGGAATTTTACCGGAAGAAGCATTTCAAGGTCTGTTCAAGCGTAGCCGAGATAACTCCCGAACACCCATGCAATGGTCAATAGAAACAAATGCAGGATTTTCCAAAGCAGAACAAACATGGCTTCCTGTTAATCCCAATCATCTCAGAATCAATGCGGAACAAGAAGAAAAGCAATCAGATTCTGTCTTGAATTATTATCGTCAACTGATCCATCTACGCAAAGAAAGCAAGTACAAGGAAACAATCGTATATGGTGAATTCGTGCCGCTGGAACTTGCTGATGACACAATCATTGCCTATAAAAGAGTCTACAAGGAGCAGGAAATTGTTGTACTGATCAATTTTTCAGACCAAGCAAAAACAATAGATATCGTAGAGGGGATGAAGTCGATTATATTGTCTAATGTAGGTGCTGAAACAGGTTTAATTAAGAAGAACATCCATCTAGCTCCTTACGCTGGTATTATTGCTGTGAATGAATAAAAAAATCAAACCGTAAATCCTCAGATTTTTGATGAGGATTTACGGTTTGATTTTTATTTTATTGAGGTGTTGAGTAAATATTTTTATATTAATTGGTATAGAAGAATCTGGTTGTTGCTATCATAACTATGAATGCCGAAAGGAGTTCTTGCCGAGAGTAGTTTTCAACTGTTGATTTCTGAATGACTATTGTTGTTTTTGCTTAGCTTTTTCAACATGCCTTCTACCTTGGATTTATTGCAACTACAGTCTAAGGTGAGTCCTATGCTATCGAGGATAAATTGAACGAATAAACGGATGTGAGAGAACCATTTCTGAATAAGAATGGTTCTTCTACATCCGTTTTTCAATCGAAGAATGTTGGTAGTCGGCTAGCTATTCATAAATAGAATGGAGTTTTAGCTGTCGGATATTTAAAAAATTCTGACAGCATAAGGCAATCCCGCCGTACAATGTTGCTTCGTTGCCCAATGAGCTGCTTTGCACACAAATATTTTTTGCAAAACGGCTGGCTAGATGTTCTTGAACAACAGTCAGAAGTGCGGGTATTCTACGGTAGACAGAGCTATTGATAATGACAACATCTGGATCATAAAGCGTGACGATATTATTGATACCGACACTTAAAAGAAAGGCATTATTCCTCAATTCTTTTTGTATATCTAAATCATCTTTTAGCGCTTCTATCACCGAGCTGTCAACAAATTCTATATTTTTTTTCTCTGCAACAGCTTGATATAAAACGGTGTTGGAGGCGTATTGCTCCAAACAGCCGTCATTGCCACAAGGACATGGCTTTCCTGCTGGATAAAGTATGGAATGCCCGATTTCTCCAGCGGTCCCATGCTTCCCTTTCTGAACAGTTCCTGCATCGACAATCCCTGCCCCGACCCCACTGTGAATACTTAAGCTGACTAAGCTTTCTGAATCCTTGGAAAACGTGTATTCACCCAACGCAGCGAGGTTCGCTTCATTCTCAAGAAAGATAGGAAAATCATAGCGTTGTGATAGTTCAGCGTGTAGATCGATCGTATCTAAATCATAATACGGAGTAAAGTTGATTTTATTGTTATGCACAACCCCATGAATTCCAACAGTCATGCCAATAATCGTGTTGTAAAGATCAGACTGATTTTTGTGAATCGTCTGAATCGTTTCCTCTAACAACTCTAGAACTGTTTCCGCTGAGACGTCTAGTCGTTTCTTTTCAATAGAAAGAATGGTTTCGCCATTTAAGTAGGCTAACGTTCCTTTCAGATAATTCACCCCTAAGTCAAAGGATAGGGTGACTGCGGCTTTCGGATTGAATTGCAACATGATTGGTTTCCGACCACCTTGTGTGCCGGCAGCGCCAATACCTGTTTCAAAAATCAGTCCATCGTCAAGTAAACCTTTGGTGATGGAAGAGACCGATGCTTTGTTTAAGCCAGTCAAAGAAGAGAGCTCTGCCCTGGAAATATTTTTGTGATCAATAATTCCTTTTAAGACTTGCGCTTCGTTGTGTTCACGGATTTTGTATTTGTTTGTGATCATATCATTTCACCTCTCTATTATATTAAAATTTATGAAAGCGCTTGACAACTTCTTTTTAATGTTTTATATTCTTCTTGTAAGTTAGTTTAACTTACTAACCAACTATAATCAAGTCATTTTTAGGAGGAATCTGAAATGAGTTACTTTCCAAAAGTAGAAAAAGTGAATTATGAAGGACCGACATCCAAAAACATGTTTGCCTTCCGTCATTACAATCCAGAAGAAATAATTATGGGAAAAACGATGAAGGAGCATCTGCGTTTTGCGGTAGCCTACTGGCACACGATGACACAGGATGGTTCTGATCCATTTGGACTACCGATCAATCAACGGGACTGGGAATCTGAAACACCGATGGAGACAGCGAGAAAACGTGTAGATGCTTTCTTTGAAATCCTGACAAAGCTGGGAGTCGAATACTTCTGTTTTCACGATGTAGACATTGCACCGGAGGGAGATTCATTAGAAGAGTTCTTTAAAAATATCGATGAAATCACAGATTTGATCAAGGAAAAAATGGATCAGACAGGCATTAAGCTATTATGGAATACAGCGAATATGTTTTCACATCCGCGTTTTGTCAATGGGGCAGCTTCTTCGAATAATGCAGAGGTTTTTGCTTATTCTGCAGCACAGGTCAAAAAGGGCTTGGACGTCAGCAAAAAATTAGGTGGCGAAAATTATGTGTTCTGGGGTGGCCGTGAGGGTTATGAATCTCTGCTGAACACAGATATGAAATTCGAACAAGACAATATTGCTCGATTATTCAAAATGTCAGTAGCCTATGCTGAAACAATTGGTCATAAAGTTCAGTTTCTGATTGAACCGAAACCCAAAGAACCAACAAAACATCAATATGATTTTGATGCAGCAACGACAATGGCATTTATTCAAAAATATGGATTGGAAAATAATTTCAAACTCAATTTAGAAGCCAATCATGCGACATTGGCTGGTCATACCTTTGAACATGAGCTGACTGTGGCTCGTTGTTACGATGCATTAGGATCGATCGATGCAAACCAAGGAGATATGCTTTTAGGTTGGGACACAGATGAGTTTCCAACTAATATCTATGACACAACATTGGCGATGTACGAAATCCTTGAAAATGGCGGGATTGCACCCGGAGGAATCAACTTTGATTCAAAAGTTCGCCGTTCCTCTTTTGCAATGGATGACTTGCTTTTGGCACACATTGCTGGAATGGATACGTTTGCTCGTGGTTTGAAAGCTGCCGTGAAGTTAAAAGAAGACCGATTCTTTGACGGGTTGAAAGAGGAGCGCTACCGTTCTTATACAGAAGGAATCGGTGAAAAGATTGTTGCAGATGAAGAAAATCTGGAATCACTGACTGCTTATGCGCTTAAGCACGATGATATTGCTATGACGTCTAGCCACTTGGAGTATGTGAAGTCACGTTTTAATGATTATCTAGTATAAACAAGGGGGAGAAAGAAAATGAAACGAGGAAGAATGCTTTTTTCAACAATTATTTTGGCAACAGCAGGATTGATGTTAGGTGCTTGTGGTTCAGGTGGCTCCGGCTCCAGTGCGGATACTACGGTGGATGTATTCAATATCAAGGTGGAAACAAAGGATCAGCTAGAAGATTTGGCAAAAAAATATGAAGAAAGTCATGAAGGCGTCAAGATCAATGTAACAACAGTTGGTGGCGGACAGGATGCGAATGCAGCGCTACAATCCAAATTTTCTTCGGGTGATGAGCCGAGTGTTTTCCTTCTAGGTGGATTGGCTGATGTCGATAAGTGGGGCGATAGCTTGGCTGATTTGACAGATACAGACCTTGCATCCAAAGCGATCGATGGAATGCTGGATGGTGCAACCTCTGAAGGGAAAGTGTATGGCTTGCCGATGAATATCGAAGGCTATGGCTTCTTGATCAACAAAGAGCTATTTAAAAAAGCAGGGATTGATTTTGAAGATATCCAGTCGTATGCAGACTTCGAAGAAGCAGTGAAAACATTAGACAATAAAAAAGATGACTTGGGCATGAAAGCTGTATTTGGCTTCAGTGCAAAGGAATTCTGGGTCGTTAGTCAGTATAGTTCACACTTTACTTCTCCTGAGTTTGATAATGATATGAAGACAGTTTACGATGCGAAAACAATCGACTTTACTTATGGAGATCAATTCAAGGAATATACAGATTTGATCAATAAATACAATGTTCAACCAATTTTGTCACTTGATTACAGTACCTCAGTTGAAGAAGATTTTGCCAATGACCAAGTAGCAATCATTCATCAAGGAAACTGGATCATTCCAACCTTAAATAGCTTAGATCCTGAAATTGTTGAAAAGAAATTAGGCATTCTTCCTCTATATGTTACTTCTGGAACAGATGGAAAAATTGCAGCTGGTGCACCATGGTATTGGGGCGTCAATAAGAATAAGGACGAAGACGTTGTCGAAGCTAGTAAAGACTTTCTGGAATGGATGTATACGGATGAAGAGGCGATGACAGTCATAACAGACGAGATGGAATTCATCCCGGCGTATACGAATTTCTCGGCAGATAGCTTGAAGGACGCAACGTCTCAAACGATTTTTGATTATGTTTCAGAAGGAAAAACCGTACCTTGGGTACACAACCAATACCCAGATGGTTATTCACAAACACAATTTTACCCTGAGTTCCAAAAATATTTAAATGGGGATATTTCTTGGGACGATCTGATGAAAATCGGAAAAGAAGAATGGGAAAAGGATAGAAAATAGTATGTAGTTGGATAGAGTTTTTGATAAAGACAGCTCAGAAAAAGTGTGGAGTGAACGAGGGAAAAGAGATTGAGGTATAAGCACTAAGAAAAAATAATCGCTAGGATCAGGCACTTTTTCAGCTGTTTTATCAAAGAAATTTGTGATAATCGAGAGGGGGACGTATCAATGAATAATCGATCAAAGAGCTTTTGGCTATTTCTGGCACCGAGTTTACTGGGGATGATTGTTGTATTGTTCATACCGTTACTTACAGGGGCTTATTATTCGCTGACTGATTGGAATGGTATCAAGGTCGATCAGTTTTTAGGAGTGGAAAACTATCTTCGGGCGTTTCAAGATGAGCGCTTTTTAAACAGTATTTGGTTTACGACGAAGTTCTCTGTTGTCGCTATCATTCTTGTCAATATTATAGGCTTGGGGCTGGCGCTCCTGGTCACTCAGAAAGCTGATAAACTAAACAATGTTTTCCGAACGGTCTTTTTCATGCCGAATCTAATTGGAGGGATTATCCTTGGTTTCATCTGGCAGTTCATCTTTATCAAAGCTTTTGCGGCGATAGGCGACGCAACAGGGATCGAATTTTTCAAGGGTTGGCTTTCGACGACGAACACAGGATTTTGGGGACTGATCATTCTATTTGTCTGGCAGATGAGCGGATATATTATGATCATCTACATTTCTTTTATTAACAATATTCCAGACGAAATGATCGAAGCAGCTGAAATTGATGGGGCTACAGCTTGGCAAACCTTCTGGAAAATTAAATTTCCAATGTTGGCTCCGGCATTTACAGTCAGCTTGTTTCTAACTTTATCGAATGCATTCAAGATATACGACCAAAATCTGGCGTTGACAGCTGGTGGTCCATTTGATTCTACGCAAATGGTAGCGATGAATATCGTTAATGAGGCCTTTGCGGTACGTAATATGGGGTATGCTCAAGCGAAAGCAGTGATATTCCTAGTCATTATTGCTGTGATTTCAGTTGTTCAGATCAGTATCACCAGAAAGCGGGAGGTCGACCTATGAACAAGCAGAAGAAAAGAAAGTCGTTGGGAATCAAGATCATCGGCCTTTTGTTGATGTTGGCTTGGTTGTATCCGTTTTATCTGATTGTTATTAACTCGTTTAAAACGAAATCAGAGATTTTTAAAAATACATTGAATGTTCCTGAACAGTTTACGTTAGAGAATTATCCGGTCGCATTTGAAAAGCTGGATTTCTTCAGAAGTGCAATGAACTCTGTACTTATTACAGCAGTCTCACTGTTTGTGATCGTCATTTGTACGTCGATGGCAGCATATGCACTATCTAGAAATAAAAGTAAGCTTAGTGATCGACTATATTTTGTGATAGCAATTGGTCTGCTGATTCCATTTCAGGCAATCATGATTCCTTTGGTTTCTTCTTTTGGGAAAGCCAATATGTTGAATCGTCCGGGCTTAGTCATCATGTATCTGGGGCTGGCAAGTAGTATGGCGATTTTCCTTTATTTCGGTGCTTTGCGTGGTATTCCACAGTCACTGGATGAAGCAGCGACAATTGATGGGGCATCAAGATTTCAGATTTATTGGCATATCATTTTACCTTTGCTGAAACCAACAACAGTGACTGTTATCGTGCTGAATTCGATCTGGTTCTGGAATGATTATTTATTGCCTTCCCTGGTTATCAACAAAGAGGGGATGTATACAATTCCGTTGAAGATGTTTTATTTCTTCGGACAGTATTCTAAACAATGGCATTTGGCATTGGCAGCATTATTTATTGCGATTATTCCAATCATTATTCTTTATGTGTTCTTACAAAAATACATCATCAAAGGCATTTCAGATGGTGCCGTAAAATAGGAGGTTAAGTATGAGATTTACAGATGGCTATTGGATGACGAAGGAAGGGTACACGATTCAATCACCGAAAGAAGTATTTACTAGCCAAGAAAGTAAGGATCGTGTGGTCTTGTATGCTCCTTACAAGGCGATCAAGCAACGTGGTGATACCTTGAACATGGGAATGAGCACGATTACATTGACCAGCCCACAGGAGGACATGATTTCTGTTAAGATCGTTCATCATGAGAGGAACAATCAAGGACCGAACTTTCAGCTGGAAACGCGTGAGGTTATCCCTACGATCGCAAAGAGTACGGAAAAAGTATCGATCCAGTCAGGTGCTCTTCGTGCAGAAGCAAGTCTGGATGATAAATTCCAGCTTCGCTTTCTAGGTGATGATAAATTGTTGACGGAATCCAAGTTTGGTGCTCAGGGAGAAATCACACATGTTGATGGGACTCATTACATGAGAGAGCAATTGTCTTTAGGGATCGATGAACTGATTTACGGTCTAGGCGAACGCTTCACGCCATTTATTAAAAATGGACAAACCGTAGATATCTGGAATGAGGATGGCGGAACAGGCAGTGAACAAGCTTACAAAAATATCCCATTTTATATGAGTAGCAATGGCTATGGTGTTTTTGTCAATCATCCTGAAAGGGTTTCCTTTGAAATTGCTTCTGAGAATGTATCGAGAGTTCAGTTTAGCGTTGAGGGAGAAGCACTGGAATATATCATTATTTATGGTCCGACACCAAAAGAAATTCTGGAAAAATATACGAATTTGACAGGTAAGCCCTCCTTGCCGCCAGCTTGGTCTTTTGGTTTATGGTTGTCAACCTCATTCACAACGGACTACAGTGAAAAGACAGTCATGAGTTTTATTGATGGGATGCTGGAGCGAGATATCCCTCTGGAAGTTTTCCATTTTGATTGTTTCTGGATGAAGGCCTTTGAATGGTGCAGTTTCAAATGGGATGATGAGTTATTTCCAGATCCTAGAGGGATGATTCAGCGTATTCATGATAAAGGGATTAAGGTCTGTGTTTGGATCAATCCGTATATTGGTCAGAAATCACCTTTGTTTGAAGAAGCAAAAACGAATGGGTATTTTTTAAAGCAAGCGGACGGTAATGTTTGGCAATGGGACATGTGGCAAGCGGGACAAGGGATTGTTGACTTTACGAATCCCGAAGCTGTGAAGTGGTACCAAGGGCATCTATCTGACCTTTTGGATATGGGTGTGGACAGCTTCAAGACCGATTTTGGCGAACGGATTCCAACCGATGCTGTGTATTTCGATGGCTCTGATCCTAAAAAGGCTCATAACTATTACAGCTATCTATACAATGAAGCAGTCTTCTCTCTGCTGGAAGAGAAAAAAGGAAAGAACGAAGCAGTTCTATTTGCTCGTTCCGGCACAGTGGGGTCACAGAAATTCCCAGTGCATTGGGGTGGGGACAATCTTTCTGAATATGTGTCGATGACAGAAACACTGCGAGGGGGATTATCCTTCCTCCTTTCAGGCTTTGGCTTTTGGAGTCATGACATCGGCGGCTTTGAAGAGAATGCCTCTGCGGATATTTACAAACGCTGGACACAGTTTGGGCTACTTTCTACACATAGTCGTTATCATGGGAATATTCAGTACCGTGTGCCGTGGTTATATGATGAAGAAGCGGTGGATGTGACCAGAACCTTTACACAATTGAAGCTTCGTTTGATGCCGTATCTTTATCAACAGGCCGTTTATACAGCTAAAAGCGGTGTGCCGATGATGCGTCCGCTGTTTATGGAGTATACACAGGATCGCAATGCTTATTATGTGGATAAACAATATTTCTTAGGCGATTCGCTGATGGTTGCCCCTGTCTTTACAGAAACCGGTGAGGTCGATTATTACTTACCGGAAGGGAGATGGACGCAGCTATTGACGAATGATTATCGCCAAGTAACTGAAAATGGGCAGTGGCTCAATGAAACCCATGACTATTTACAGTTGCCTGTCTGGGTAAAAGAGAATACAATTTTAGTGACAGGTCATACAACTCAGATGAGTGTTGTCTATGATTATGAAGACTCAGCCGCGATTCATTGCTACCAGTTATCGGATGGAACACATTATCAGGAAATCGTCGATAGCAATGGAACGGTTGTTGGAAGCATCAGCATAGAACGTCAGGCAAACCAGCTTCAGGTACAAGCGAAGGGCTTGACTGGAAGAACGCAGCTCTATTTCCACGAGGAAAGCCAAATAAAGGAAGTAGAACTGACAGAGGTAAAAATGACCATTGACCTGATCTCAGAATAAATTGGAGGACAAGCAAGTGGAGCATAAACAACTGGATCAATTTCCAAAGGATTTTTTATGGGGCTCAGCCTCAGCTGCTTATCAAGTAGAGGGTGGTTGGAACGAAGACGGAAAAGGGATTTCCGTCTGGGATGAATTTGTTCGAATTCCTGGTAAAACGTTTAAAGGGACAAATGGTGACACTGCGGTCGATCATTACCATCGCTATAAAGAAGATGTGGCTTTGATGAAGGAACAGGGATTGAAGGCTTATCGTTTTTCGGTGGCATGGACGAGAATTTTTCCAAATGGTCGGGGGGAAATCAATCAAGCTGGACTCCAGTTCTATATCGATCTAGTCGATGAGCTGTTGGAAAACGAAATTGAACCGGTGTTGACACTCTATCATTGGGATTTGCCTCAAGCGTTGCAGGAGGAGTACCAAGGTTGGGAATCCAGAAAAATCATAGAAGATTTTACCAACTATGCGGCAGTTCTATTTGAGACCTTCAAAGGAAAAGTCAACTATTGGGTCAGCTTGAATGAACAGAATATTTTTGTTACTCATGGATACTTGATAGCTAGTCATCCACCGGCAGTGCAAGATCCTAAAAGGATGTATCAGGCCAATCATTATGCGAATCTGGCCAATGCAGCTGTGATCAAGAAGTTTCATGAGATGAATATGCCCGGGATGATTGGTCCGAGCTTCGCTTATGGTCCGAATTATTCTGTCAATAGCGATCCTAAAAATGTATTGTCTGCAGAGGATGCAGAAGATTTGAATGCACATCTGTGGCTAGATGTTTATGTTTTTGGAGAGTATCCGATTGCTGCATTCAAATATCTTGAGGAACAAGGCTTAGCACCAACGATCGAAGCAGGTGATAGTGAACTATTGAAAGCAGGTAAGCCTGATTTTATCGGTATTAATTATTACCAAACAAATACAGTTGCATTTAATCCAATTGATGGGGTCGGTATGGGAAAAATGAACACAACGGGAGAAAAAGGCTCAACAGAAGAGTCTGGGATACCGGGCGTGTTCAAACGTGTGGAAAATCCATTTGTTGAGCGGACAAACTGGGATTGGGAAATTGATCCGGAAGGGTTGCGTATTGGCTTGAGACGCTTGACCAGTCGGTATCGTATGCCGATTCTCATTACTGAGAACGGGTTGGGCGAATACGATCAGCTGACAGAAGATAAGGAGATTCACGATACGTATCGAATCGACTACCTGAAGCAGCATATCCATGCGATTCAGGAAGCCATCACAGATGGGGCAACGGTTTTAGGATACTGTACATGGTCTTATACTGATTTGCTTAGTTGGTTGAATGGCTATCAAAAGCGCTATGGATTTGTCTATGTGGATCAAGATGAAACACAAAATGGTTCGTTGGCACGTTACAAAAAAGATAGTTTTTATTGGTACAAGGAAGTTATCCAGTCAAATGGAGAAAAACGATAAAAGTTGGCAGGGGAGAATAGGCAGTAGCTACTTTTCGTACAGCAAGAAACAGGACGAACGCTTTCTTGCATACTTAGAAGGAAAGGGTGCGTCTAGCTATTAGAGGTAGATCATCCACTCTGATTGTTACTTGTCAAATCCCCTCCCGCTAGAAGTAAAAAGCAGATTGATACAAAGGTCATTTGATTTTATCACCGACAGGAATCAGAGTATGGTTCCGCGATTCGGATGTGCGAAATCAGAATAAGGGACTGTCCCATAGTAGTTTTACGGGCAGTCTTCCCTTTGGATCAGTCTTTCTTTTTGAAAATAAGGACAAGTAGATAGGAGTGAAAGGATGAGTTATGTAATTGGCATCGATCTGGGAACTGGGTCAGTGAAGGGGCTTGTTTTAGATAAAAAAGGTACAGTGATCGAACAGGCGACGGAGGATTATCCGTTGCTTCATCCTCATAAAGGGTATAGTGAGCAACGACCATCAGATTGGATCAAAGGAACAAAGCAGGTTTTGTCGACACTGATTGCTAGACAACCACAGCTGAAAGCAGAGCTTGCCGGAATCAGTATTTCTGGTCAAATGCACAGTCTGGTTTTATTAGACAAGCAGGGAGAACCACTGCGTCATGCGATTCTTTGGAATGATGTCCGAACAACCGCCCAGTGTCAGGAAATCACTGATGTCTTAGGAGAGAAGCTGTTGGAGAAGACGAAGAATCTTGCACTGGAAGGCTTCACCTTGCCAAAGCTGCTATGGGTAAAGGAGCATGAGCCCGAGAATTGGCGAAATGCCGCTCGGTTCTTACTACCGAAAGACTATTTGGCCTACTGGTTGACAGGAAATCAACAGATGGAGCTTTCGGATGCGGCAGGAACCCTCCTGTTAAATGTGACAGAAAAGAAATGGGATAGGGTAATTTCTGAACAGTTTGGTATCCGTGATGAATTGCTTCCACCTTTGGTACAATCGATGGACCATGTGGGGGATATCCAATCGAGTATTTGTGAGATGCTAGGCATCGAAGGTCAGGTTCGTGTATTTGCCGGCGGAGCGGACAATGCCTGTGCAGCACTTGGTGCAGGAATTATTGAAGAGGACCGAGCAATGTGCAGTATTGGTACATCTGGGGTGTTTTTATCCTACGAAGGTCAGACAGAACGACAATACAACGGCAAGCTGCACTATTTTAATCATGTGATCAAGGACAGCTATTATTCTATGGGTGTAACGTTGGCTGCTGGTCAAAGTTTGACATGGTATAAGGACACCTTTGATGCAGAGGATTCCTTCGATCAATTGATTGCAGAGGCTGAAACCAGTGATATTGGTGGGAATGGTTTATTGTTTACGCCTTACATCATGGGGGAACGCACGCCTCATGTGGACAGTCAGATCCGCGGTAGCTTCCTTGGTATGGATGCAGGTCAGAGAAGAGCGGACTTTACTCGGGCTGTATTAGAGGGGATCACGTTTTCTTTGAAAGACAGTCAGGCCTTGATGCAGAAGATTGCAAAAAAAGAGTTTCGTGAGGTGATTTCTGTTGGAGGCGGTGCGAAAAGTGCTCTCTGGCTACAAATCCAAGCGGATATATTTAATACGAAGATTCGTACATTGAAGACAGAGCAGGGGCCAGGCCTGGGAGCAGCTATGATTGCTGCAATGGGGCTCCGCTGGTTTGATTCAATCGAGCAATGTGTAGCAGCTTTTGTAGCCTATGAAAAGGAATATTTTCCGATTTCCGAAAATGTACAATTATACGAGAAAATTTATGCTATTTATAGACAAGCGTATGGTCAAACGAAAGAGCTGTGTCATCAACTTTTAGCAGTTTCTAAGGACTAGTGGGAGGGCATATGGGAATTTTAGCATTTGATATTGGCGGTAGTGCAGTAAAATATGGATTTTGGGAAAAGGATAGGCTTGTGAGGCAGCAGGCGTTTTCACTTCCGAAAGACTGGAAAGCGATGACCACGGAGCTAAACGCTGTTTTTGAGCAAATCAGCCAAGAGCACGAGATAACTGGTGTGGCACTAAGTGCACCAGGCTTGGTGAATGAGACTATAGGACAAATTCAAGGCATCAGTGCTGTCCCTTATATCCATCATTTTCCTATTCAGCAGGAGTTATCGGAATTGTTTGGTGTTCCAGTTACGATGGAAAACGACGCCAATTGCGCGGCTTTGGCGGAGGTCTGGCTAGGTGCCGCAAAGGATGCAGAGCACTGCCTATTCTTTGTAATTGGGACTGGCGTTGGCGGGTCAGTGATCCTCAATCGTAAGTTATTCAAAGGTCAAAATCTATTTGGTGGTGAGTTTGGTTATATGTTTTTGAACGATTCGGCTTCATTGAGTGATCTGGGCAGTTCAGTCAAAGCGGTGAAAAAATACAATCAGCTGACGAAAGAAGACATTCATGGACAAGAGTTGTTTGAGCGTGCAGAAGCAGGCGATCCGTTGGCAGACGAGCTTGCGGAAAAGTTCTATCGAGCTGTGGCGCTGGGGATTTATAACCTTCTGGTTTGCTTTGATCCAGGACTTATTGTGCTGGGTGGTGGCGTGTCTGCAAACAAAGTGGTACTAAAGCAAATCAAGAAACACTTGAATCGGATTTTACTGGAAAGAAGCGTAACAGCTATGACTTACAGGCTTGAAGCGTGTGTTTTTGGGAATGATGCAAATTTAATTGGTGCAGTGTATCATCATATGGAAACAGTTGGAAAGCACGAGATATATTGTTAGAAATGATTACGTTGAACTGATATTATGAGAGTATCTTAAGTGAGGAGGTATGATTATGGCATCTTCAAAAATTATTCCATTTTTAACATTCCCGGCGACGGCAGAGGAAGCAATGACATTTTATGAGGAGAGCTTTCCAAACGCTAAAATAACACATTTAGTACGTTACGATGAGCAGGTTCCAAATACATCATCTGAAATGATTGGCAAGGTTTTGAATGGTGGTCTTAGCTTTCAAGGGCAAGAACTATTTTTCATGGATATGGACCCAGAAGCTGCACCCGCTTTTAGCTGGGCAACCTCATTGTATATAAAATGTGTGGATGAATCGGAGTTCGATGTTATTTTTAATCACCTTTCCAAAGAGGGTACCGTGATGATGGGACCGGAACCTATTTTAGATTTACGCAAGGTTTCTTGGGTCACAGATAAATATGGTGTTACTTGGCAGCTAGTTTGGGAATAGCGGTTTTCAGGTACGCTTAGACATAATCGATGAGTTAGAAAAACACGGGCAGAGATGTCGGTGTTTTTTCTACAGGAAGGGAATGAAGTAGGCAAAAACTCCTTGCTGTGAATTCAAAACTAAATTACACTATAGGGAAAGAAGGACATGCTTTGTCAGATAGTAAAGATATGGCATGAATAGAATGAGGGCAGAGATATGGATACGATACTGTTTGCACCGGAAACAATCAATCTAGCTGAAACGACTCGGATGATCGAGACAGCAAAAGCTGTTCGAGCGCGAGGTGAGCACTGTCTATTTATTGCCTATTCTGAAAAATTTTCAGGACTTATTGAGGCTGCGGGATTCAAGCTCACCTATCTTCACCCGAAGACAACAGAAAAGATGGCCGAAGAAATGCTTCGGTTCGATCAGTTTAAAACGCTGAAAAACCCTTTTTCAAAAGAACTGATGGAACAACGGGTAGCCAACGAAATTGATTTTATCAACCAACATAACGTTACGAAAATCGTTACAGGAACATCCATGAGTATCTTTTTATCTGCCAGAATTTGTCGGGTCCCGTTATTTTATATCAAACCATTTGCATACTCTCGACCGCAAATCGAAGCGGGGAATATGTTTGAAAGCACTCTGCTAAATAGAGGAATGCGAGCAATAGCTTTAAGACTAACGTATATTCCTAAAATGTTTCGACAGGTGGAAAAGAAATATGGAATAACTATTTTTAAGAAAACACTTGAGCTTTTCGATGGTGACTTCAACCTGGTTACAACGATTCCGACTTTAACCGGTGTGGAGCAGTTGCCAGTAGATTACCAATATGTCGGGTTTATGTATGCCAACCTCCCCGGGAAGATTCCAGAAGAGATTTATATACTGAAAAAGCAGATCAGGCCCCTGGTATATTTTTCAATGGGCAGCTCCTCCAATCGAAAGCTAGTGGAGAAATTTTTGACCGTTTTGGCGAAGCTTCCTTATATCTTCGTGTGCCCGATTGCATATTATGTACCGGAATTCAAAAATAAGAAATATGCGGAAAATATTTATATCTATGATTGGTTACCGACAGAGCAAATGAATAAGTTGATTGATTTTTCTATAATCCATGGTGGCGAAGGAACTGTACAGACTGCCTGCATGTCTGGGAAACCTTTTATTGGATTGGGTCTGCAAATGGAACAAAGGTATAATCTACGCTTGTGTGAGATATATGGCAATGCGATTCAGATAAGGAAAAGGGATATCTCTGTTCAATCACTAACAGAAAAATGCGAACGATTGCTTCAAGATTCACAGATGATCGATTGCGCAAAGAAATTAAAAGAGCAAATACTTACGAGAGAACCCAGTACAGAATATGCAGCTAGAATCATCTGTAGTGCAGGATCAGAAATGGATAGGCTGATGAATGAAAAATTTTAAAAGATGGATGATCTGGTTTTATTTTAAGAATAGGAAGTACTTTTAACACGATAGGCCACAAAGGTAGTCGTGTTTTTTGTGTAAAAAAAGACCTCCCGCCGAAGCGAGAAGGTCTAGGGGACCCGTTAATTAAGGTAATGTAATAACAAGCTCTGAATCTTTGTCGAAGAAATGACTCTTATTCAGATTGAATGCCAAGTTGATTGTTTCACCTGGCGTATGCAACTCACGTGCATCGACTTTAGAAACAAATTCATGATCGCCAACTTTTGTATAAAGCATTGTTTCAGCTCCTAAAAGCTCAGACACAACGATTTCTGCACGAACGACTGTTTCAGGTGCTGCTTCCAGTGCGATTGGCTCACTGTGGATATCTTCCGGACGAATACCAAAGACCAAATCTTTTCCTTCATAGCCTTTTTGAACAAGCATTTTATTTTGGCCTTCCGGTAATCTCAGATTCAAGTCTTTTCCATCCGTAATCACGCCATTGTTCAATGTTACGTTGAAGAAGTTCATTGCTGGAGAACCGATAAAGCCTGCAACAAAGATATTTTTTGGTGTATCGTATACTTCTTTAGGAGAACCGATTTGTTGAACGATTCCATCTTTCATGATAACGATTCTATCGGCCATCGTCATCGCTTCTGTTTGGTCATGGGTTACATAGATTGTTGTTGTTTCCAAGCGACGGTGCAATTTTGCAATTTCCGCACGCATGGCAACACGTAGCTTAGCATCCAAGTTAGATAAAGGCTCATCCATTAGGAAGACTTTTGCATCACGAACGATTGCACGGCCTAAGGCTACCCGTTGGCGCTGACCACCGGAAAGTGCTGCTGGTTTACGATTCAGGTATTCTGTTAAACCAAGAATGTCTGCCGCATTTTCCACACGTTTTTTGATTTCCGCTTTGTCATATTTACGAAGCTTCAGTCCGAATGCCATATTGTCAAATACAGTCATGTGAGGATATAGTGCGTAGTTCTGGAATACCATTGCGATGTCACGGTCTTTCGGTGCCACATCATTCATTACTTTGTCGCCAATGATCAGTTCGCCTTCTGAAATATCCTCTAATCCGGCAATCATACGTAACGTTGTTGATTTACCGCATCCGGAAGGGCCTACGAAGACAATGAACTCGCGATCCGCGATATCTAAATTGAAGTCTGTTACTGAATATCTTTCAGCATTATCATATTTTTTATGGACACTTTTTAAAGCGATTTCTACCATGAGTCTTTTCCTCTTTTCTCTTGTTTTTGATAGGTTCAGTATATCTGAAAGCGGTATCTTTCAACAATGGTATATTGCCCAAGAAACACTTTAAAATTTCGGCACATTGCCGAAAGAGGATATTCAAGAATGTTTTTCGTAAAATATAGCAAGTTGAAATGAGCGTTACTGAGAGAGTTTGCTTTATAAGTCTGTAAAAAAAGGAATACAAAGAAAAGTCAGAAGCAAGCGAAGGTCAATCTATCCTCGCCGTTTCTGACTTTTCTTATGGCTATTTTAAAATATCAATCAATTCTTTTTTTGCTGCGCTAGAGGCAGGAAGGTAGCTAAAGGCGACACCAATCAATACAGAGGTAGTGATGGCAATCATGACCGTTGGCAGATCAGGTGCAACTGAGAAGGGGAGCATCAGTGAGACAGCAGCTGCAATCAGCATACCAAGAAGATAGCCGATAAGCCCGCCCGTGAGTGTCAAAGCGATCCCTTCATTTAAAAATTGACGCTTGATTTCTTTGCTAGTAGCGCCCAATGCCCGCCGAATCCCAATTTCTTTCGTTCTTTCCGCGACAGAGATATACATCATGTTCATGACACCAACTCCGGCAATAAATAGAGAGATACCGGCAACCAGTGAAATGAAGAGCGTTAAATTATTCAACATGTCGCCGAGCCCCTTCATTTCCGCCATAGGATCGTATGCTTGATATTCTCCTATTGCACGTAAATCCCCATTGGCATTCAGCTGAGCCAGCACCTGCCCCATGACCGCATCATAAGAACTATTTTTTTTCATCTTGAGTATGACAGATGTTTCCTCGGTTTTGTTTCCTTGATAGAATGTATAAGTTTTGGGTGGAAAGAATGCTAATGGTTCATAATTGGTAGGAGAGATATCTCCTGATACATTTTGGGTGATACCGACGATCGTATAGATTTGATTGCCAAGCTGAAATCCTTTACCCAATGCCTGTTCGATCGAATCATATAGACGCGTAGCAACGACTTCATCTATGACTGTTACTTTATTGAGCGTGTCACTATCAGCTTTGTTTAGGCTACGTCCAGCTAATAGTGCGACAGGTTTTTCAAGTGCGTTAGTATTTTCTACAAGTTGAGCAGAGAGGGACAACTTCTTGTTTTTCGCGATAAAGTTGAGTGAAACACTACCATTGTCTTTGCTCATTCGATAATAATCAACAGAGGCAACACCGGGCGTACTTTGGATAATTTCCAGATCGGCTTTAGAGATTCCTTTATCTAAACTCATCAGGTCATTGACATTGAAATAGTTGAGGTTGATATAGCGCGTATTTGGTTCATTATCAACGACATTCATTGTAGACAGGATATTGCGCTTGAAGCCATTACCGATTGCGACAATAGTGATTACGGAAGCAATCCCGATAATGATTCCGATCATTGTCAACAAACTGCGGCGCTTATTTTTTATGATTGATCGAAAGGCTGTTTTCCAGATAATCGAGCTTCTCATACAGGTACCTCCTCTTCCGAGAGTTCTCCGTCACGTACTTTAAACAGACGCGTACAATATAGGACTGTTTCTGGATCATGAGTGACTAGAATAATGGTCACCCCTTCGTCGTTCAGCTGCTTGAACAATTTCATGATTTCATCTGTCGTATGTGTATCTAGCGCCCCTGTCGGTTCATCTGCAATAATAAAACTCGGAGAATTGATGATTGCGCGAGCAACAGCAACTCGCTGCTGCTGACCACCGGAAAGTTGCTTAGGATAATAATCACCTTTATCTGCCAATCCGACTTTAGCTAGCATTTGCTGCACATGGATCTTTGTTTCCTTAGGACTTGCCCCACCATATAGTAGTGGCAGCTCTACGTTTTCAGAAACTGTCAGATTTTCGATCAGACTGAAATTTTGAAAAACAAACCCAACAGAGCGGTTGCGAATTTGAGAAAGATCGCCATCTTTATAATGCTCAACTCTTGTTCCTTCAAAAAGGTAGCTACCTTCGAATGTACGATCAATAAAGCCTAATAAATTGATCAATGTTGATTTCCCGGAACCTGAAGGTCCCATGATTGCAGCAAAATCTCCCTTTTCTATGGTCAGGTTAATATTTTTCAATACTTGTAGCTCTTCTTCTCCGGTGTGATAAAATTTATTGATTTGATTGAGGCTAATCATTGTTGATCACCTTGATTTCTGCATCGGATTTCACTGCTTCATCGGGTTCTTCGATAATCTTATCCTTTTCTTTTAGACCGGATTCGATAATTTTTCGTCCATTTTTGATAGTTGTCGTGATGGCTGTCTTTTTTGTTTTGCCAGAGTGATATAGAAACACATACTCCTGATCTTTTTCATGGACGATGGCACTTTCAGGAATGATCAACTGTTGCTGGTTGATTTGAACTGTTGCTGTGCGGTCGTTGCTCCAGTTAAAGTCCCCATTGACGGTAAAAAGATAGGTAGCAGTATTAGTTTCAGCTGGCACGCCAACATTTTTTTCGGAAAATGAGTTGATTGCGGCAATGCTGCCGCCTGCTTTTTGATCGGTGCCGATCGTTGAGACCTCGACTTCCTGTCCGACAGCCAGCTTATCCAAATCATATTCAGTTACTTCGGCTTGTATTTGTTTTTCTTTACTGGAAATTTGAATAACTGGAACTTCGGAAGAGTTTTTTCCTTGTTCGTTTATTGAGATAATGCCGTCAACAGGAGCGGTAATTACGGTTGATGCTTTTTTCTGCTGGATACCAAGCAGTTCATTAGCTCCGGCGGCTTGTGTTTGAGCTGTTTCAACGGCTTGTTGTGCTTGCCGCAGTTGATCTTCAGCTGTTGCCAGCTCAGCCTGAAGGGAGACTCTTTTTTCTGTAAATAATTCTTTTTCTTCTGGTGTAACAGTCGTTAGTTTCTTTTGATTTTCTGCCAGCTGATTATAAATCGTATTGTATTGAACTTGAGCGGCGTTGACATTTTGAGCCGCTTGAGCTGCTGCAAGATCGAACTGACTGATTTGATTTTGCTGAGTCGAAAGCTCTTCTTCAATATTGCTGTTTTGATACTGAATGATTGCTTCTCCTGCATGAATTTCTTGCCCGTTTGAAACAGGGATTTCTGAAATTTTCCCATGTTCAGGCTCTAGGTAAATGGATTGAAGCTGACGTGGAATTACTTTCCCTTTAAGAATCAACGGATCTGCTTTTTTTACTGTATATAGGGTATAGCCTTCTTCCGCTTCTCCTTTGGTCAAGGTGGAAAAAAGAAATACAGCGGTGCCGACCCCGGCTGCCGCGAATAGAGCAAGGGAAATTTTTTTCTTTTTAGATGTACGTTCTCCAAATCTTTTTTTCATGTCATCCTCCTGATAATGAAGTACTTTTTCCTTCATCAAATTATGGAAGATAGAGTGTTGGACAGCCATTGATTGACATAACAAAGGACTAACAATTTTGAAAGAGTTGACATGAGGGGAGATGATTGGATTATAGATTGACTCGTGATAGCAGATGTTTAACGAACGTAAGTAGTTGATAATTTGAAAATGAGAAAGATCTTTTAAGTCTTTGCATAGGTTGCGACGAGTGCAAAGAAAAAGCAGAAGAGGACACTCATTTCAAGTGTCCCCTCCTGAGTAGGCTATCATGTCTGCCTTAGTGATTCAACAATAAGTAACAAAGAATCAAATCATCTGTATTTTTCAGCTGCATACCAGTGTTTTCCTGGAATTTTTCTAAGCGGTATTGGAGTGTATTCCGGTGCATAAACAGCTCTTTGGCAGTAGAGCTGAGGTTGCCTTGATTTGTCCATAGCGTTTGAATGATTTCCTTCATTTCGTCATCAATCCGCCACTCCTCCTTCATGGAGCGAGTCAGACTGCTTTTTGCCAATGCTTCTTTTGTGAAGTAATGAAGTGCCACATCAGCAATACCAAAAACTTTTTTTCGTTTGATTTGCAGCGCCTCTTCTTTAAAAATCGCCTGTTCTTCTTCAAACAAGGTGGCAAAGTCCTTCGTGCTGTCATGAAAGCCGCCGACAAAGACACGACTAGTTGTTTCAAAGTCATCGTCGAGGGTCAGAAAAATCCCTTCAAGTTCTTCCTTGCTTAACGAATGCTTTGTTTGCTCCTCTACTAAAATTGCTTGTTGGTCCGTTAGAAAAAAGAAGTCTACGGTATTGGGAAAAATCCCTTCGATATGCTCTTTCCATACATCTGCCAAGAAACTTTTCGGAGTCTGTAGCAAGAGTTGAATAACGCGGAATCGCCCGTTCTCTTCCAGTACTTTCTGTTGGAATAAAATCTGATACCAAAGATGCTTGCCGTCTACTAGCGATTCGGGCGTTTCAGCTGCTAAGATGGTCAATAAAGCGATTTCCTTTTTCGACAGCGTATTTTTTTTAAGCCAAAGATAACCATCTGCCTCTGGAATGGATAGGTAGTCATGATCGGATGACGGATGATTGTGATGCACCGCTTCCGGATAGATCGTCTGTAGGTTTGTTCTGTTCAAAATCAAACACCTCATTTATTGTTAGGTGAATCGTACGAAAGCATTTGCTTAGATAATGACGATTCATTTCTTTCCTATTTCGTTTGTTCTTTTTATATCCTAGAAAAAAGGGTTGTTGAAGATTAGAGTGTATCTAAAAGTTTAAACAGACCCTATTTTTTTACTAGATGATTCCCGATTAAAAATAGTCTATCATAGATGACTTAAAAAGGTAAGTTTCCTCAAAAACATATCTAGTGAAAGTAGGAAGTGATGCTATATAGGAGTAACCTTAAGAGGTTTTGAAAAGTCTGGCTTTTATTTTAACTCAAGCACTTCTATTTTCTAGACGATTATTGGTCATAACTAATAGTGAAAATATAGAGAATTGAACGGTATAATAAGAAGGACTGAAAAAAGGAGCGTGAGCGGTGTGCAGAAAAAGCTATTGATCATTGATGATGAAAAGGATTTGCTTGAAACGCTGAAAACCTACTTCGAATTATCGGGTTATTGTGTATTTACCGCAGAGAATGGTATAGAAGGGCTGCAGCTTTTAAATAAGAAACCGGATTTGATTCTTCTGGATGTTACAATGCCGGAGATGGATGGCCTTCGTTTTTGTAAGGAAATCAGAGAGGTCGTCCATGTACCGATTATTTTCTTGTCAGCAAAAATTGATCAGACTAGCCGAATGGAAGGTTTAGTTGCCGGAGGCGATGACTATTTATTAAAGCCGTTTGGTTTAGAGGAATTGGCACTACGGATCGAGGTGCATCTTCGCAGAGAAAATCGGACGAAGCAAGAAGAATCGATCGCCTACTTTGGAGATCTGAGCTTTTTTTATCAACGCAAAGAGCTGCGTTACCAAGGAGAGAAAATTCAATTGACCAAAACAGAGTATGAGATTGCGGCCTATCTTTCTTTACGAAAAGGGCAGGTTTATACAAAGGAACAGATTTACGAGTATCTATGGGGCTTTGATAAAGAAGGGAATAGTGAGATCATCACAGAGCATGTTCGAAGAATACGGGCAAAAATCAAGAAAATCAGCTCAAAAGAAGTTATTCAGACAGTTTGGGGGATGGGCTATAAATGGATTGGTTAGATGAACAATTGCAGCGGATTCGGCTGACAAATAAGAAGCTGCAGGCCAGCCTATTTCTATATCTTCTTGCAGGTCTGCTACTGGCGATATTTGCTTATGGATTGACAGTTAGTTTTTGTGTGGGCTGGGAACGTTTGTTGTTGAATGAAACGCAAACAATGGAGCATTTCACTGATATCTTTACGCGTTCCTACACACAGGATGTTTCAAATGAGGCTGCGAGGGCTGTGGCAATTCTTCGAGTAGTCCGACGTTTCAATTTGATTGTCTATATTCTTTTGGCGATTGGCTGGAGCAGTCGTCAATTTTACCAAGAAAAAATTCGTCAACCATTATTGATTATGGAAGAGACGATTAGAGGAATACAGCGAAAGGATCTTTCGATAGCCTGTGAGTATAGAAGTGGCGATGAATTTGAGGACATTTGTTCCGGAGTAGAGGAAATGCGGCGTCAATTAATAGAAGATCAGCGTCAAATCGTACAATTTCATGGGGAGCAACGCCAAGTCAATGCCGCTTTTGCGCATGATATTCGGACACCATTAGCAGTGATTCAGAACAATGTCGAGTTGATTCGAGCGTTTTACCCCTCTGGAAAAATGACAGAGACGAAGATGGATGAGTCATTGGATAAAATAGATCGTCATCTTCAGCGGCTGAAAGATTTCACTTTTACGATGCAGGAAATCCAGAAAATTGATGAAATCAATCTGGTAAGAGAGTATCAAAAAACAGAAGTTTTGCTGCAGACGATCAAGGAAATTGGTGAAGCAATTGTTACTAAGGTATTTGATATTCAGGTAACAGAACCGATTCCGAAAAAAGTGACAATTGATTTGCAGATTATTTCTCAAGTAATGGAAAATCTATTAACGAATGCTAACCGATTTGCGAAAAAGCGAGTAACTGTGACGATCCAAGTGGAGGCATCCTATCTATTGATTTTCGTACATGACGATGGTAAAGGATTTTCAAAAGAAGAAATCACTAAAGCGACAGAGCCGTACTATTCGAGAGACAAACAAAAACATTTTGGCATGGGCCTGACTATCAGTCAAACCTTGGCCCAGAAGCATGGAGGCGTGTTGAAGTTGTCGAATGCAGTCAATGGCGGAGCCGTAACTTCTGCAACTTTTTCAATTATATAGGGAATTTATAGATATTTGTTTTCTATGATGACTGTAGAAACGAATAAGGGAAGTGAGTAAATGAGTATCAAAATTAAACAGCTCAATCAATTTTATGGAAAGAAGCAGGTGCTGCATGATCTCAACTTGACGATCGAGACAGGGATGTACGGATTACTGGGAAGAAATGGAGCTGGTAAATCAACCCTGATGAAAACACTTGCTACACTATTGCCGTGCAACGATGGTGAAATCGTAATGGAGGACATCCGTATTCAGCATCGAAAGGACATCCGATCGATCATTGGCTACCTGCCTCAGGAATTTTCAATGTATGGCAATATGAACGCCTACGATGTGCTTGATTACTTAGGGATATTATCCGATTTGAGTACAGCAAAACGCAAGGAAAGAATTCGAATTGTACTGGAACAAGTCAATCTAACGGTTCACCAAAAGACAAAGGTTAAAGCAATGTCAGGAGGAATGAAACGAAGACTAGGTATTGCACAAGCGCTTCTTCATGATCCTAAGGTTCTGATTGTGGACGAACCGACAGCTGGACTTGATCCGGAGGAACGGCTGCGTTTTCGGAATCTTTTGGCAGAACTCGCGGATCAACGTATCGTGTTATTGTCGACGCATATTGCAGGAGATATTGAGGCAGTAGCAGAAAATCTGGCAATTCTGGATCAAGGAAGGATTATTTATTCCGGTACCGTTTCAGAGCTGCTGGAATCAGCAGAGGGACATATTTTTACCATACGCATCCCTCGAACAGAGCTGAATGCGGTCAAACAACAAGTACAGGTCATCAATCTTTATCAAGAGGGCTCTCATATCGATGTTCGTTTTATTGGAAAAGAGAACGAGCAAATGATGGACCATCCGTTGCTTCTGGAAGCTTCTCCGACACTGGAAGATGCCTATCTTTACATCCTGCAGAATAGGGCAGGTGTTGAAAAATGATCTCACGTTTACTAGGAAAAGAGATGAAGCTGACGCTAGTCAGTCTGACGTACTGGCTGATTGTAGCGGTCATAAGTCTATTTATTTTTACTCAGATTGGAACAGAGATAACGGTCATTCAAAAGCCAAAGCCGACAGATGAATCTTTTGGGATGACACAAACAAAAGATAAACAGCTGATTCAAAAACAAACCTATGGTACCTTGTATCTGGAGTTCCATTCGGACAGCTACGGTACATACCCTTTGGGTTTCCATAAGGGTGTGACTCTTGATGAAGATGAGCAACAGGAGGTTCAAAAAATACTTGAGCAGGCTTCAGGACTGACAATGACTGAATTGGAGCAGGAGTATGAGGCACAGGTAAAAGAAAAAATGGAGGACTATTTTGATAATAACCTCTATGTATTTCCGTTGAGGGCAGACGCTTCCTACGAGCAATTTGAGAGGGATATGCTGCGTGTAACTGATATCGTGGGAGCAGGTTCCTCTTATGAAAAGGATGAGTATCTGAGTGCTGCGGTAGAGCCGAAAACCTATAAGCAAGCTTTGAAGGAATACCAGTTGATTGTAGAGAAGGATCGAGTAACAGGGGCTTATGCAAGAATGGTTTGTGATTATTTAGGAATTATTTTGGGGATTATCCCTGTTTTTCTAGGGGCAACGGTTGTTTTACGAGATAAAAGAGGTCAGGCGGAGCAAGTCATTTATTCTAGGGCTATCTCCTCCATTCGATTAGTGGGAAGCCGCTATGTTGAAACTGTTCTACTGCTTTTATTACCAGTTGTTTTGATTAGCTTGATGCCGGCAGTACAAGTGCTGGCTATAGCAGATAAGCTAGATGTCTCAGGGGATCTTTTGTTGTTTTTCCAGTATATATTGGGTTGGCTTCTTCCGACCATTCTGTTTGTTGTTGGACTAAGCTTTTTTATAACAGAGCTTTTTGGAGGGATCGCGGCGATTGTTGTTCAGGTTATTTTCTGGCTCGTTTCAATTTTTTCAAACAGTACCACAATTGTTGGTGGGATTGGTTTGAACTTGATTCCACGGTTTAACAAAGTGGGGGAGAGAGCCATCTTTGAGCATATTTTTGACGAGTTAGTCTGGAACCGCGTATTCTTTGCTGGTGTAGGGCTCCTATTGTTTCTATTAGCCGTTGCCATTTATGATTATAAGCGGAATGGAGGTCGACTACTTGGAAAAAGTGTATAGTATCGGTAAAAATTTTATTCGCTGCCACTATCTTTTCTATCTTTTTGGTGGGGTCCTTTTTCTGATGATTTTGCCCTTTTTTGTTGGACTTGAGAATCTGGATGTCTTTCAAAGTGCTAAGGTTATTGAGTATTGGTATTCATTGATAGGGCTGCTGTTGCTGTTTCCATTGTATTTACCAGATAACGATACAGCAGCGCTGGCAATTATTCGGTCAAAGCGGACTTCTTATCGTTGGATCGTGGGCATTCGTTTGCTTCTGGAAGTCATTTGTAGTTTGTTATTTTTAAGTGTTCTCTTGTTTTTGATGAAGCGTGGGAGCAGCAGCTTTCCGGAAAGCTATTTTATGTTAAGAGGACTTGGTACAGCACTATTTCTTGGTGGTATATCCGCGATGACTTTTGCGTTTATTAGACATCCTGTGCCGAGTATTATGATTCCGTTTCTCTATTATCTGCTGAACATGATGAGCAAAAAGACCTATTTTGGTCGCTTTGATCTGTTTTCAATTGCACAAGAAAACTGGCAGGATGGCTGGTTGTTGCTTGTATCGGGAAGCTTATTGTTGCTAATCAGTGTATGGATAACTGGAAAAGCGAGAGTGTAAATCGATTTCTGCAATCAAAGTTAGCAGTTACTGTGTACAGAAAAATGTTGTTGAAGAAAAATGCACTATAAAATGGAGTAGTTTCATTTTAACTATAGACCATTTTTACAAGATATATGTTCTCTAATAGAATAATGATAAAAAAGCAAGACGAGATAGTTTATCTTAGTCTTGCTTTTTTTTATAGGAAATCACTTGATGTAAAAAAAATCGCTAAAATTGTTTATTATTTAAATGGTTTTTATGAAGAATGTTTTTGAATTCTTGTAAAAGTATATTTTAAAATATAGAATATAAACGAAATGAATTTAAATCATATATCTGATAGTTGACGGTTTATTTCATGTTTAAAAAGCCTATAGTAGAGATAATAGTTGTTTTTATTGATGGAAAGAGCATTTCTCTTGTTGGGTTCTATAACAAAAAGAATATTTAATCTCGGAGATATTATACTCTTCGGATTTTTTTCAATAAATATTGATGGAACAGAAGCCTGTTTGATGCTCCACATACTTTTTTTGAGATGAGGCCAGAAGAAGGCCTAATTTTTATTTATGTCCGTCAAAGTCAAACTAATAGAGGGTGTATCTTTTCACTGTATCAAAAAGCCAACTATTTGGAGGCATTAGTATGAGCCTAAAATCTATTATTGTAAGGAGAGAACGCCTGTGGCACGAAGAGGAGAAAACATTTACAAACGTAAAGATGGCCGATGGGAAGGTAGATACGTCAAATCAAGAGACAAAAATGGAAAAATCATTTTTGGGTATGTTTATGCAAGGAAGTATGCTGAATTGAGAGAAAAGCTTACTTTGAAAAAAATGGAATATGCCAGTGGGATCGATCAGCAGAATCTTTATAAGGGAACTGTTTCGGAATGGATGAACTATTGGTTGGATTATTTGATGGCGAAGAAAATCAAGGCTTCTACGTACGCAAACTATCGTGGGCGACTGAAGAAGCATATCAATCCTTATTTTGATGAGATTCTTTTGACTGATCTGACTACGGCGAAAGTGGAGGAATTTATTCATCACTTGATTGCCCTTGGTTTGTCAGCAAAATCCGTTCATTGTATTATCAATATCTTAAAGTCGGCGATTCGAAAGGCTGTCATGGAGGAGCTATTGATAAAAGATCCCTGTGCAGGCGTTATTCTACCTCGCTTGAAGAAAACATCCGTTTCTGCGCTGACAAAAATTGAACAAGAGCGTCTGGAGCAAGTCGCGTGGCGAGAAGTAGAGTGTTCTCCAGTCATTCTTTCCTTATATACTGGAATGCGTATTGGCGAAATCAGCGCTTTACGCTGGCGAGATATTGATTTTACAGCAAATATCATCTCAGTCGAACATACATTGCAGCGAATCATGATTTCCGAGGGAGAGGAACGTCGAACGAAGGTAATCATCAGCCAACCAAAAACAGGAACCTCCCAACGAGCATTACCTCTGGCAAAGAATTTGAAAAACTATTTGCTGGAAAAGAAACAATCGTCTACCTCAGAATTTGTGATTTCCTGTAAAGATGGGTATGCTGAGCCACGGCTGATCAATTACAGATTTAAAAAACTATTGGAGGCAGCGAGGATAGAATCTGTTAATTTTCATGCGTTAAGACACACCTTTGCTACGCGTTGTGTAGAAGAAGGTGTTGATATTGCCACGCTTAGTAAGCTGTTGGGGCATACATCGATCAAGTTGACGTTGGATACGTATACAGATTCTATGTGGGAAAATCGTCAGAAAGCTGTTTCGCTTCTTGATAAAAGAATCAAGAGGGGCAGTGCTGCTTGAAATTGCTGCTTGTAATTACGCATTTTTTGAAAATAATATTATTTTTTTAGCACAAATGGTTTGAAGAAATAAAAAGTGATTTGGGTTGAAAGAGTATGGGTACCTCCGAAACTTCCGTTATTCTATAGATAAGGGAATCGATAAGTAAAGTATTAGGAGGAGAGTGAGCGATGCGGCTTGGAATAGGAAACGACCATAAAGGTTATTATTTAAAAAAGACCATCGGCTATTACTTGAAAGAGCAATTATATGATTTTATTGATTTGGGAACGAGTAATGGATTTGAAGTGGTTGATTATTCAGCTTGCGTAGAGGATATCTGCAAAAAGATACAACACGAAGAAATCGATGGTGGAATTCTGATTGGTGGTACGGGCATTGGGATGTCTATTTGTGCAAATAAGTATCAGAATATTCGAGCTGCCTTAGTACAAGACGTGTTTTCTGCCAAAATAGCGAAAGAGAGATATGATGCTAATATTCTCTGTCTGGGAGAGCAAGTTTGCGGAGAAGGCTCTGCGCGTATGATCATTGATGTGTGGCTGCAGACGGCATTTCAAGGAAATCAACAGACGGTGTTGTAGTAAATTAAGAAAGTCGAAAAGCTGCATCTTCCTCCGTTCTTTAATTGAGAAGCGGTAAATGAAACGAATCAGATATGAGAGGGAACGGAAACTATTCTTTTGTAGCATTCGTTTGACAGTTAGTTGCTGTGCAAGTAGAGCTTTTAAAAACAAAGACTGCTTGCACTTTTTTCTTTTAAGAGATAGGAATGATAGAATAGAAGAAAACACAGGACAGCAATTACTTGAAAAAAGAAGTGATTGTCTTCTTTTATAAGGAGTAGGCTAATGATCACACCAGCGTATCCAAACCAGCGAAAACACGAAGGACTCATGTCAGAATTAAAGCAAGAGCTCGTCAGCCGGCCGCATTATATCTATTTGGATGAAGGAGAAGTTTTTTCAAATATCCAGCCAAGAGTGATACATACAGATAAATACTATGACGCATTTGAGCAATCAAAGAATACAGTTCTTTTTTGGAGCTCAAAAACACGACTGCATTCTACAAAAGCTATCTATGCAGTGAAGGATCGAACGATTACCTTTGATAAAGTGATAGATACGAATCAAGGCGAGTTCGAGTGGGTGGGGAGAAATTTTTGCCTAGCTGCGTTTGGAGCTCAATTTGTGCTGAAGGAAGAGGTGGATTGGCTCAAGATACCAAGCAAATTCATGGAAATAAATCATTCTAAGGGACGTATTGAAGATGATTTTGTCCGAATCAAAATAAAAGACTTATGAAAAAATTTATAGGAATTTCAATGATTTTCATGCGAAAAAGTAACGTTAAAAATTGAACAAAATGATAGGATAAGTAATACATTTTTCTGATAATTACTCTAAGAAAAGATAGAGAATGGAAAAGGTTAATTGAGAATGGATGGGCTTGTTGAGAAAGATAATCATTTCACAAACTCTGTATTTAAAGGGATTTCTGTTTCTTAATTATAATGATTACAATTTTTTAACAATTATAATTTCCTCTTGACTTTTTTTCAGACAACAGTGATAATTTTAATTGTAATTTCATTTTATCTTTTTGGAGAATGAGGTTCGAGTGAAGCTGTTACTAATTATTATTACTAATATATTATCGGGAGGAATTTTATCATGTCATTAATTGGAAAAGAAGTAGAAGAGTTTGCAGCAAAAGCGTACCACAATGGAGAATTTATTGATGTATCGTCAGAAGATTTCAAAGGGAAATGGAACATCGTCTGTTTCTACCCAGCGGATTTCACGTTTGTATGCCCAACTGAATTGGAAGATTTACAAGAACAATACGCAACCTTAAAAGATTTAGGCGTAGAAGTTTACTCTGTTTCTACAGATACTCATTTCACACATAAAGCGTGGCATGATCATTCAGACGCAATCGGAAAAATCGAATACATCATGATCGGCGATCCTAGCCATAAGATTTCTCGAATCTTTGATGTATTAGATGAAGAAGGCTTGGCACAACGTGGGACATTTATCATTGATCCAGATGGCATTGTGCAAACAGTTGAGATCAATGCAGATGGTATCGGCCGTGATGCGAGCGTTCTGATCGACAAAATCAGAGCAGGTCAATATGTGCGCAAAAATCCAGGTGAAGTTTGTCCTGCTAAATGGAAAGAAACTGGCGAAACGCTAAAACCTAGCCTTGATCTTGTAGGTAAAATCTAAGCAGAACCGCTAATAAAGTAGAACGATCAAAACAGCTGCGGCAATGAGAAAATCAACGTCAGCAGCTGTTTTTTATCAAAGAAAAGGAGCACACACATGGCATTAGATACAGAAATCAAAGAACAGTTGGCTCAATACCTTGAGCTTTTAGAAAATAATATTGTTTTGAAAGCAAGTGTAGGAACAGATGAGAATTCTCAGAAGGTATTAGAGCTTGTTGAAGAAATCACGTCGATGTCTTCAAAAATTTCAATGGAAAATACTCAGTTAGATAAAACACCAAGTTTTGCTGTGGATCGTACAGATGGTGCCAGCGGTGTCGTTTTTGCAGGCTTACCACTAGGTCATGAGTTTACTTCACTGGTATTGGCGTTGTTACAAGTCAGCGGTCGTGCACCAAAAGTAGACGATAGCGTAATCAAACAAATTCAAAGTATTGATAAAGAGCTTCATTTTGAAACATATGTTAGCCTGACTTGTCATAACTGTCCGGACGTTGTTCAGGCATTGAATATTATGAGTGTACTGAATCCAAAAATTTCACACACCATGATTGAAGGCGGTATGTTTAAAGAAGAAGTTGAAGCAAAAGGAATCATGGCAGTACCAACGGTTCTGTTGAATGGAGAAGAATTCTCCAGCGGACGTATGACGATCGAACAAATTTTTGAAAAAGTTGCCGGACCGGCAGATGCTTCTGAATTTGAAGACAAAGAACCCTATGATGTATTGGTTATCGGCGGTGGACCTGCAGGAGCAAGTGCTGCTATCTATGCTGCTCGTAAGGGAATCCGTACAGGTTTAGTTGCTGAAACTTTTGGTGGACAAGTTCTTGAAACATTGGGGATTGAGAATGTGATTGGTACGCCTTATACAGAAGGGCCTAAATTGATGGCTCAAGTAGAAGCTCATGTGAATGAATATCCCGTTGATGTAATGAAATCGCAGCGTACTGCGAAGCTTGAGAAGAAAGAGCTAGTTGAGGTAACCTTGGAAAATGGTGCCGTTCTGAAAAGTAAAACAGCAATTCTTGCAACAGGTGCACGCTGGCGTAATGTAGGCGTTCCTGGTGAGAAAGAGTTCAAAAATAAAGGGGTAGCTTATTGCCCACATTGTGATGGTCCTTTATTTGAAGGGAAAGATGTTGCTGTTATCGGTGGAGGAAACTCCGGAATTGAAGCAGCTATCGATCTTGCAGGAATCGTGAAGCATGTCACTGTACTTGAATTCATGCCTGAGTTGAAGGCCGATCAGGTCTTACAAGAGCGTCTATACTCATTACCGAACGTAACAGTGAAGAAAAATGTTCAAACAAAAGAAATTACTGGGACAGATAAGGTAAACGGGATTACTTATGCCGATCGTGAAACGGGCGAAGAGGTTCACTTGGACGTTCAGGGAGTCTTTATTCTGATTGGTCTGGTACCGAATACAGACTGGTTAGGCGATACACTTGACCGTACGAAGATGGGTGAAATCATTGTAGATAAACGTGGTGCCACGAATGTTCCAGGTGTCTTTGCAGCTGGAGATTGTACAGACAGTGCATATAAGCAAATCATTATTTCAATGGGATCAGGAGCTACTGCTGCTCTAGGTGCATTTGATTATATGATTCGTCACACATAAGAATAGATAAAAAAAGACAGGAACAACTTTCGCTTGTAGCGTGTTGTGGTTCCTGTCTCTTTTTTAATTTTTGTCCTCGATCGGTAGCCATAATTCCATATAGGAGCCTTCCGGAGAGCTGTTGTAATACATTTCCGGAGAGTACATCGACAGGGTCAAGTCATGTTTTTCCACCCATAGGCCGCTATACTTGACTGCTTTATTGAGTGCCACAGTGACCAACTCTTGAAAGTTTTCTGCTTCGAACCCGCAAACAACATATTCTCTTGCCGGAAGTGTCCATTTAGAAAAGCGATCATCTTTTGTTCCATTGGCAACTTCTGCACCTGCAAAATAAGTAAAGTTGCCTTCAGGTGCATTTCCTAAATAGGCGACACCAAGCTCTCTGCTATTTTTGATTCGGGGAATATCCCGCTTGTTTTTATGGAATTTCCCCCATACTTCTCCGGGAATATCTATACCTGTCGCTTCACCATTTGGCAACTGTCCTTCAATTGGCACATACCCTTCAAAGCCTAGAAAAGAAATAGGTGTTTCCAACTTTTTTCTATTGAACTCAAGAACAAGCCCGTCGCTGATCAAGGGCACTCCTTCATCAATTAGGATGTAATTCAATGCGAGATCTGGCTTATCAAACTGATTCAGCATAACAGGGCTTTCGCGATAATATTCAGGTGTCATACCATAGGCTTCTTTGAATGCTCGAGTGAATGTCTCGTGACTGTTGAAGCCGCTCTCCAATGCAATATCTAGAATCCTCATTCTTTTGTTTGAGAGCAGATCAGAAGCGTGAGCGAGTCGTCGAAACTTGATATATTCTCTTGCCGGCTTTTTGACTAGTCGTGAAAAAAGTCTTTGATAATAAAAGGGCGAAAGGTTTGCTAAAGCAGCGAGATCATCGATCTTGATCTCCTCTTCTAAATGTTCTTCAATAAAATCTACTGTGACTTGAATGGCTTCCCATGCGTGCATTATCAGCACCTCCTTGTACCCAGAATAGCATAACAAAGACTTTGTGATTTGATGCTGTCTGCTTTTTTTAGGGAAGATTTTTTCTGTTGCTCATAAGTTGGTTCAATGTTAAAGCACAATACTGAGTTCGTTTTCTATATTTTTTATGAGTGATGCAGTATCCAGCACTTTTTATTCCACTTCAAAGTCTATTGCTTCGATTTTGAAGAGCGTAGTCAGAAGCTCGTTGACTTTTTCTGTCAGTTCTCTGGTATCTTCGATGCGATCCTTCGTTTGAAGCTCTCCGTCAAGACTTTTATAAGTTAACAGATCGTATTCTTCAAAGAGTTGTACCTCATAGCCCGCTTTTGTAAAAGAAAGATAGTCGTCAAGCACATCCATTTTCATTTCCTGCTTGAAGCCATTTTTTAGTACGATCGTCATGACCAAAGAAGAGACAGTCAGCTCTTCCAACGGGATATCGCGGTCATCTATGGACAAGGTGTAAGACACACATTTTACGACACCACAGGCATTGCAGCCCCCTTCAGTCAAATCTATGACACTGCTGATAATTGCTTTTGTCATTATTCCTCCGTCCTTTCCTATCTGTCTATTTTATTGATTTGAGACAGTATTCATTTGCTACAATTGATTATAATAAAAAATGTTCATCTGAACCAGACTTCTTTTGCAGGATGCTGTAAGTTATGAACTTTTCAATGACAAAAGGTTTTGTTTCCAGAACATATGCTAAGAGCTCTGTAAAATAGCGAAGGACAAAACCTATTGACTTTGTGACGTTCTAATTTAAGATAAAAGGGAGGTGATGGGGATGTTGAAGGAACGATTACTTGCATATTTAGAAAATCAAACGGCTTTTTTTCATTTGGAAAATGTAAGCGATGTATTTACTGCAAAAAAAATTGCTGAGCAGTTTTCAATTAAGAGGAATACGGTCAGTCATCATTTGAACCAGTTGAATGAAGAAGGTAAGATAGTCAAAATCACTACGAGACCGGTTTATTTTTTTCATAAAGAAGCCTTCGAGCTTCAATTTTTTGCGGTTGCTAAAACAGTCTATTCAAATTTGGAAGAACTACAGAAGGAACAACCGTTATTCAATAAGAAACAGGATATTTTTTCTTTGTTGATTGGGCATGACAGGAGCTTGGCCCGAAGCATTGAGAAGCTGAAAAGTGCCGCTTTTTATCCGGATGGCGGGCTGCCGATTCTCTTGACAGGAGAGAGTGGGACAGGAAAAAGCTACATGGTTCGAATTCTCCATCAGTTTTGTTTAGAGAATGAGTTGATAGCGGATGATGCACCATTGGTAACCTTCAACTGTGCGCAATATGCGAATAATCCAGAGCTTTTGACAAGCAATCTTTTTGGACATGTAAAGGGGGCATACACAGGTGCAGAGAGTGATCATGTAGGTGCTTTTGAGTCAGCAGATGGTGGATGTCTTTTTCTTGATGAGGTTCATCGATTGACACCAGAGGGACAGGAGAAGCTGTTTACGTATCTCGATCAGGGAATCATTTATCGGATGGGGCAAACAGATCGACCAAAAAAAGTCAATGTTCGCTTGGTCTTTGCGACAACAGAAGAGCTGACTAGTACTTTTTTGACCACTTTTATTCGACGAATACCCGTTCAGATCGAGTTGCCGGCGTTGTCTAAAAGAACGCAAACTGAACGCCAGGAAATTATCCTTTCCTTTTTTATTCAAGAGCAACGAAAGATCGGTCGACCGTTTTCCGTTTCTGCTCAGGTCATTCATCTTTTGAAGCATACGGTGCATTCAGGAAATATCGGGGCATTGAAGAATATGGTACGAGTCACTGTAGCGAAAAGCTTTGCGGAACAACGAAACAGCAATAGGATAACCATCACGATTCATCAACTGCCGGAAGAATTATTGAGGCAACAACCTAACCTAACCGTTGCTATGGAACAAGCGATTGAAATCAATGAGCGCACAGTGTTGGAATCATTGATGACTAAAATCGATAAAAGACAAACAAGAATTATTGAAACCTATGAAAAATTACTGACAGATTTTCAAGATGGTGGTAGTCTGGAAGCTGCCGAAGAGGCACTTAGATCAGTAGTTGAGCAGCTCTTTGATTTTCTTTTGTTCGAAACAGACCGTTCTCAAAATCAAGAGCTGTTATTGTTCATGACCCAATATGTTCGTGAAGCCTTGAAGCAGACCGAAACTTCCTATCAAATCACGTTTGATGGAAATAGTGTCTATGCAGTCAGTTATTATCTGTTTCAGCGCAGTACAGTTCGATGGGTACCGGACGATCCAGAAGTGATTCAATTGATCGATAGGCTTCATGGGGAAATTAGGAGACGTTATCCTCAGAGTTATCAATATGCGGAGCGTATCCTTGAATTGATCAAACCACGTCTGGATATTGATGTATTCGAAATGGATAGAATTATCCTAACACTTTATTTGAACAAGCTGGATCTGTTGAAAGAAAATAGCAGACCAAGAGCAATCATTGTGGCTCATGGCTATGCGACGGCGAGTAGTATTGTGAATGTCGCGAATCGTCTACTGAGTAAAAATATTTTTGAATCCTTTGATATGCCGCTAGATACAACACCTCATGAGATTGCAGAAGAAGTTATGCAATATGTAGAAAAAAATGATGTCTCCAACGGCTTAGTTATTTTAGTAGATATGGGTTCGTTGAAAGAAATCTATCAGTATTTTTCTAAAACCCTATCTGCGCCGTTAGTCATCATGAACAATGTCTCCACACAATTGGCATTGGCTGTTGGGGAAAAGCTACAGATGAATGACGGACTAGAACAATTGGTGGAAGCCTGTTTACCGTATACGCAAACAGAGTGGGAGATCATTTATCCGGAAGACAACAAATCAAAAGCAATTCTGACGACGTGCTTTACTGGGATCGGTACAGCAGCGAAAATCAGTCAATTATTGGAAAAAAGCTTGCCAAAGGATGCTTCTCTGCAGGTGATTCCCTATGAGTTCGATGTTTTAGAGCAAAGAAAGAAACAGGATGCAGTATTTGGGTTGTATGATGTCGTAGGCATTATCGGAACCGCTGATCCAAGCATCAAGGACATCCCCTATCTCTCTTTGGAAGAATTGATTTCAGGAAAAGGGACGCATAGCTTATTTGACTGGCTGAATCAATTGATGGATAAAACAGAGGCAGAGCAAGTGAATCATCGACTTATTCGAAATTTCTCGTTGGAAAAAGTGATTGATTCCGTTACGATTTTAGACACAGAAAAGGTTATGTCGGAAATTGAACTGTTTATGCGTGTGCTGGAAGAGCTGACGCAAGAGCGCGTGCCAAATGATCGACGCTTGGCGTTGTATGTGCATATCAGCTGTTTGATCGAGCGCTTGATCAGAAATATTCCGATTCAACATTATAGTGGCTATGAGGCACTTTACCAGTGTCATGAAAAACGACTCTCTTTGATCAAAGAAGCATTTAGTGTCATAGAAAAGGATTATAGTGTCATCATTCCGGATTCTGAGATTGCCTATATTTTTGACATTCTCTTTAAAAAGACTGATACAGCAACCCTTGAAGAAGAATTTTAAATAAAATGTTGTGCGTGCCATTTTTTTTGGCACGCTTTTTGCTGTTAATAAAAGTGTAAGAGAGGTGATGAGAGTGAAACGGAAACTAGTCTTAGCCAGCCATGGCAATTTTGCGGAAGGCATCAAACATTCATTAGAGCTGATTTGTGGGAATACAGCCCCCATTCAAACGATCAATGCCTATACAGAAGAAGGCTTTGATCTGACTGCCGCTGTTGCACAGATAATGGCTGAGCAAGCAGCGGATGAACAGCTGATAGTGGTGACGGATTTGTTTGGCGGCAGTGTAAATAATGAGTTTCTGACGTATATCTATCAAGAAAACTTTTTCTTGATTGCCGGTATGAATCTACCGCTTTTGATTGAGCTAGTCACACAGCTGAATAGTCCACAACCAACGACAGAATGGATTCAAACGATTTTAAACAGCTCGAAACAGCTGATTCAATTCTGCAATACATCTGTTGAAGCAGAAATGATAGAAGAGGATTTTTAAGGAGGGAAAAAAATGATCAAATTATTGAGAGTCGACCATCGTCTGTTACATGGTCAGGTTGCTTTTTCATGGACACAGGGGTTAGGTGCAGATTGTATTTTGATTGCTAACGATGATGTGCCGGTCAATGAAATCAGAAAGACAACGATCAAACTGGCAAAACCGCAAGGAGTCAAATTAGTTATTAAAACTATTGAAGATTCGATCAAGGCACTTCAAAGTGGTGTCACAGATAAATACAAGTTATTTATTGTTGTTGAATCGGTGAGCGATGCGTATCGACTAGCTGAAGCGTATTCGGATATTCGTCAAGTAAATCTGGGGGGCATGAAGGTAAGAGAAGGGACGCGATCGATTGGGAAGGCCGTCAATATTCTGCCAGAGGAAGAAGAGCTAGTAAAAAAAATGGCGAGTAATGGTGTGGAAGTTGAGATTCGTCAGGTGCCGGCAGATAAGAAAATTGTTGCTACAGAGGTATTGTAAAAAAGAAAGGAAATGATGACATGCTTATACAGGCACTTTTGTTAGGGCTAGTGGCTTTCATTGCCCAGTCAGAATACGCATTAGGGACGTCCCTACTGTCACGCCCCATTGTTACTGGGTTGTTTACTGGTATAGTTCTTGGGGATATCAAAACAGGAATCATCATGGGCGCTACATTAGAATTAGCATTTATAGGTTCGTTTTCTGTTGGTGCATCGATTCCACCAGATGTTGTGACTGGTGGGATTTTAGGAACAGCTTTTGCCATTACTGCCGGAGCTGGCACAGAAACAGCACTGTTGCTTGGGTTGCCAATTGCAACATTAACATTGATTTTGAAAAATGTATATTTAGGTCTATTGATCCCAATCATGAACCATCGAGCAGATGCTTATGCGGAGGATGGAAACTATAAGGGAGTAGAACGGATGCATTTAATGGCTGGCTTTGGCTTATCACTGATGCTTGCCTTGGTCGTTGCAATTTCTTTCTCTGTAGGGAGCAATACCATCAGCGGCTTATTGGAGATGATTCCAGCATTTGTTCAGCATGGTTTGTCTGTAGCAACAGGAATTATTCCAGCGCTTGGGTTTGCCATGCTAGCAAGACTGTTGATCAACAAAGCGGTGGCGCCGTACTTTTTCTTGGGCTTTGTGTTGGTTGGTTATTTAGATATTCCAGTGACGGGAATTGCTATCATCGGTGCAATTATTGCTGTGATCGTGGTCAATTTGACAAGTATGACAAAACGAGCTGAGATGCCGGTACAAACAACAGGTGGGGAGGTTGTTGATGATGACGAAGATTTCTGATCAGGAAGCAAAGATAACGAAAAAAGAATTAAACAAAGTGTTTTGGCGTTCCTTCCAAATGGAGTTTTCTTGGAACTATGAGCGGCAGATGAATCTGGCCTATGTCTATGCCATGATCCCAATACTGAAAAAACTTTATAAAACAAAAGAGACAATGGCGGATGCACTTAAACGCCATTTAGAGTTCTTCAATACGACACCCCATATCGTCACATTGATTTTAGGGATCAACGCGGCGATGGAGGAAGAAAATGTCACGGACGAAGCCTTTGATGTTTCAGCAATCGATAGTATTAAGACCTCCTTGATGGGACCATTGGCCGGGCTAGGCGACTCCTTTTTCTGGGGTACCTTACGTCTGATTGCGACGGGTGTCGGTACTTCACTAGCATTGAAGGGCAACATTCTTGGGCCAATTCTATTCCTACTAATTTTCAATATCCCTCATATCATCTTGCGCTATCTGTTTACAGGCTGGGGGTATAAATTAGGAACGGACTTTTTAAAGAAAATTCAAAGCAATGGTATGATGGAAAGTCTGACATTAGGAGCATCAATTATTGGTTTGATGGTGGTGGGGGCAATGACGGCCTCAATGATTGAAATCAATATACCGTTAACGATTGGTTCTGGGGATGAAGCAGTGACAGTTCAGAGTATTTTTGATGATATTGTGCCAAATATCCTATCTCTTGGCGCGTTTGGTGCAGTTTTCTACCTACTCAAAAAAGAAGTCAAACCATTGGCAATTCTAGGTGGTATGGCAGTGGTCGGCATTCTAGGGGCGTGGATCGGTTTATTTTAAGGAGGACAGTGAATGGCAACGATGATGGATTATATCCATGAAGAAAAAGAGGTTTTGGAAAAGATTATTACAGCGTTTCAACTTGTCGAAACGCAGCAGGCAGCTAAAATGAAAAACTGTTTGATTTTAGCTACCGGCTCGTCCATGAATGCTTGTATGGCGGCGAAATATTACATGGAAAAAACAGCGAAGATAACGATCGACATCCAAGAACCCTATCACTTTTTACACTATGGTCGCGTGAATGCTGCGGTTGATACAGTGATTGCAGTTTCTCAAAGTGGTAAGAGCGCCTCGACAATTGATGCAATCAAAATAATCAATCAAGAGCAAAAGGTTCGTACACTGGCACTGACCGCAGTAGTAGATAGTCCGATCACAGCTTATGTCGATGAAGTGATTCCATTAAATATGGGGATCGAAACAGTTGGTTTTGTGACGAAGGGATACTCGGCAACAGTGGCTACTCTGATGTTGTTAAGCATTGCAATGGCCAATGCTTCTGGAGAGATAACTGAGGAAGAAGTAGCAGGTAAGAAAAAGGACCTATTTTCGGCCATTGAAACTATTCCACAAATTATTGAAAAGACTGAAGCTTTCTTTTTGACTCACGAGGCTGAGTTCAGATTAGCCCAACGTTACATTAGCATTGGTTATGGTCCAAATTGGGGGACTGCAAAGGAATTTGAAACAAAATTTACAGAGACTGTTCGTGTGCCAAGTAGCGGTTTTGAGCTAGAGGCATATATGCATGGTCCTTATCTTGAAGCAGATGCTAGTCACCTTCTCTTTTTTATAGAAAATCATAGTCAGCAAGCAACTCGTTCACAGGCGCTGAATACGTATATGAGACAAGCTGTTGGCGAATGTTTGACCATCACCACAGAGAAATCTGAAGAAAAAAATGTTTTGGGATTAGATATGAAGGTGTCAGAAGAAATCAGTCCATTACTTCTGGTTGTTCCATTTCAGTTGTTGGCATATCGCATTGCAACAGCAAAAGGGATTGATTTAAGCCAAAGGATTTTCGATGATTTTGATGATGTACTTAAAAGTAAACGATGAAGGAGAAAACAAGATGTTGAAATTTGACGAACAAAAGCAAGTGAAGGATATCCAAGGAGCATTAGAATTGCGCCCGCAGGTAGAGCAAATCATTGATGAAATCTATGCTAAAGGTTTTGATAATATCTACTATTTAGGTATTGGTGGAACCTATGCTTCTGCTATGCAAGCTGTAACGTATATCAATGGTAAAAGCGATCTTCCTGTCTATGTGCAGCACGCCGCTGAATACTATACAACAGGGAACCGCAGATTGACAAAAGATTCGTTGGTTATTTTATCTTCTGTGACTGGTACGACGCAAGAGGTCGTTGAGGCAGTAGAGGAAATCAAAAAAGTTGGGGCAACCTTGGTTGGGTTTATTGATGCGAAAGAGAGTGTACTGGCTGAAAAGTGTGACAAGGTGGTTACGTATCCGGCACCGGGAACAGAGCAGATCAAGTTCTTTATGGTTGCGGATCGCTTGATGAAAAATAATGGGGAGTTTGAGGACTATGAAGCTTATTATAAAGAGTTAGATGAACATTTGGCCGTTGGCTTAGTGGAAGCAGAAAAGAAAGCAGATGCCTTTGGCCTAGCCTTTGCTGAAGCACATCGTCATGACCCGATGCACTATTTTATTGGAGCCGGCAATCAATGGGGCGCAGTTTATTCTTATGCAATGTGTTATTGGGAAGAGCAAAGCTGGCTGCGTTCTAAATCGATTCATGCTGCAGAGTTTCTGCATGGGACATTAGAGATCATTAATGAAACAACCGCGGTGACCTTATTCCTTGGTGAAGATGAGCAACGTCCACTTGCTGAACGTGTCGCGAAACTGTTGCCACGAATTTGTGCGAATTACACCTTGATTGACTCAAAGGATTACGAAGTGAAAGGTATCAGTGAAAAATACCGTGGCCGTGTGCTCTCATTTCTATTGATGCACTGTGTCACACAAAGGATTGACGCTCATGTTGAAAAACTAAATTGTCACCCATTAGATATCAGACGCTATTACCGCCAGTTTGAGTACTAGAAATAACAGACCGCCGATTTTTGGCGGTTTTTTTCGATTTGAAAGAATAATGTTATGTTGGTTCTAATTGAAAAGAACAAGCAGTGGATGAAATGTCGATTGAAAATGAGAAAAGGTGGGTGAAATTATTTCTCTAAAAAAGTTAAGGAGTCTAAGACATACATTTCTGTCTTACCCTCCTTATACGAGAATATCAATCTACTATAGAAAACTCAACAGAAACATCACGAACAGAAAGTGTGTCGCCTTCGTGAAGAATAAGTCCTAGAATCTCTTCACTATAGTTACTGGGATTTCCTGCTTCTGATTCTAGCTTTTGGATGATTTTTTTTGCTTCAATAGAAGCAATGTATTTTCGAAAAACAGAGCCTTCATCTTCAGATGTATATTGACTGACTGGACCGTATCCATCTCCAATGGGAACTAGATTATAAGTTCTGGGGAGTAAATCCCCTCCTTCTCCGACTGCAAGGTCCCCTGTTAGAATTTTTTTGTCATTGGATTGAACGGTTTTGCTAAATTCAATGGATACATCTTGGATTGTTATGACAGAGCCTTCTCGCAGAACAAGCCCTTGTACTTTTTCGCTATAGTATTCTGGCTTAGCGGATTCCAAATCAGAAGAGAGAATAGTTTCTTTTCCTTCTGTGGAAGCCATGTGCCTACGGAAGGAAGAACTTTCCTCTCCATTAAGATATAAACTAACAGGGCCATACCCAGCTCCGACAGCAACTAAATCATACGTATTAGCAGGTAAGTCACCATCTTTACCAATTGTTACTCTACCGGTAAAAGTTTTGATGGTACTTTTTTTTGAAGTATTCTTTGTTGAAGATTCAATCGAGTCTTTTGATGAATTTGTAGATTCTTTGGTAGTATTACAAGCGGAAAGTAAACTGAGTGATAGTAGTAGCAAAAATATTTTTTTCATTTGGAACACTCCCTTTTTTTGTACAACAATATTTTAAACAGAAAAAATTGTAACATAAAAAGTCAATGTTTCATATAGTATTTTACACTTGGACATAGCTTGCTAGAGCTACTTACCCATAACTTTTAAGTCAATCGCATTAAAAATGCAAAAACTAGCACTGATTTGCTATGTGAAAATTGATACAATGATTAAAAAGGTGGTACGAATAATGTTTAACATGACTACTATCGCGGATTGTAAATATAAAGAGAAAGTATTTTCTTTGGTAGGTTGCTGAAATTATAGACAATATGAAAGAGGATCTAGGGATGAGTAAAGAGAAAAAAGATGATCGCTGGAAAGAGTTTGATTTTAAGAGTTTTTGGAAGGTTTCAGGTTACGCGAAAAAAAGAATGCGAGGGCAGTTATTTTGATGCAGGCAATGTGGCGTATATTGAGGAGACATTGGGCTACAAACTTCCTGAGTCCTATCTTTCTTTTATGAAAAGACAAAAGAGTGGCATACCAATAAAAGGTAATTCTAGAACTGCTACACCGACAAGTTAGTCGGAGACAGGAGTGACAATCAGAGAGTTTTCCTATAGGATGCAGATCATAAGTAGTCATTTTAGTGAGTATGTGGATGAAAAGCTGATACGTGATGCGATAGATATGATGGCTGAATATTGCAGTATGGAAATCAAATTTTTTTACTGAAAAATCATCTGAAACATAGTTTTATGCAGTGTACGATGAAAGATAATGCTTGGCAGAGAATGTCTTTGGATGAAGTGAAGGAGCAGTAAATGGATAAAGAAAAAGCGAAAAGAAGAGTATCTTTTCATTCGTCAAGAAATGAGGATATTGAAAACTCGTTATGGGATAGTAGATTTGTTCGATTATTCAAAGGAGAAAGAGGCATTTCACGAAATAATTCAGCTTACATATTTATTAGCTGATGACTTACAAAAGGAACGACTGGAAAAAGAATATCGACTGAGAAAACAGAAGTCAAGAAAGCTAAAAAAGAAAATTACCTGTTGACTCATACCTTACGTAACGGTTTATAGTTTAGATAGAGCTTAATACGGCTATAAGCAATAGAAGAAAGAGGAGAGATGTAAAATGGCTAGACCAACAACAAAGAATGATCTTATTCAATCAGGAAATGAAAGCTTTGACAAATTGATGGAGTTGCTAGATTCATTGACGATAGAACAACTGACAGGTACATTTTCTTTTGATGTAGAAAAAGAAAAGGGGGAGCATTGGAAGCGTGACAGAAATATCCATGATGTGCTTATTCATTTGTATGAGTGGCAGCAATTATTGCTAGACTGGGTAGCTGCAAATAGAAATGGAGAGACAAAACAGTTTCTTAAAGAGGGCTACAATTGGAAATCCTACGGAGCGATGAACGTAGAGTTTATGGAAAAGCATAAAGACGGGACGTACGAAGAAGCATTAGCCCTTCTTAAGGAGAGTCATAAAAAGGTCATGAAATTAGCAGAAGAATTCTCAAATGATGAACTGTTTTCTAAAAAGGTATTTCCATGGGTTGGTGGTTCTACGTTAGGTAGTTATTTTGTCTCTACAACTGTTAGTCACTATGAATGGGCAACTAAGAAAATCAGAAAATATAAAAAATCTATTGTTTAAAAGTGACTGTAATAGAACGTCTATATTTTAAAAAATAAGTGAATTTTTGCATTCAGTTTTAAAAAAATAGTGAGAAGTAGTAAAATAAAACGTAACTATTTCTATATAATGCTATACTTATCCCCAAAAATAGTGTAGTATTAGAAGAGTAGTATAATTGATTGCTAAATTAAAAGGTCATTTCATTCATATTGAGTGTCTTATCTCCTCTTTTTTTATCACGAAGGTATTGCAAATAATGATTGTGCAGTGAGCACAAGGAGGAAGATTTTATGAATACAGGTACAGTGAAATGGTTTAATGCAGACAAAGGTTTTGGTTTTATCACGCAAGAGAATGGAACAGATGTATTTGCTCATTTTTCAGCAATACAAGGTGAGGGCTTCAAGAGTTTGGATGAAGGTCAAGCTGTGACATTTGATATAGAAGATGGTCAACGTGGACCACAAGCAGTAAACATTTTCAAGAACTAAAGTAGTCTATAAAAACGATCCAATTGTTTGGATCGTTTTTTCTTATATTATTGCTAAGTTACTGAGGAAATTGCAGGGAGTTTAGGTCAATAAGGAAAAGGGGCTAATTTATGAGCTTTTACGGACATAAACAAGGAATCATATCTGAAAAAGGGCAATCGTTTTTTGAAGGACAGGAAGTATCATTTATCTACAGAAAAGAAATGAGAACAGGTAGTATAGATGTGCTGAGAGTCAATTCCGCAGTGATCAGTATTAAGGATATCTTGAATCAAAAGGAACAAAATGAAAAAACCGTGGTCAATTATGAAAAGTTAATGGCAGTTTATAACTAGTTTTAGAAATCATTGCAAGAAATAGCTTTATATCGAGTAAATAAAGAGCAGTATGGACAGATGAAATCTCAGTAAAATCACTGAGGACTGATCTGTCCATTTTTTTATTGCAAGCAGATATAAAAAAATGAGGTCAAACTGTTTTATTTAATGATTCGATGAGATAATGGATAAAGAATATTTAAACTGAAACAATTAGGTAAGGAGGTTATGGCTGAAGTGGTCAGCTTCAAGCAATAAGGAAAAAAAGCTGCTTCTGCAACATCACTTATCCGGTTTTAAAGGATTGAGGCCTACTTATGTCACAGCCCCGAGTAAAACAATTATTTATAGGAGGTGGAAAATGAAAAAAACGGTGTTGGCATTTATAGAAGCTATCAATGAACAGAACGTACCTAGAATTATTCAAATGATGGCAGAAGATTTTTATTTTATTGATACTTATGGACATAAGGAAAACAAGGAACAAATGAAAACTGGCTGGCAAGGTTATTTTAATTGGTTTCCAGATTATGTTATTGAGGTAGAGGAATATATTGAAGCAGAAAAGTGTTCAATAATTATTGGCAAAGCAAGTGCATCTTATAAAGGGAAGAAATCAAGATACTGGCAAATTCCAGCTTGCTGGAAAGTAGCAGTCAAAAATAATCAAATTCAGCGCTGGCAAGTGTTTTGTGATTCTAAAAAACAATTAGATTCCATGCAAACACCTATTTTTGAAAATGAACAAAAAGGAGAATAGCGATATGGTGTCTGTTATCATGTTCATAGTACTGTTCAGTTTAGCTATAAGCTGCTTTATTCTTAGTTTCAAATTTAGAAAGGGGCAATGGTTATTATTGGTAGCGGGCTATAATGATTTACCCAAAAATAAGCGAGAAAAAATAGATAAGAAGCAGATAGGAAATCTAGCGAGTAAGAGCATTTTTGTAACAGGTATTTATCTTATGTACGAGGCAGTAGTTGTTCAATTATTACTATTTTCCTTCTTTGAAAATAAAGGCGTAGCATTGCTTTTGTTAGGCATTCCTACAATCTTATTTATTTTCTTTATAGTCAGACAAACAAAGTTAAGTGGTGCTATTTATAAAGAGTGACGTAGTCTTATCGGTTGGCTTTTCAAATCGCTATTGTGGCCGATGCATCATCTAACTATGGATAGTAGATTTATAGAAAAGTTATATTTAGGTTTTTGTGAGAGAAATAGAAACTAGATTAATATGTTTTTGGAAAAATTAGATTCCTATTTATTCTAAAAATTCGAGTGAAAAATGGAACCAATCTTTTATTGCTAGGAAAATAAACATCAGTTATACTGAATGATGGTAGAAAGAATCATTTTGATGAAAGAGAAGTGGAGATCGATTATTTGTTAGATTGTCTTGTTCAGTTCATCACAATCGAATCTATCATTATTAATTATTGGGGGAATCACAGTGAAGAAAAATGTGTTGAAAAAAGGATTTATTGGGCTTACAGCGATGTTCTTGCTAGGTGCGTGTGGGGCAGATTCAGCTGGAAAGGGTAGTACAGAAAAAAGCAAAGAAAGCTCTAGCTCTAGTTCTACTGAAGTAACCTCAGGTGCGTCAGCAACAGAATATACCGATCCTTCTGAGTTGAAAGACAGCTATGATATTATCATCGTTGGCGGTGGCGGAGCTGGCATGGCAGCGGCGTTGTCTGCAAAAGAAGAAGGTATGGATCCGGTCATTTTGGAGAAGCTGCCAGTAGCTGGCGGGAATACAATGAAATCTTCCGGAGGAATGAATGCTTCTGAGACGAAGTTCCAAAAAGAACAAGGAATTGATGACAGTAATGACCTGTTTTTTGAAGATACACTAAAGGGTGGAAAAGGGACAAATGATAAAGAATTGTTGCGCTATTTAGTTGATAATTCTTCGCCTGCGATCGATTGGTTGGATTCAATGGATATTACATTGGATAATATTAGCTATAGTGGTGGAGCAAGTGTGAAAAGAATTCATCGTCCGCATGATGGTTCTGCCGTTGGTGCATATCTTGTAGATGGACTTGTAAGAAATATCCACGAAAAAGAGATTCCATTATTTGTTAATACAGAAGTCACAAAAATTGTTAAAGAAAACGATCAGGTGACTGGTGTAGAGGTAGAAGTAGATGGAAAATCTAAGACGATTTCCGGAGATGCAGTTGTCATTACAACTGGTGGATTTGGTTCAAATAAGGAAATGATCGAGAAATATCGTCCAGAGTTGAAAGGCTATGTAAGTACGACATCAGAAGGTAGTACAGGCGATGGCATTCGTATGGTCGAAGAAGTAGGCGGAGCAGTTGTTGATATGGAGCAGATTCAAGTGCATCCGACTGTTGTACAAGATACTGGTATGTTGATCAGCGAAACAGTTCGTGGTGAAGGTGGTATTCTTGTTAATCAGCAAGGGGAACGTTTCTATAATGAATTGGAAACTCGCGACAATGTATCGAAAGCTATTACAGCTCTTCCGGAAAGCTATGCTTACCTTATCTTTGATGGTGCGTTAGCTGACCGTGCAAAACAAGTAGATTTCTACAAGGATCAAGGTGTGGTCATCGAAGGCAAAACGATCGAAGATTTGGCTAAAGAAATCGACATGACGCCTGAAACATTAAAAGAAACAGTGGATACATGGAACAAAGCAGTAAAAGATCAATCAGATACAGCATTCGACCGTACGACAGCAATGGATTATGATTTAACGACTGGACCTTATTATGCAATCAAGATAGCACCAGGAATCCATCACACAATGGGTGGTGTTAAAATCAATACTAAAACACAGGTTTTAGGAGAAGATAGTTCTGAGGTTAAAGGTCTATATGCAGCCGGAGAAGTTACCGGAGGTATTCATGGACAAAACCGTATTGGAGGAAATGCAGTAGCGGATATTATTGTTTTTGGTAGACAAGCAGGAACACAATCTGCTGAGTTTGCGGCTGCAGCGAAGAAATAAGCTTCCTTGTATAAGGTAGTTAGCAATAACAGAGATGTTTAGACTTGTCTTTGTTTTGAAATAGTAAAAGAAATGAACCATCGTAACAAAGAGAGAAATAGTGTAGGAATAGAGACAGAAATGTTCAGTTTCAAGTAGATACTTTTTACCAACTGAGGTCGTGATAAAAGCGGTTAGTGAACAAGTTTTCTCTACCTACCTGTCATTTGTTCGGTTTTAGAAAATAGCGTGGGAATAGCAAACGCCCATGCTATTTTTTGTTTTACTTAAAAATAGTCTATAATTTTACATGCGAAATCAAGCAAAGCTTGATCAGACGATATAAAGGGTAGCGCTCATAGTTAAAAATCAGCTTGTTGTCGACTATCTGTTAGGAAAGAAGAGACGTTAGATATAGACAAAGCCTATTGTATGCATGTATCCTATCAGTAAGAGGATTCTGTTGGATTTGAAAAATGGGATAACGAAGATTCAACTGAATGTTAAGGAGAGTATTATGGCAAAAGTATTGATTGTTGAAGATAATCGGCAAATCGTTGAGGTACTGAAAAAATATTTGAAGCATGCAGGGTATGAAGCGGATGCTGTTTATGATGGGAAAAGTGCCTTAGCTGCTTTTGAGCAACAACATTATGAATTGATCTTGCTAGACATTATGTTGCCTGAGCTGGACGGTTATGCTGTTTGTCAGGAGATAAGAAAGTCATCAATCATTCCAATTATTATGATCACTGCTAAATCAGAAGATGCGGATCGTATTCTGGGATTAGAGATAGGGGCGGATGATTATATCGTTAAGCCGTTTTCTTCGAAAGAAGTCGTTGCTCGTATCAACGCATTACTTAGAAGAATCCAATTTGAAAAAACGAATACAAAGAAGCAGTTCACATGCGGGGATATCCTTATTGATGTCGCATCCAAAGAAGTTACGGCAGCTGGTAATAGATTATCGCTGACGAAAAAAGAATTTGATTTACTGCTATTGTTTGTTCAGTTTCCTAAAAAAGTATTTACACGTGAAAACCTTTTAGACAGTGTTTGGGGCATAGACTATTTTGGTGATCCAAGAACAGTGGACAGTCATATGAAAAGATTGCGGGCAAAGCTGAAAGCTGGTGCTTCGATTTGCCATATCCAGACCATCTGGGGAGCGGGTTACGCATTTGAGGTGACCTCATGAAAAAACATATAGCTGGTCGTCTGATTCGCCTTTTCTCGCTATTACTGGTTGCAATGACAATAATAATCGGACTATTGTTTAGTGTGATTTTTTCAAAGCAAACAGAGGATTTGCATCTAGAGGAGATGACACATCGTGGGGAAGTTATTCAGACAACTCTGACAGAGTATTTTACCTCCAACGCAACTTCACGTCAGCAATCCTCTGGTAATCATAATGGGATGATGGGTTATGGGGCCTATTTGAATTTTATTGATCAGATCTCAGGGGATAGTGTTTGGGTCGTTGACCAGAATGGAGACACGCTTTTGAAAGGACAGCACCATAATCGGGCTGACAGCCGTGAGCCTCTTCCGAAAAATGCCGAAGACATGGTTGCAGAGGTCTATCAGACGAAAAAGGCTGTTTTGAAAAAGGCGGGTATCTTGCTTCAACTAAATACAGTGACTCATGCCTTACCAATCCTTGTTTCAGACGAGGTGGCAGGAGTGATTATCATGTATTCCGATGTGGCTTCTATCCATCAGAATCAGGCCAATGGTTATTTGATTTTGTTAGTTAGCTTGATTATTGCCTTGCTTGTCGGTATTTTAGTTTCAGTCAGATTGGCTAAAGGGTTTACTGCACCAATCAAAGAAATGGAAAGTTATACGAATACATTGATTGCAGGACACTATCCACCAGCGTTGACTATTCATACAGAGGATGAACTAAATGAGTTAGCAGATCGATTATCTATTTTAAGTCATCGTCTTGAAAAGGCCGAAAAGGCACGGAAAAATAAAGAACAAGATGAAAAAGAGTTCCTATCTCAAATTTCTCATGAACTACGAACACCAGTCATGGTTATGAAAAGCTCTTTAGAAGCTTTAACAGATGGTTTGGTTGATTCCCCAGAGGAACAAAGAAGTTATCACAAACAGCTGTTGAAAGAAGCGGATTATTTGGAACGATTGGTCAATGATCTATTAGAATTGAGCCGGTTACAAGCTGTTGGCTTTTCTTTGGTGAAGGAATCTGTTGATCCGTTAGAAGTTGTTGAAGATGCCGTTCGTTCTTACCGTTTGAAATTTGCTGAAAAGCAGCAGGCATTCGTTTTCGATAATCAGCTGACTGCACCGATATATCTTGAGGGCGATCAAGGGCGACTGACACAGCTTTTGAAAAACCTTTTGGAGAATGCGTATAAGTATAGTGAGCCAAATACTAGAATCAAGTTATTGCTCGAAAAAGTGGAGAATCAATTGCATGTACAGTTGATTAATCCAAGTAGTCAGGGCATTATTTTGGATAAGAAGGAGCTATTTCAAGCATTTCATCGTGGAGACAGGACTTCTGCCGAAGAAGGAACAGGTCTGGGATTGGCGATTTGCCAGCAAATCGTGCAGCGACATTCAGGAACGATCACGATTAAGAATACCTCTGATCATCAGGTTATTGTAGATATTTATTTTCCAATTCAGAAGTGAAATCAGATGATAATTTTTGTCCTTTGCCATAGTTTTGTCACACTTTCCTTCTAAACTTAGAGGTGAAGAAGGAAAGTGAGGTGAGAACATGAAAAAAGTTTTGGTTATAGCAATGGTTTTAGCAGTTAGTGTTATTGGTGTCAGTATAGGAAGTACAACTGCAGATAGCAGAGTGTCTGAGCAGGTTGGTGGGATTGCCTGTACTACGGCCTATAGGTCAGGGAGTCGAGTGACAGAAGGAAGCAAGAGAATGACACACTTGATCAGTACGCTGAGAAAAAACAAGGCTGAACGAAGTAAAGCTGTTGAAAGTCAAGGGAATACGGGACAAGTAGTACCAACTGTTCAGGAGCAGCTGCTGACACAAGAGGAGGTGCCTGTAGTAAATAGCACAGAAGAAGAACCGATAGAAACACAGGAAGCTACTCCATCAGCTGACGTTTGTGATGGTCGGTTTCATAACAATGGTATTTGTGATGGCTCATGTGTAGGTAATGCTGAGGTGACGAACTATGGACATCATATGGGCAACGGCACGGGTATCTGTGATGGAACAGGCCACGGCAATGGCATTTGTGACGGTAGCTGTATCAACTCCGGAAATGACGGTGCTACTCAGGCTGGCGGCAATGGAAATAGTCAGGGCGTTGGCAGTTATGGTCATTCATCCTCTCATGGAAATGGTCACGGCAATGGGCATCGTAGATGAAAAAACAGGTGGTACTGTACGTATTGAATGTACAGTACCACCTGTTTTTCATTAGTGATATAACTGTTGAAAGTGAACGATTATCTGTAGAACCTATACGTTTTATTTATCCATAGGTAACAGCATCCGTAAGCCGTTCAATATAACCAGCAGTGTGCTGCCTTCGTGAGCAATGACGCCAATCGCGATATCCATTTTGCCAAGTAGATTTAAGATGACTAATAAAGCGACGATAAACATAGAGAAGGCAATATTCTGCCAAACAATTGTATCCAATCGTTTAGAAACTTTGTGTGCATAACTAAATTTCTTTAAATCATTTTTCATTAATACAGCATCTGCGACATCGATTGCGATGTCTGTTCCATCACCCATAGCAAAACCGATATCAGCGGTAACTAGCGCCGGAGCATCATTGACACCATCACCAAGCATAGCAGTCATTCCGTATTTTTTCTGTTGTTCCTGAATGATTTGAGACTTGTTTTCTGGCAGTACATTTCCAGCTACTTCATCGATGCCTAAAAGGTCGGCAACCGCTTGGCCCGTCGCGACAGCATCTCCGGTGATCATGGTTGTATGGATGTTTTGGCCTTTCAAATAAGCAATCACTTGTTTTGCTTCTGGATTTGGCACATCCATCATTGCAATCAAGCCAACAACCGCTTGATTTTCGCTGAAATAAATCACGGTTTTACCTTCAAGAGCATACTGTTCTTTTTTTCTGTCAATAATTGGAGGCACTTGTTTGAAAAGATCAGGTTTACCAATTTGGTAATGACGTCCGGCTGTCGTTGCGGATAAGCCTTTTCCAATTTCATTTGTAACGTCTAGCTCCAAGGTATTGTTTGCTGGAAATTTTTCCAGGATTGCTTTTGCTAAAGGATGGTTTGCTGTTTTTTCCATAGAGGAAAGAATCGTCAACCATTCTTTTTCAGTCTGTTTGTTTTCTGTTTGGAAGTAGTAGTCTGTTACTTTCGGTTTCCCCTCTGTCAATGTCCCTGTCTTATCAAAGGCAACAGCTTTAATATCAGCTAAGTTGGCAAGAAAAGCCCCACCTTTAAATAGAACCCCACGTTTTGCTAGATTGGAGATCCCAGATAAGGTTGCTGGAACAGCACTGGCTGCCAACGCACATGGAGAAGCAGAAATCAGTAAGACCATCCCACGATAAAAACTGAGTTCCCAGCTCCATCCAAGCAAGAAGGGAGCTGCTAAGATAAATAGTGGAACAATGATCAATACTGCTGTTACATAAGTTGGTTCAATTTGTTTAATCTTTGTCGCAGTTTTTGACAAGTTAGATTGTGATTGCTCCACGAGTTGAATAATTTTGGCAAAGACTGTGTCCTTACTATCTTTAGTGATTTCCATCGTGAAAGAGCTGCTGCCATTGATCGTACTACCGAAAACAACATCTCCAGTAGTTTTTTCTTTCGGCATACTTTCACCATTGATCGATGCTTCATCGATCACAGCTGTTCCTTTTAGAATAATTCCGTCTGTAGGGATTTGGTCGCCATTAAGTACTTGCAGTGTGTCGCCAATTTTGAGGGAAGAGACAGGTACTAGCTTTGTCGTTCCATCGCTTTGTAGCAGACGCGCTTCGGTAGGATTCATCTTCAAGAGATTCGTAATTTCGCGTTTACTTCTTCCTTCAGCATAGTCCTCAAGAAAATGAGCACCGGCAAAAATAAGAATCAGAAGTGCTCCTTCATCAAAATCACCAATGATTGATGCGCCGAGTGCGGCTAAAGTCATCAAGATGTGTACGTTCGGTGTAAATTTTTTCTTTTTGATAGTATCTGTAAAAGTTTCTCCGAAGCCTTCAATAATTACATGGTGCCCAGCTGCTAGCATAGAGAGAATATAGAGAATAGTGCGAACCAAGCTGTCTTCAGGTACAAAGAATGCGGCAAGATAGAGTAGGACTCCTGTAAAAAATAAGATAATTGGCATGTTTCCATGATTATGTTCATGAGAACAACCTGTGTGATCATGATTGTGGGTATGGGTATTTTTTTCGTGTGTATGTTCCATTGTATTCTACCTTCTTTCGTTAATTAAATAGGAATGGTTTTGATTTATATATGAATGATCGTTCATGTTTCCATGCTTATTATATATGAATGTCTGTTCATGTGTCAAGAGGAAATATTTATAGTAGAAAGAAAGGTAGTAGTCGTGTGTTGATGGGGATGGTTAAAAAGGAAGGGAGTAGGGAATCGGTTTAATAAAAAAACTGTGGGATAAACCTTTGCAAAGAAGCTTAACAGAAAGATAAATAGACCCAATGCAGCTAAAAACCAGAGAGCATTAGGCTATTTAAATATGATATTTTATTATCTATAAAAGAAATATATGACTCTAAAGAAGTTTTTCAAAATCTTCTATAGTTATAGGTGTAGGTTGGAAGGGAGTCAATTTTTCTTCTTCAATTAATCGTTCAACTTTAGAGATAAAAGTCTCGATATCATCATCTGCATCAACAGTAACAAAATCACCGAAGGCATATTGCCACTATCTTAGATTCAATAGTTTTTGAATGACTTCAGGCTTAACTCGAAACTTTATAATTTTTGCAGGAATACCACCAACAATAGTGTAAGGTGGAACGTCTTTTGTAACAAGGAAACCAGCAGTAATAACCGCGCCATCCCCAACAGTTTTACCTGTTGAAGAAAAAGTAACATTTTGCAATCCAAACATCGTTACCAATTACTATTGGCAAGTCGCTTATTATGGGATTTGGGACTGTTTTGTGCGTATAATCTATATCCTCAAAATATGTAGATGCAGAACAACTTTTTTTCATATGTAATACTGGAAGTAGTGAATTGATTAATAGGGTGATTTGTTCCTAATCTTTTGACGCCTGGAGCTATAGAACAATATCTCCCTACGATTGTATTAGTTTGTTCGTTTTGTATATAGCACAAAAAAATCCTGTTCATATCTTTTAGCAAGATACTGGATTAAATTGCCATCAGTAAAAGAAAAGCTCATGATGTATAGTACAGAGACTTTCCTTCTGAGGCTGGCAATAAACGCAGTATCGTAAGATAACAGGAGTTAAAAAAACTTATGCAACTGCTTTTCAAAAATAAGTTACCATTCCAGTCATATCCTTCTGTCTCCTTGTTAGAATCAGGTGATTTTCAAGCTTTTGACTAACCTACTTTCAAACTTTCTGCTACACTCTCAATTAATACAAGACGAATAGAAGTTAAAGATTATTAGAATTCATAAGTCACAGATCTTCTATCTTGTTTTGTGTAAAAACAAGAAAAACTGCTACAATTTCAGTTACAGAGGTCTTTTGGTTAGTTTTTGACGATGATTTTGACGGTGCAAATATCGAACTAATCCTCTGATAAAATACTGAAATTGAGCAGCTACCTTATAAAATAGATGTATCTAATTATTGAATTTATTGACTATTTCTCTTTGATCGCTCAAAAAACTACTAGTGTAGGTGTCTAAAGTCATTTTTATTGATGAATGTCCCAACATTGCACTTACTGCAGCAATGTTGCCTCCTAGTGCAATGCAACGCGTTGCAAAACTATGTCGCAAGGCGTGGAAAGTTCCATATTGAATACCTAAACTCTTTTTAAGTTGAGAGAAATGATAATTTATGATTCTAGGTTCCATTCGAGTATGATTCTGAGTCTGTATTACATAAGAAGATTTTACTTCTTGAGTTATTGCTAATTCTGATAATATCTGATGCAAATTTTGTGTTAGAGGGATTGTTCGTAATCCCTTGATTGTCTTAGGACTGCCCTCTATTAATTCAGTCTTAGCACCTTCTGCTTGACTAGAAACCCTTTGAACTGTTCTTCTTACATGCAAAACAGATGTTGAAAAATCAATATCCTCCCATTTTAATCCACAAATTTCTCCAATTCTCAGGCCGGCTTCCAATGCTAGTAGAACGGGTAAGTATTTCTGATTTTTTTGACTGATTTCAAGCATTTTTTTTTGGTCATCCCAAGGGAATGCCTCTACTTTTTTTTGACAGGTTGAAGGTAGTTCGATATCTATACAAGGATTACTAGATATATATCCTCTTCCTTTGGCAGCTTCAAGACAACTGTTTAACAATCGGTAAATCAAACGAACCGAACTTACCCCTAAATTACTGGATAGTATTTCGATTGTTTTTGAAATATCTTTTGCAGCTATTTTATCTAATTGCTTATCTCCTAAGTATGGATGTAAATGTACACGCATTTTATTTTCATAGCTTGTGTATGTGCTAGGCTTAATTTGATTTCCTTTGATATTTCTTAACCAGTATTCTCCCCAATCTGCAAAAGTTCCAGAATATTTTTTTAGAGGTATTTTTTTTTGGAAATAGTAATAATTTTTTCTTTCTATGATTTTCTTTTTAACCGAGCGATAAGATTGACCATAAATATATCCGTAATGTAATGACCCATCTTCCTTACGTGCTTTGGGGTAGCGGCCTTCCCAACGACCATCTTTGCGCTTATAAATATTTTCTCCTTTTGACATACTACGTTACTTCACCCTTTCTTTGACGGCTGACTTGACGGCAGAAAAAGACAATATACTGTTCTAAAATTCAAAAATATACAGAATTATCTATTTTTCACCTAAAATCATTCATAAAAAAAACAAAATCCTTACTTGTAATGTTGATTTTTATCTTTATAATGTGTAGAATTTAGTTAATATAAAGATTTAAACCTCTTTATTAACTAAAAGTAAGGAATAATTTTAATTACCGCATCTTGTTTTTACACAAAACAAGATACGCAATTGTTTTTAATAAAAATTTATTCCAGTTCGGAAAAAGTACATATTGATTTAAAAGAATAATTGATGTTTACAAAAGGAAGAGTAATGTGATTTATTTGAAGTCTTTTTATTTATGGGCGTTGTGTGGGTTACCCAAGCCCCAAAAGCGAATTCCGATAGTCTATATCATGAGTTTTACAGCAAATGATGGTGGATTGATTCGTCGTTTAGCAGAAATATACCAAAATGATTTCGCTGTTTTTTATACACCTAGGTCAAAAGCTTATGCGGAAGAATTGGCTCATTTGGGCGTTCAAATACTTCCTTATACACCATGGCAACTTCTTTTCAGAAATCGCATCGGGTTATTGAAAAATGCGCAAGTAATTCTCGTGGATAACTACTTTTCCGAGCTCTCCCTGTTGAAGAATGGACAAGCAGTGATTCAGCTATGGCACGCGATTGGGGCTATCAAAAAATTTGGTTGGGAAGATCCTCAGACTCAGTTGCGTGGGCAAGCAGACAGGCGACGGTTTCAGCGTGTCTATGATCAGTTTACAGATATCGTGGTCGCCTCGGAAGCTATGGGGAAGGTTTTTCAGCGAAGCTATCGCGTCTCGCCGGAAGTGATTCGGTATTTGGGGGTACCGAAGACGGACGAGTTATTGGCACAAGCGATTGAAAGTAAGGATTCAAAAGCAGCGTATATCCTGTATGCGCCGACCTATCGTAAGACGCCAGTTCAGATGGAGGCGGTTCTCAAGCAGGCGTTGACGGTTTTTGCCCAGTTTCCAGAGAAACAGTTTTTACTGAAGCTTCATCCGGCAGCGACGGATCAGTCGTTGCCTTTACCGGAGAATGTTCGTTTGACGACAGTTCCCTTGGAACAGCTTTTTCCTCAAGTAACGTTGTTGATTACCGATTACTCTGCCAGCGTGTTTGAATTTCTACTATATAAAGAGATCCCCTATGTTTTGTTTTTTGTACCGGACAAAGCACAGTATGAACAACAACCGGGGATTCAGGACGGGGTTTGGGACACCGTTCCGGGAGGAGTCGCACCAACGGCAGAAGCATTACAGGAAATGCTTAAAGAAGAAACATACAAGAATGATGCCAAACAAGCAAGAGTATTCCATGACTCATGGCATACCTATAACGATGGAGAGAGCATAAATAGAGTGTTGGCGTTGGTTGAGGCCAGAAAAAAGGGGTAAAAAATGAAAACAGAGTATTTAGGCGGATTACCGGTTGATGTCCTGAGGTATGAGGATATCACAGCGGATATTCCAAACTATTTGGCTGAACAAAAGAAAATGATCATTACCAGTGTGAATCCACAGATCACCTTACAGGCTTATGAGCATGAAGAGGTGTTTCAGTATATTCATCGAGCGACGCATCGAATCGCGGATGGCATTGGGATCGTGAAAATGTCTAAATGGATGGGCGGAGAAATACGAGAACGGATCACGGGAATCGAAGTGATGGATCGTTGCTTGGTGTATGCCAATGCGCATGCCTGCCGCATCTTTCTTTATGGTGCCCAAAAAGAAGTGGTGGAAAAAGCAGCCGCAAACATTAAAAAGCAATATCCTAATCTCGTGGTGGCTGGTCATCTCCATGGCTATACTGCAAAAAATGACCAACGGATCGTTGAGCTGATCAATCAAGCGCAACCGACCTTTCTTTTCGTGGCACTGGGCTCACCGAAACAGGAGATATTTTTGGAACGAAATGTTGACCAGCTGAGTGCTAGTGTCTATCTGAATGTTGGTGGGACTTTTGATGTGCTATCAGGGATGGTAAGGCGCGCCCCTGATTTCTTTATTAAGCATAATATCGAATGGCTCTATCGCTCCATCAAATACAATCGGTACGATCGTCTCGTTCAGATTCCTCAATATATTTGGAAGGTGTTAAAAATGAAACGAACCAAGGCGACGCATAAAAAGCCAAAACAAGAGAAGAATCATTGAGTTTTTGAACATGCCGTATTTGATTAAATGAACGATAGTCTAAATGTCCAGTATTATACAAGTTGAGCGTTTATAGGCAGCCTTGTGTCTGTTGATTACTAGTCCTCATTTATGGCTGAAAGTCTAAATGAAATTTGTGGAGTACACCTGAGTTGGGAGAAGAATTACATGCGCAAACGCATAGAAACTGTTTATCATAGCATTGTTAAATGTTTATTTTTTATTTTAGGTTATTTTCCTAAAAAGAAGCTGCTATTTTTTGAAAGCTTTCATGGCAAACAATACAGTGATAATCCTCGAGCTATTTATGAGTATGTTCGCAATAATCACCCAGACTATCAATGTATATGGGCGGTAAAGAAAGGCTATGAAGCTTATTTTGACAGCTACAAAGTTCCTTATGTTCGACGATTGGGGGTGCGTTGGTTGTTGACGATGCCCAGAGCGACATACTGGATTTTTAACACTCGCATGCCCTCATGGATGAAAAAGAGTCAACACACTGTGTACGTTCAAACTTGGCACGGGACGCCACTAAAAAAACTAGGTCTTGATATTGAAGCAATCAAAATGCCGGGAATAAATACAGTGGAATACCAACAGGATATTATTCAAGAGGCATCTCGATGGGATATTCTGATTTCTCCAAATGCATATAGTACTGAATGCTTCAGAAGTGCTTTTGCCTATGAAGGAAAAATTCTTGAGACTGGTTATCCCAGAAATGATGTATTGGTACGTACTGAAAACAAAGAAGCATACATACGTTCAATAAAGAAAAAGCTAGGCATTGAAGAAAAGAAAAAAGTGATTTTATATGCGCCAACTTGGAGAGATGATCACTATTTTTCTCAAGGAGCCTATCGCTATGAGAACCATTTTCCTTTTCAGGAAATGTTACATGCGGATAAGGATCTGGTGATTGTTACACGCCTACACTATCTTATTGCTGAAAAATTGGATATTTCTTCCTATGGTTCGGCTGTCATTGATGGCTCTGCTTACGAGGATATCCGAGACTTATATATGATTGCCGATATTTTGATTACAGATTATTCATCGGTCATGTTCGACTTTGCTCTGACAGATAAGCCGATGCTGTTTTATATGTATGATTACAAAAACTATGAAGAAGCTATTCGAGGTTTTTATTTTGATCCTCATACAATTTTACCGGGACCAATTGTAATGGAAGAAGAAGTGTTAGTTTCTGAGGTTTTAGCCATTCTCAATGGAACTGCATTAGAAAATGATATTAGGTATTCTCAATTTAAGCGCCAATTTGTTCATCTATCTGAAACAAGTAGTGCCGAGGAAGTAATAACTTATGTCTTTGGGATGGAAAGTAAATAGATAGCTAGTCACTTGTTTTTTTAGTCAGGTAATAAAATGAAAAGGTTGTAGGAGGAAAAAGATGTCTATCTTAGTGTTGGGTAGAGCAGGATATATAGGTTCTCATGCGCTTCGTCAGTTACCAAAAAGATATTATTCTGATTAGAAGTAGCATAGGGCTCATACTAAAGAGGCTAGCGAAAAAATGCATGAAGTAGTGGGGAAGAAATAACAGGCTATTGTAATATCGGCTAGTTAGAATTTGTATATGTAAATGACTAAAAGTACATTTACAGACCCAATATTTTGACTAGAGCTAGTACTTAGTACATAAGGAAGAAGTGAAGGAATGAAACGTTTAATTACTTATGGAACTTTTGATCTGCTTCACTATGGACATATCAATCTATTGCGGCGTAGCAGAGAGTTAGGTGACTACTTAATTGTGGCACTATCAACAGATGAGTTCAATTGGAATGAAAAGCAGAAACAAACTTATTTTTCCTATGAGAAACGAAAGCAGTTGCTTGAAGCTATCCGTTATGTGGATCTAGTGATTCCGGAAGAAAATTGGGAACAAAAAGTATCAGATATAAAAAAATATCATGTAGATACCTTCGTCATAGGAGACGATTGGACTGGGAAATTTGATTTTATTAAAGAAGAAACAAAAGCTGAGGTTATTTACCTGCCTCGCACGCCAGAAGTTTCTACTTCACAAATAAAAAAGGATTTAAATCAATAATCTGTAGGATTAATGAGAGAGCTAAATGGAGGAACGAAGTTGAGAAAAGATATTAGTGTTAAAGAGGAATTTAAGGATTATCAGTATCTTTTAGATGATGTTTCTTGGAAGGAAGAGTTGTCTGATTTTGAGTTATACACCTCAAAGATTGTGGTTTCTGAACCAAAGGTATCTGTAATTATTGCAAATTACAATAATGGCCCTTACTTAAAAAAAATGATGGATTCGTTAGTGAATCAGACCCTTGATATTAATAATATTCAAGTTATGTTTATTGATGATTGTTCAACGGACAACTCAATTGAAGTAATTAAAAACTATATTGCCTTTTATCCAAATCTTGAAATTTATCAGCTAAAAGAAAACACTGGTGGTGCTCATGGTCCTAGAAATGTGGGAATTATGAATGCGCGTGGTGAATATTCTGTATTTCTTGATTCTGATGATTGGTACGATTTAAACGGGTTGAAATATCTATCCGATTTGTTGGATGAATCTGGTGATGATTTTGTAGTTTCTGGTTTAGTTCAAAGTGTTGATGGATATTTATCGTTAAAAAGCAAACCTTATTATAGTGACGGAGATTTTAAAAATCGTTCTATCCAGGAATTGCCGACAGAATTTTATGGATGGCTTGGCCCACAAGCAATTATGGTGAGGACATCTTTAGTTCATGATAATAACTTGCATTTTGTTAATCAGCGTGTAGCAGATGATGTCACCTTTTTTTATGAAGCTCTACGGCTGTCAAAAACAATTACTCAGGGAAAAGAATTGACTACCTATCTTAATCGAGATGCCGATAATGATAGCTTGAGTAAATCAATTAATCGAACATTTATGATTTCATGGTTGAGGGCATTAGGCTATATTAATCAAGAATTTCCAGACGACTCTTCGAAGGAACGAATGATTTCCAGACGCTTAGAATGGTTGATCTATGATTTTTGTATTAGACGTGGTACAGGCTACAAGTTTAGTAAATCAAGGCTGTTAGATTTCAAAGAACAAATGGATTTGTATCTAGGTAAGTTGAACTTTGATCCGAGTATCCATTTTAGAAGTGATGTCCGTCAGGTCATTTGGAAATTTTTGAAGCAGAATGATATTGATGGTCTGTATTTCTTCATACAATGCCAGGCTATACGTTGGGTATTGGTTAATAAGTTGGGAATAAAGAAAAAGATAGGAAATAGTTACTTTTACCCATCGCTACTAAATAGACTACCTAAAATTCGTTTGAATGCGTATGCGATAGCTGAAAGTTTTTCTGATAATCAACTGATAGTCAAAGTGTATACTCATCAAAAGGTTATTGGTTTTGAAGCAAGAAATCTGAAAGAACCATTTAGTAAAAGAAAAAGAGTGCCTTATAAACAAATTTCTGATACTGATTATCAAGTAACAATACCGACTGATTATATTGATAAAGAAAATAGATTTACAGTTGTTTTTGATAATTATTTAGAAGTAGGTATTCAAAACTTTAAACGGATATACAAAGAAAACACTGAGGTTGCTATCAACAAAACGAATGTGAATGATGGTCAACAAAGAAATTGAAAAAAATTTCAGCAGTGACACTATTTCATAAATAGTAGCCATTAACTGATGGAGGAAGTTATTTTTATGAAATACAACAAAAAAAACTATGCTTATCTGATTGTTGGATCAGGACCGTTTGGGGCAATTTTTGCTTATGAAGCTGCAAAACGTGGCAAAAAAGTGTTAGTGATTGAAAAACGTAATCATATTGGTGGAAATATGTACACGCATAAAGAGCATGGGATTAATGTTCATGACTATGGTGCGCACATCTTCCATACAGATAATAAAGAAATTTGGGAGTATATTAATACCTTCAGTGAATTCAACGGGTATATTAATCAAGTTGTTGCAAACTATAAAGGTGAATTGTATAATCTGCCATTTAATATGAATACTTTTTATCAAATGTGGGGAGTAAAAACTCCAGAAGAGGCAAAAGCAAAGATTGCAGAACAGCGTGAACATGCTGGGATTACTCAGACTCCTAAAAATTTAGAAGAGCAAGCGATTAGTTTAATTGGTACAGATATTTACGAAAAATTGATTAAAGGGTATACCGAAAAACAATGGGGAAGAAAAGCAACAGAATTACCAAATTTTATTATTAAACGATTACCGACACGTTTTACGTTTGATAATAATTATTTTAACCATCGCTATCAAGGAGTACCAATCGATGGGTACACGCCAATTTTTGATAAATTATTGGCTAGTGAGTTGATTGATGTGGAATTAAATACCGACTTCTTTTCTGAAAAAGAAACCTATTTGGCCGAGTTTCCACGTGTTGTGTACACTGGAATGATTGATGCATTCTTCGATTATATGCATGGTGAGCTAGATTACCGATCTGTTCGTTTTGAATCTGAAACGTTAGAGTCAGATAATGCTCAGGGAAATGCAGTAATTAACTATACTGATGCTGAAACACCCTATACTCGTGTAATGGAATGGCGTCACTTTGATCAAAAAGCTGATAATAATAAAACAATTTTGACTCATGAATATCCTCAAGATTGGGATCGCTCAAAAGAGGCTTACTACCCAGTAAATGATGAAAAAAATTCTGATATTTTCAAAAAATATAAATTGGAAGCAAAGCAGTATGAACATGTAATTTTTGGTGGACGATTAGCCAATTATCAATACTATGATATGGATCAGGTGTTTAGTGCGGCACTAAAGGCAGTTAATCAAGAGTTCAAATGATTTATTAACTGGTTTTGTTTAATAAATACTATGAACGATTAACATGGAGGGTTTAATTTGGATAGTGAATTAAAAGTAAAAGCAACGTTGTTAACAAAGGAATATAGCTTGGCGACAACTCGAGTTGAAAAACTGAAAACACTTTTTAATATTTCTCAAAATAAGATACCTAATTTTTGGGCACTAAGAGGTGTAAGTTTAGAAATTTACTCAGGTGAGACAATAGGGATTATTGGATTGAACGGCTCGGGTAAATCGACGCTGTCAAATATTATCTCGAGTATAACGCCTCAAACATCCGGCCAGCTTGATATCAATGGTGAAGTATCGATCATATCTATTGGTGCTGGTCTAAATGGGAATTTGACAGGACGCGAAAATATACGTATGAAATGTCTGATGATGGGTGAAAAAAATAAGGAAATTGATAGTAAAATTGATGATATTATTGAATTTTCTGAGCTGGGTGTGTTTATAGATCAACCAGTAAAAACCTATTCGAGTGGGATGTCTTCTAAGCTAGGGTTTTCTATTGCAGTTCATCAAGATCCTGATATTTTAGTTATTGATGAGGCTTTATCTGTAGGAGATCAAACCTTTTATAATAAAGGCTTGAAGAAAATGCTCTCCTTTAAGGAACAGGGGAAAACAATTATTTTTGTTTCACATTCCATTAATCAAGTAAAACAAATTTGTGATCGTGTGGTATGGATGCACTATGGCCAGATGAGAGCATTTGGTAAAACAGAAGAGATAGTAAAAGATTACACTGCATTTATTAAAGAGTATAACAAGCTATCCGAAGAAGAAAAAGATGCCTACCAAAAAGTTGAAAAGGACCAGCAGAGAAGCTATTCTTTAGAGCAGCTCCAAGATGAAATTATCGAAGAAACACCTAAAGAGATGGCAAATAGAAAAATGGTTAAGGATATTGTAGAGTCAACAACTAAGAATAAGGTTGGAGATAAAATGCCAGTAGCTACAAAAGCCTTTACATTATTTTTATTATTCTCAATTATGTACTTTAGTCTAGCTTATGTAAAACAGGTTTCAGTTGGTTATGCTGCAACCAATCCTGTTGGGACTATTCGCCGGATTTTCAAGCGGACAACTCAACCAAATAAAATTATAAATACAAGTCCATCTTCCACTACCTCTGAAGCTTCATCAAGTACTCCTGTATCAAGCACTCAAGAGGTTAGTGATACAACAGCGAGTTCAACGGTTGGAAGCTCTGTTATTGAGGGCAGTGAACCAGTGGAAAATGCTGAAGTAACAGGTGATGGAACTTATACGGTGCAGGAAGGTGATTCACAGTGGGCGATTGCTGAGAAGAATGGACTGACTGTAGAGGCATTACAACAACTCAATCCTGAGCTTATTGAAGCAGATATTAATCCGGGACAAGTCTTAATAGTAAGAGAGGTTACTGAATAATGCATGAGGTACGGTTAATCATAAAGGAACAAATACAATATCTAGGCGTGGCTCAGCGAATTGCTAAATATAGTAATAAAGCGATGTATCAGAGTCATATACTTGGTAATTTATGGCAAATTTTAAATCCGCTCATTCAATTAGGCGTTTACTATTTTGCTTTTGGTATTGCTTTAGGCAGAGCGAATAGTGTTCAAGGTGGAGTCGCGTATATTGCGTGGCTAATGATTGGTTTGAGTACCTGGATTTTCCTGAGTACAGTAACGAAGCAAGCATCAAGCTCGGTTTATAATCAGATTGGCATAGTTTCCAGAATGAAGTTTCCTATCAGTATCTTACCAATGGTTCGGATTTTTTCTGATTTGCCAAGCTATTTTTCATTTACTGCACTTGCTGCACTGGTCTCGCTAGCGCTAGGAGAGAAAATCTCAATTTATTGGTTGCAGTTGCCGTATTACCTATTTGCTATGATTGCTTTTCTATATAGCTTTAGCTTGATTAATTCTACTATCTCGGCGTTGGTTCGCGATTATCAAATTTTCTTGAATTCAGTTATTCAGGTTTTAATGTATATGTCTGGGGTTATGTGGGACTTAGAAACTAGAAGTCTTCCAGTCTGGTTGTCAAAAATTTTACTGTTAAATCCATATGCGTATCTAATTAATGGTGTTCGAGATGCTATGTTTTATAAGAGATGGTTTTTTGAAGATAGAGCACAGATGCTTATATTTTGGATGATCACGTTATTGCTTTTAATTGTTGGATCACATCTGCACATTAAATTTAGAAGTAAGTTTGTTGATTACCTTTAATATAAGATGAATAAATGATTGAGACTAATTATTTCTAGATATATAAGTAACGATAATAGACAAAAATTGTGAGGAATTAATATGAAAAATGAGTCTTTAAAAGAACAATTTATAGGGAGAAACTGGTCATTTGGAATAGATGGAGAGGAGCCTTTAACAAAAGCTCTTGAGTTTCTGGAAGATGGTTCAGTCGTTGGGATAGAAGAGTCACCTATCTCAACGTGGGAGTTTCGCAAAAATGTTTTGTATTTATTAGATGCTGAGTCAACAACATTGCATCGTTTTACTATTAAAACGGATGAATTTGATAGGACGCCTATCTATAGTGACTCGTTGCTTTTTTCAAAAGAAAAGGAAAAAGTAATTCTTTACTTATCAGAGACTGATTTTTCTTATACATATGAATATGTTGTTAAATTAGAACTATACCTAAAGAATCTGAGATTTGCAAAAGATGCCCAAGAACAACTTGAAAATTTCAACTTTAACTTCAACAAATTTATTAAGGATACACTTGTTTGGTTGTCTAAAGCTTATTCTGAGGACAAGAAAACTGTTGATTTGAACGAAATATTACCTGAGTACAGACCTAGAATCAATCAGTTGATTTCAGAATTATTAATGGAAATTGATGATGATTTAATAGAAAAATTTGTACCCTATTGGTTGAGGCATCATTTTTGGGAAATTAAGCATGGGAAAGCCCATGTTAAGCCTGGTGAATTAGCTCCAAGATTCTGGTTTGGTTATTTTGTTAGCCCAACAGAGTATCTTTCTGGTAGTATATCAATTACTGAAACACATGAACATAATGGAGTTTTAACTATTAGAGGCTTTTATACTAAACCGTCTTATGAGGACATTGAACTTGTTTGTGTTAGTTCATCTGAAACACAAGTGGTTGAAAGCTTATATTCAGAATCTGTTAATAAGAAGTATTTTTTAGATGAAGAAATAATGCCTGCTATGACATTTAATGTCTCTGTTCCTTGCACATATAATGAAGATGATACCGAGAGTCTTCTATTCTATTTTAGATACCAAGGGAATTTATATCCAACTACGATAATGCATACGGCAACATCTCGCTTGTTTCACAAAAGAAAGTTATTTGTTGGAGATCAATTCATTTACTCAACAACTTCCAAATATGCTATTAACTACAAACCATTGAATGTGAAAAATATTACTACTGATGTGGTTAAGAATTCTAAGAATTTTATCATGATTAAATTTTTCGAAAACTTAATGCAAAATGCTTCTAGAAGAATTTGGGTTTTCATTGATACGCCTAAAACAATTGATGATAATGCTGAAGTGTTGTTCCGATATGCCTCTCAATTTGATGATGGTATCGAAAAATATTTAATAATCCCAGACGAAAGCTACAAAGAGTTATTTGATTTAGAGTTACATGAGTATTTGATTGTTTATGGAACTTGGGAACAGCAACTGCTATTTCTAATCGCAGAAAAACTTATCTCCAGTAACAGTCTTAATTTAAACTTGGTTTTTCCATCAATATTTAAAAAGTTTAGAAGGCTTACGTTAGATCAAAAAACAAATTATTTTGCTTTAAGTAATGCAGATTTTGTATTTTTAAGTCATGGTTATACTATAGGCGATAGTTCAACTTTCATTAATAAATATACCGCTGATATGCAGCTTGTATCAATTGCTTCAGATGTTGAATTGAAAAATATGGAAAATGGGAAGTATCAATACGAGAATATTAAGGTGACTGGCTTACCAAGATATGATCGATATCGTTTAGATGGACATAGTGAAAAAATAATTATTTTTATGCCAACATTTGATAAAAAATATGTTCATGCAGATAGGCGATACGACTCCAATTATATTGGTGGGAAGCATTGGTCAATGATTACGGAACTTCTTAATAATACAGAATTAATGTCTGTGTTGAAGGATAAAGGCTATACATTCCTGTTTAAACCACATCCATTTTTAGAGCCTCAAATGCGTGATTTTACGTTTAAAGATCCTGTGGTATTAGCAGATGAAACCTGGGATTACAAAAGGGTAGCCAATGAAGGTGCTATAGCTATTACTGACTATTCTACAGCTGTGTTTGACTTTGCTTATCTAAAAAAACCGATTCTCTATCTTCATAATTTGAAGAACATCAAATTCAAATATGAAGAAACATGGAATTATGAAGAACATGGATTTGGTGAAATTTGTAATTCCATCGATTCTTTAGTTCATGCAATCATTACTTTAATTGAAAATGATTGTCAAATGGAGGATAAATACAAATTACGTGTTGATGATTTCTTTACCATTCAAGATCGTAATAATAGTAAAAGGGTATATGAAGAAATGTTAAAATTACCTTTGCACAAAAGGAAATTGTTTGATAAATTTAATAAAAATATTATAGATCACGATATGCAAAAAACAATCAATCATGTTGAAAATTATTGATTATGTTATTTAGTTTTAGGTTATAACTCATGCACTATGAAAAAAATTGATTATTTGGAGGAAAGTTAATTGGAAAAAGTATTGAAATATCATCAGGACATGTTAGCCGCGATATATGGAGAGGGATATTCAGTTTGTGATTGGCTCGTTGAAAATAACATAACTGACGTAATCGTCTATTCTTCCCGTAATACTTACGAGCATTATTTACCAATTATAGTGAGTCTAATTACTGACGAGCGAATAAATTTCGGTGGATCTTATAGTCTAACACCTTTTGTTGATAGAGATCGTGTACATTTTATGTTTGGTGCCAAAAAGTTCGGTGATATTTACTCCGCTGATTTAAGTAAATACTCAGTAATTACTCTTACACCATATAATAATTCAAAAATAGATGGAATAATTGCTGATTCTGGAAGAAAGAAGATTACCGCCAATACTTTACTAAAAGGAACTTATGCTCGGTTTAGTCGTTGCTATAATGCAATTGTTACTTTACAGAAAAATCATCCAAATGCGCACTTTATTCAGTTACGTTTGCCAGCAGCAAAGAAGGATAATAAATATTACGATTATACACTTTCACAGCTTGAAAGATCTGTTATGAACTCAGAAATTCCTGAGCATTACACAAAATATGGCTTTGAACTCCCCGATGCTTGCGAAATGTTTAGGGTCCCTTCTTCCAGTTTCTCAAGTAATACAGGCGTTTTATTTGATGATAAATCCTCAAAATATGTTAATATCATAAATGGTCATCGGGTAACTCCAAATCAACCGGAAAAACAACCAACTAAAAAGATATGGTTTATTGGTGGTTGTAAATTTTATGGTGTTTGTTCGCCAGATGATATGACTATCGAAGCTTATTTACAAAAACAACTAAATGAAGCTAATGAGAATATAGCAGTAGAAAACTATGGATACTTTATGGCTAATCAATTCTTTAGATTTGAAAAAAACATCGAAAATCTTCCTATTGGTGAAAACGATATTGTTATTAGTCACTTCTTCAATCCATTTATAGATGGTCTAATTGATGATGGTGTACAAAGAAAATTTGATGAACTTTTAGAAGAGAAAGAGCTATTTTCTTATAATGATCATTTAACACCTGATGGAAATAAACTTTTGGCAAATATTATTTATCAACATTTAGCGGACAATAAATTTTATTCAAATCCAAAAACAGAGAGCAAGCTTCCGGAAAATATCGTTTCAAGAGGGAGCAAGTCAACTGTAACAAATCCAGATTTGGAGGAATACAAAGCTTCTTTGGCTGAAGTTAAACTAAAAATTGGCTCTATTGTAATGAACTGTAACCCATTTACATTAGGTCATCGCTATTTGATTGAGTACGCCTCTAAACAGGTGAGCCAACTTTATATCTTTGTTGTGGAAGAAGATAAATCCATTTTTCCGTTTAAAGATAGACTAGATCTAGTTAAGGCCGGCACAGCTGACTTAAAGAATGTAACAGTTATTCCGAGCGGTAAATTCATCATTTCTCAGTTGACTTTTGCTGACTACTTTAATAAAGCAGATATCCAAGATAAACAGATTGACCCAACACAAGATTTAGAACTGTTTGCGACTGAGATTGCCCCAACGTTAAATATCAATGTTCGTTTTGCTGGAGAAGAACCTTTGGATCTGGTTACTAAGCAATACAATGATGGCATGGCAAGAATATTACCTAAACATAATATTGAGTTTCATGAAATACCTCGTAAAGAAGAAAATGGTGGAGTCATATCTGCTTCTCGTGTTCGTAAGCATTTGGATACGAGAGATTGGTCTGAAATTGAACAATTGGTACCACAAACCACGCTGAGCTATTTGAAGGAAAAATTCAAATAGTTGGTGAGATAAATCAATAAGTCTGGAATTGAATAGAACACATTGAAGAATAGTTAATGCTTGTGTTACCAGATATTGTCTCAAAAAGAAACTTGTGTAGGTCAACAATACAAGTTTGTTGTTATGGTAGTTAAACAAATAGAAAGAGTTGGTAAAAAATGATAAGAAGTAAAAAACAAACAACCTCAATAGTTTTACTTATGCTATCACTATTATTCGTACTATCTTCCTGTAGTTTGTTTGCAGAGGAGAAGGATGAATATCTTGAAAGCCTAAAAAGTTTAGGGGGGAGTCTTTGGATTAGTACATCCAAATATAACAGCTCTTATGACAAAAAAACTCCCATGGACTTTACGTCTATTGTTTGGGAAGAAGCGGAAAAAAACCAGAGCTTGGCATTCATTAACAAATCTCAAGTATTTGTTGGAGTTTATGAAAATGAGGTATTGTCGTATGGTAGATATTTTTCTATTGACGATACTAATAAACCAATATTTCTATTTTCACATGAAAGTTTTGTAGCAACAGAAAATCATCTGAATACCAAAATCCCAGAAGCAGATAGACAAAGTTTTACTCAGACTGAGCTTGATGAGGCTGCAGGGGGAGATTCAGCAGAAAACTACTTTATCTCAAAGGAATTTAGCAGAGGCGTTGATTCTTGGAGTAGCAGCTTCTATTTATTAGATGACAACACACTCATTCGACAAAATATTTACGATTCTGATAGTAAAGTAGCATTGATAAAGTATACTAGACAATAGTTGTTAAACTCTAAAACTATGAAGCTCTTAAAAAAAGGGCTCATTGTCAAATTGGACTGATGAGTAGAAATAAGGAGGTTGGTTATTGAAAGAGAAAATCTTTTGATAACCAACTTCTTTGTTATGTCATTTTTATCAGATCGTTCATAAGAAAAATTCGTGTTTTCATATTTTGAAAGGATTTAAACCCATAAGAGACACGCTTTAGTGCTTTTATATGAGTATTCATTGCTTCTATTTTTCCATTCGAATAAGGATAAATCATGGCATTTCGGATTCCTTCTTCATAGGTTAATAAGTTGGTGATTGATTGACGAAATACTTCATCTAATTCTTCTGGAAGGGTCCGTAGTTGTTCAAAGAATTGTTCATGATCTTTCCTTCGGAAAGCCTCGGTTAATTCATGAAATACTTGATACGTAAAACGCAGTGCCGGAGAAAACTCAAGGAGTCGATCAATCATCATGGCTTCTGTCAGATAAGGAAACTTAGGGGCTCTAAAGCTGCGCCAAGTTTTGTAGGTCGAATGATTAACAGGGGCTCGATTTTTCAATAAAAAGCGCCAATTACTTTTTAATTTATTCGCTAAAGGATGTTTATTTTCCTGTCTCAATCGCGCAACCTCTTTGATACGAAAGGCATTAAAGGCCCGATTAAGGTGTTGAACAACATGAAATCGGTCAACGACCAACTTTGCTTGAGGGAATACACGGGGAATCAATTGAAAATAAGCGGCATTCATATCTGTGACTAGAAATTGTACCTTCTCCGGATTTGAACATTTTTGAAAGTAATGAACCAAATGGTTCAATTTTCTAGAAGGAAGAATATCAACCAGTTCACCTGTTTCTCCATCAGCACAAATAAAACTCATCTTATCTTCAATAGACGTATGAGAACGGAATTCATCAACCATTAAAACAGAAGGCAGATAGGTTCGTTTTCGTGTAGGAAGATAGGCTTCTGTTGTCTTAAGTACACGAATGACTGTCGTAATAGAGACATGGCACAGAGAGGCAATCAGGCGAAGAGATATCTTCTCTTTTAGTAGTGCAAGAATTTTAATCTGTAACTGTTTGGCAATAAAACAATATGGTGCAACGAAATAAGACTGAGCCGTCCAGTGGCGAGAACAGGAACGACAAAAGTAGCGTTGTTTCGCTAATTTCATGACTAGGGGTAAGCATTGATAGGAATCAAAACGAATCATTGTCGCTTTTGTTCCATTTTTAACCACTGCTTGTTTCCCTGTGAGGGGAACTTTTGAAGAAGAGCAGTAGGGACAATGAGCCATACAGGGAGAAAGCTTGGCGTGAACGATAAGTGTCTGCGTTCCTTTGATTTTTTGTTCTGAGACTTCTGAAATAGTTAGGTTTTTGTCTATGATTCGTAGCATTTTTTTGATAGTATTAGTCATAGCATATCGTCCCTTCCGATTAGATTTGGTTGTGGTGACTTAATCGTATCAGAGAACGATATGTTTTTTTAGATAAAAATGAACATGGGACTGAAAAAAGTATTTCTACTTTCATCAGTCCCATTTATTATAGAGCCAAAAAAAGAGCTTCATAGTTTTTTATGTCCACAATCTTTTAGATAAACTAATTGCAGTCATGTCTCATCTCCTGATGTGCGTCCCCTTTTCGTACCTATAATAGTGGCTCATCGTTGCGCTGAACACTATCTCAATAAGAATAGTAAAATCTCTTTTCCTATATTGAAATTTTTTTATGTAAGAAATATTGACATATGTTTTTTTTATATGCTACTCTAGAAAAAATGAGAAGGAGATTAAAATATGAAAAAGTTATATGATCAAGCAACAGAATTACAGGGTGAGTTAGTTGAAATGAGAAGAACACTGCACCAATCGCCGGAGATAGGCCTAAAGCTGCCTAAGACGGCCGCGTTTGTGAAAGAGAAACTGGAAGCTATCGGACTAAAACCAGAGCGTGTAGGAGAATCTGGGCTGTCTGTGACGATTGGCAAGGCGGGGAAATGCTTCTTGATTCGTGGGGATATGGATGCGTTACCAATTGTAGAAGAAGCAGATGTTCCATTTAAATCGGAAAACGAAAATATGCATGCGTGTGGGCATGATTTCCACACGACTATGCTTTATGGTGCAGCAAAATTATTGAAGGAACATGAAGATGAGCTAGAGGGAACAGTGAAATTGATGTTCCAGCCGGGTGAGGAAATCTTACAAGGAGCTAAAGTCATGGTTGAAGAAGGGATTCTGGAAAATCCTAAGGTAGATGCTGCAGCAATGATCCACGTTTTTCCGGGGCTGCCATTGAAAAGCGGCATGGTTTTAGTTCCGGAAGCTGGACCGTTTGCTTCTACCTCTGACTGGTTTGAAATAAAAATTCAGGGAAAAGGCGGGCATGCAGCGATGCCTGAACTGAGTGTCAATCCACTGACTGTCATGAGCCATATTCATTTGGCGTTGCATGCGTTGGAAGGCAGAGAGATTTCTATGTACGACAGCGCCGTAATATCAACAACGATCATGGAAGGCGGAGTAGTAGATAATGCGATTCCGGATACAGCATATATGAAAGGGTCAATTCGTACCTTTGATGAGAAGGTTCGAAAATTTATCTTCAAGAGGATTCCTGAAATTGCTGAAGGGATTGCCAAAAGTTTCGGAGCGACTGTGGAGGCAACGATTATTGAAGGCTGCCCGACTGTGGAAGTAGATGGTGCGGTTTCAGCAGATATCAGAGAAGCCTTGGAAAAAGAGTTTCCGGGAGATATCTCTTCGCCGGCAGTTGTTGGTATGAATAAGCTTGGGGGATCAGAAGATTTTTCTTATGTGACACAGGAAGTACCTTCAACGATGCTATTGTTAGCTTCAGGACACAGCGAAGAAGGGTATCCTTACTTCGTTCATCATCCCAAGGTAGTATTCGACGAAGCTGTATTGTCTAAAGGCGCCGCAGTTTACGCCATCTCTGCGATGGAGTGGCTGAAGAAAAACAAGTAAGACAAATTCGGTTGTTCGGTCGATTCGTACGCAGCTAGTCAGTGATGAGAACGACTGATCGTTTTTAAACGAGCGTTAGCAGAGGGTAACAGTTTTGATGTTTTAATGAGTACGCCCTTCTCAAAATGGGGAAGGGCTGCTAGAAATAGAAGGGAGCAAGTAAATGGAGTTTTTGAAAGTGGCAAATGGGGTGCCGATGTTAGTTATTTGTACATTAATTATTATACTCGTACTGTTTCAGCCAATTATTATGAGTGTCATGGCACGGAAACGCGCAACCGAAATCGGGTTGACGGATGAGGAAATCAAAAAAGCGATAAAAAGCACAGCAATTTTTTCTTTTATCCCTTCAATTCCAGCGATTGTCGGATATCTGGTGCTGATTCCGGCGCTAGGGAAATACATTCCGTGGATGCGATTAAGTGTGGTTGGTTCGGTTGCTTATGAAGGGATGGTTGCCGATCAGGCAGCAGCAGCTTTTGGTTATGATTTGACAAAAGGCGATTTTCCGATTGATGTCTTTTTAGCGATATTTTTTATCATGAACATTGGAATTATCGGAGGAAATCTATTCAACCTCTTTTTCTTGAAAAGCTATGATACAGGTGTGAAGAAAATCATGAGTCGGAATGCGGCATTGGTTCCGATCATTACAGGAGCAGTATTCGTTACCTTGTACGGGGTGTTTTCGGCAAGATACGTGACAAATATTGAGAATCCTGTTTCATTGATCACGTTTTTAGGTGCGGCTGCTGTAGCATTGGCAGTCAATGGAGCCGCCAAGTCACATCCGAAGCTGAAGGAGCATGCATTCTCCATTAGCTTGATTGCCGGTATGATCATTGCATGTATCGCAAGCCCGTTTTTTAGTTAAGGAGGATGGAAAAAGTGGATAATTTTACAAATAGGATTCATCGAGTTGGACGAGTGACTGTATTTTTCTGTCTGACAGCTTTTGTTTTATCAGCAGTTGTATTGTCTTGGATTTATGGAACCAAGTTGGATTTTCCCGTGATTTTCAAAAATGCGTGGCCAATCGTTTTGACTTTTACGATTGCCGGATTTAGTGAAAATTTGTCCTATGCTCCGATTATTGGACCGGGAGCGTTATATATTTCCTGTATTACCGGGAATCTATCCAACATCAAGGTTCCGGCAGCAATCAATGGCCAAAAGCTGTTGGATTTAGAACCGGGAAGTGAAAAATCAGATGTACTTTCAATTATCATTGTCTCGGTTTGTACAATTGTAACAACTGTTTTGATGTTCTTCGGAATGCTCTTTCTGGCTCCGTTGATTGAACCGATTTATAATAATCCTGTTATCAAACCAGCATTTGACAATTTGCTTCCTGCATTATTTGGAGCCTTGATCGCTCCTCAAATCATGAGCAATGTCAAAGTCAATTTACCAATATTTTTAGTACCTTCTGGATTATTTTTGCTGACTGACCCAGTATTTTTCCAAAACAATCAAGGCTTCATTCTACTTGGCTGTGCATTGATTGCGATTGCTTATAGCTATTTTATGATGCCAAAAACAAATAATGAACTAGAAAACGAATAGCATAATCGATTTTAGTATGGTAAATGGGGTGAGCAGTTTTGTGCCCCCTGTGTAGGTATGAAAGAAACATATTGTTTATAAGTCGGCTCTTGTTTGAGTCGACTTTTTTTGAACAGAAAAAGAAGAACAAATAAAATGGACTGTTATAAGAAGGCAATCTCCATTTAAAACGAATGGTATGCAAAAAAAGTATAGAATAAACTTACAAATAGTTGGGGTTTATTGTTAATATACAGTTTGACCTCTCTGTATCTCTTAATGTAAAATAAGTAAAGTATCTTATGGATGAAAGAGACTAAAAATACATGAATATAACGGTTTATCGGGTATATTACAATATAGGATTGGTGACTATAAACGGAGGTAGCTAATTGTCAGGTTTGAATGTTTTACTTATTGGGAAAACCTTGTTGTTCTACGTTATAATGACGGGGATTATGTATATGACTGGTTCCGGTGTCAGCAAGATTGCTGGAATCACTACGACAAAAATGGAGAGAGTCAGTATTGGGTTTGTTGCGCAGTTGGCACTTGTTCAATTTTTCGGTTGGTTTTTCATGGCCTTTAGATGGAGTATGGTAGTTTTTTCCGTTCTGGTTCTACTTATCTCGTTGTTTGGGCTTTTACTGGGATTTTATAAACAGGCGTATAAATCTGAAAAACAGGAGAGAAATTGGACAGATTTACTGCCAGTAGGGATGCTGCTGGTTCAGATTAGTTTGACATTTTTGATGTATCGATCAGACGCAGATGATTCATTTTATGTGAGCAATGTGACGCTGTTCCAACATAGTCCAGTGCTCAATCCTTATGATGCGAGCTTTGGAATCACTAGTCTAGGGACGGTTCCAATGTATGATTTTGGTATCTGGGAGGCCTATGCGGCTGTGCTTGGGAACTTCTTCCATATAGAAGGGGTCACATTGATGCACTTTGTTTTTGTTCCTTGGCTCCTCTTACTTTCGACATCAGCTTATCTTTTTTTAGGACGAACACTTTTTCAAGGCGATCGAACAAAAGGAAATTATTTTTATTTCTTGTTGTCTGTTTTTCATCTTATGGGAGGCAATGCAGTTTTTTCACAGGGCAGCTTCTTGTTATCGAGAATATGGCAGGGAAAAGCAGTCTATCTACATGTCGTTTTGCCTCTACTAATGGCTGCTTTATTAAGCTGTATTGTTGATAAGCAGGAAGAAGAGAAATGTTTGCTGGAGCGATATCTTTTTGTCCCTCTACTTGTATGTATCTTGGCTGGTGCGGCATTAAATCCGACCAGTTTGTATGTACTTGGCTTTCAGCTAGCGGCAATGTTGCTGGTGGTTGCGGTCTATAAAAGAAAAATACGTCTTTTATGGCATGCCCTTCCAGCTATTTTTACAGTTGGTTTGTTTACCCTGTTGATTTATTTTAGAGCCAGTCGTTTTGATGGTCAAATAGAAGCGGCTTCTGGTACAGGAGACGCGTTTGTTTTTCGTGTATTTGAAAATTTTTTTGGTAGTGGTATGTTATACTTTGTTTTGTATATTTTGGCTGTGCTGATCATTCTTGTGCTAGGGAATGCCCGAGCGAAAATCAGTTTTGTTTTTACACCATTGATTTTGTTCCTCAGTATCTGGAATCCGATAACCGGTAAAATCGTTGCTGAGACGTTGACCAAAGCTCCGTCCTATTGGCGTGTCTTTTGGTTATTGCCAGTCGGCTTGGCTATCAGCTATGCTGTTGTTTTAGTAGCATCGCGTGTAAAATATAACAGTGTCGGCCTTTTATTAGGCTGCATACTTATAGTTATTCCTGGAACTTGGATGTTTTCAAGTGAAAACAATTTTGTGAGAGCAGCCAATGTTGAACGGATTCCAGAAGAAGTCATAAAGTTCAGTTCTACATTTTTAGAAAAAAATGAGCGGCCGGTCATTTTGGCATCAGACGATTTATCCACAACCTTAAGACAAAAATACAATCAGGTCGAGCTTATTTTCTCAAGACACCAATATATATTGGATTTGTTTACGTATAGAGGGAAAGCGGAAGAAGGCGATGAGCGAACCCGACTGATGAGCTTTTCGAATGGGCATATTGAGGATGAAGCCTCTGTAGTTGAGACGCTTGCCAAATACCCGATTGATTTTGTTATTCTGAAAAAGGAATATGGGAACAGCTGTCAGCTGATGGAGCGTCTGGGTTGGAGGATTGCGGATCAAAGCAGTGACTATAACTTATATAGTTTGGAAAAATAGGCATCTCAATAATAAAAAAGTGATTTACAAAATGAATGGTTGTTCAAAAATAAACGATATTTGAGCTTCTAGAAAGGCGTATAGAATGATTTCAAAAGATTATGTTGGAATAATCATTCCATCTTTGGATCCAGATGACAAGTTTCTTCATTTATTGAAGGATTTGAAAAATTCGGATTTTAATCATATATTTGTGATTAATGATGGCAGTAACGATAGCTACAACGACTATTATCAAAAAGCGGTATCAGACTATGGCTGTGTGCTCTTGACCCACCAAGTAAACTGGGGAAAAGGGCGTGCGTTGAAAACAGCCTTTAACCATATCTTAACGGAGTATCCGGAAATCCAAAGTACAGTGACTGTAGATTCAGATGGGCAGCATCGAATTGAGGATATTGAAAAGTGTTACCAAACATCGATTGAAAATGAAGAGGCTTTGATTATGGGTTGTCGTGATTTTTCAAAAGAGACAAGTGATATCCCGTTTAGAAGTAGATTCGGAAACGTGATGACCTGTAAAGTTTTGAAGCTATTTTGCGGGATTACTTTATCAGATACACAAACCGGGCTTCGCGGAATATCAAGAAGCTTGATGAGAAAATTTCTAACAGTAGATGGTGAACGTTTTGAATATGAAATGAACATGATTTTAGAAACGAAAGAGCAAGGCATTGGAATTGTTGAAGTGCCGATCCAAACGATTTACATAGAAGAGAACGAGACGTCTCACTTCAATCCGTTGAAGGATTCGCTGAGGATTTATTCCTTATTTGCAAAATTCATCTTTTCTTCTGTCTGTTCATTCTTAATAGATATTGCATTGTTTGCTGTTTTTGTCAGGATATTGGCGGGTGTCAGTGACCATTATATTCTCTTTTCAGCTTATTTAGCGCGAGCCATTTCTTCTTTATTCAACTATCAAATGAATAAAACACAAGTATTTAAAGCGGATGATGGCAGTCGCTCACCATTGGTCAAGTATATTTTCCTATGTATCGTTCAGATTGTGGTGTCTTCTTTTGCGACAGAATGGCTGTTTCAGGCGCTGAAAATCGACGTAACTGGAATAAAAATTATTGTCGATGTCTTGCTGTTTTTCATTAGTTTTCAAATACAAAGAAACTGGGTATTTCGAAAAAAAGATAACGTATAATAGGTTTTGAATGATTCTGAAAAACGAAAAGGTCTAAGGCTGGTGTAAGGGCTCAAAAAGTTAGAACAAAAGAATCTAACTTTTGAAGGTCGCTTCATGCCACGTTAGGCCTTTTCTCTATCTTAGAGTTCTTCAATTGTAAAACTTTTGTGAACAAAAAGGTTCTTTTGTGTAAAAGCCTGCAAAAGGCTTATTTTTTTTGGTTAAATAGAGAAGAGAAAATAACTGGAGGTATTTAAACATGAGGGTCTTGATCGTTGAAGATAATCGTGAGTTAGCACTATCTGTCAAAAAAGGTCTGATGAAGGAGAACATTTCTGTCGATGTCGCCTTTACAGGGGCGCAAGGAGAAGAGAAGGCGTATATTACAGACTATGATGCAATTTTATTGGATCTAAATTTACCTGACAAGGATGGACTGTCTATACTGACTTTTTTAAGAGAATCAGGGATCGACACCCCCGTCATTATTGTTACAGCTCGCCATGAAATCGAGGAACGGGCGAAAGGTTTGGATTATGGAGCAGACGATTATTTAGTGAAGCCCTTTGAGCTAGTCGAGCTGATGGCGCGAATCAGAGCCGTGATTCGTCGTTTTTATGGGCGGACATCCCCAAACATTTCAGTGGGACAATTGCTGGTAAATACAATCAAACGAGAAGCAACGATTGCAGGGAATGTTGTTTCACTAAAGCCAAAGGAATTTGATATCCTTCTATATATCGCACAGAAAGCGCCGGCTGTCGTTTCAACAGAGGAAATTGTTGAGCACATTTACGATGAAAGTTTTGATCCGTTTTCTTCTGTTTTGCGTGTCCATATGGCCCGTTTAAAGAAGCAGCTAGCTTCTTCCGCGGGAAAAGAAGTTCTGAAAACAATTCGGGCAAAGGGGTACCAATTATGCGAATGAATATGAAAATCGGAATTGTTATCAGCGCTTTCTCTTTGTTGATTACTGCGGCGATCGTTGGCGGCTTCTACATGTTTCAGCAATCGCTTCGATCTGTTGAAGCAGGGTCTTTCTTAGGCTCCAGTGTGTATGTTATGAGTGATAAGGAAGAAGTAGCTGCGCTTGAAACGGCCCAAATCCGAGTGAATACCGAAGCAATTGTCAGCACCTCTGAGCTGGATGATTTTTACATTCAGTCATTTTCAAAGAACTTACCCTTTATCATTGTTATAGTCTGCAGTATTTTGATTGCTGCTACGTTGATTCTTTGGGTGATATTAAAGCGGATTCAGATGAAACAGACCATTTCGATTATTGAAGAGCTGAAGCGATTGGATAAAAAAGCTTCTTTACACAGTCTTGATAAAGGAATCCAAGAAGCATTGACTGCTTTACGTCAGAATTATGCAGTCAGTCTGGAGGATTACAAACGATTGAGTAGTTATATGACACATGAGCAAAAAAATACGATTGCTGTATTGAAGAGTAATTTGGAGCAACGAATCGGGACAGAAAATGATTTGCGGCTGTTAGATAGACTGACAGATAGTGTTGACGATATTCTGACATTAGCAGGAAACAATGAGGAAGAGGTTGAACAAGTAGACGTTTCCTTGATTTGTGCAGAGGTTTGCGACAGCTATCGCAAGATTTATCCCAAATTGACCTTTTCTTTTTCAGAAGATAAAAATCTGGAAATTTTGGCCAAAGAACGCTGGATTTATCGTGCAGTTTCCAATTTGCTGGATAATGCAGTGAAGTATGGTCAGGATCAGGAAATACATCTGGCTGTAACAGCACTGAAAAATAGTGTGATCATTACTGTCAGGGATCAAGGGGATGGACTTGATAGGGATACACAAGACCAAATCTTTGAGCATAAATATCGTGTGAATGGGTTAAAGCAGGATGGGTATGGTATTGGTCTGTCCGTCGTGAAGCATGTCTGTATGCTGTGTAAAGGGTCTGTCTATGTTGAAAGCCTGAAAGGACAGGGCTCAGCTTTTTATCTGAGTTTTCCGGCAATCAACGAACTTCAGATAACTTCTGTCTGAGTATCAATAGGATAGAAGAGGTTGCTCTAGTAGTTGCTTCTGTAACACTGTTTACCCAGTTTTAAAGGGCTGAGGCACACTAATGCCACAGCCCACTTTAGATAGAGCGTGGAATTTGTCGTCTGTTCCACGTTCATCTGTCAATTAACATTCAGTTAACAATCAATTTGCTAAAGTAAGGTCAGAAAGGAGCCCCCCTGATTATGCAACTCTTGAAACATGCATATTTTAGTCTCAAACATAATAAGCTACAATGGCTGCTCAAATTCCTATTTCTTTTTCTTTACTTGAATCTGGTATTTAGTCTCATTGACAGTATCCATGGGTTAAAAAAAGAGATACAGAAGAGTCAAAGGAATTATGCAGCACAAGTCCAACTGTTTCCTGTTTCCGAACAAGCAGTCCCATTGACCTATCAACAACTCGAAGACTATGGAAAGTCAAAATATGTTGATTGCGTCGAACATGATGGTTTTCTTTATTTAGCGCCGACAGACCCGCAGACAACCGTGCATTCGCAAGAAGAAGTAAGTTCTTCCGTTGGTGGTATGATTCATGTGCTTCCGCAGGCAGAAATAGACAATAAAGTAAAATTGCAAGGTGTCGATCGTTTGAAACTAGGAGCGAACGAATGTCTAATCAGCCAGCAATACGCGGATATGCAGCAAGTCAGCATTGGAGAAACCATTTCTTTTGACAACGGTCAGGCTCAGGTCGATTTTGTTGTCAAGGGGATCTATGACACTGAAGAAACAGAGTCATTTGGTCCTGATATTTACACCACGATTGAAGCGTTAAAGTCTGGAAATCCGGAGCTTTATAAGCAAGTACAATGGTATTCAATTTATCATTTAGTTGATCAGAGCATGTTCGATGATTTTTGGTCGGAGCTAAAGGAAAAAGGTGTAACGGATCAGTATCAGCTTGTTTCAAACGAAGAATACTACCAAGAAGAGACCGTCTTTTTGAGTGAAACATTGAAAAAAAGCGGCTATGGATTACTTGGCGTCGTACTATTGGGGGTTGTCCCACTGTATGCCCTGACAAAGATTTTTAGGAAAAGACAGTTAACCGAAATCGGCTTCCTGTACAGCATGGGAATCAGCAGAATAAAACTAGCAGGAATATATATCGGTAATAACCTCTTACTGTTGCTGGTGACGGGCTGTCTAGCTATGGTTTCAGTGAATGGGTATCTCTCTTCTTTTGCACAATTGTTGCTGAGCAGTACTCAGAAGCTACTTAATGCACAAACGGTCGATTTCTTTTCGACGAATAATTTCAGTGTTGTGACTTCGATTACTGCGCCAATTGCTCCGATTACAGAGATATCTGTGCAATCATCTTTCTCCATTGAAAAAGTTGCGCTGATAATGGTTATCGTCATTATTCTTTCAATTAGCGCAGTGAATGAGATTCGTCGTTTTCAATTAAGCAATCAATTGATGGAGGAGACAGCATGATGGAAGCGATTCGATTTGAACAGGCAAGCTACACAAAAGAAACGCTTGTTTTGGAGCAAGTATCAGCTACTTTTGACAGAGGGAAATCCTATTTGATTTTTAGCGATGCTCGCTTAGAGCTGGGATTATTAACTGCTGTTATGACTGGACTGGAACCCTTGTCCTCGGGAAAGCTTTTCTACTATGGACAGGAGTATACCAAGCATGTACATACAACTCTGCATACTGCAGAAATCGGTGCTGTTTTTCAAAAGTACAACTATATACCGGCATTATCAGCAGAAGAAAATCTTTATTATTACCTTCAAATCAATAAGCAGCCCATGAAAAAAGCAGCGTGTCGAAAATATCTGGCTAGTTTCGGGATTAACGGTGATTCATTGAAGCGTCCATTACAACAGTTGGATCTGTTGATTCAAAAAAAATATTGTTTGGCAAAAGCGCTAGTTTTATCGCCAAAGCTATTGATACTGGATCGCTTGTTATCAACTCTGGATTTTCACAGTCAAGAACAGATTATGATCTATTTGAATAAGCTGGCAAATGAAGAGAAGACTTGTGTCATTTTACTGGAAAGTGAACAATTTTTAGGTAGATATACAGATGAGGTTTGGGGATTAAATCGGGGGAAGCTTTCTTTTATCAAGTGTATATGAAAAGAGGAAGCGACTATGAACTATTTACAACGTGGTATTCGCAGTGTGACGCGCAGAAAAGGGAAATCCTTTATCCTATTTGCAGTTATTTTTATTTTAGGAAATGTTATTGCCGGTGCGATCGCCATTCAGCAATCAACAGAGAACGTGGAGAAAAAAGTCAAGAAGGAACTGGGAGCAACTGCAACAGTTGATCTTGATTACGACAGGCTAATGGAAGAGAGTCCATCGGGTGGTCAAGTACCAGGTGGCCTTTCGGAAGAAGATATCAAGAAAATCGGTAGCTCTCCATATGTAAAAGAATACGATTACAGTACAGGTGGAATGATCCAAGTAAAGGATTTAAAACTTTATCAGATGAACAATGAAGATAGTAATTTTTCAGTAAACATGGGTCAGTTTATACAATTAAAAGGGACGAACTTGACCAGCCCACCTGATTTCTCGGAAAAAAAAGTCGATCTGACCGAGGGAAGGATGTTTACGCAAGAAGATATTGACAGTGACAAACCGGTAGCAATCATTTCAGAAGAACTGGCAGAACTAAATGGTATTGGTGTCGGGGATCAGCTTGTTTTGGACAGTAACCATTACTCATACAATAATGATGGGACTACCTCTGAAGCTATGAAGGGCGATGATCATCCAGTAGAAATTATTGGGTTGTTCAAGCCTCAAACCGTAGAGAAAAAATCGGATGAAAAGTCACAAGATAATATGAATAATCAGATATTCCAGACGGAGCAGTTCAATACACTATATATGCCGAATAATGCTATTAAAGAGATTAATAAACAGGAATATGCTACAGGCAAACGTCTGACTCCTGATAATTATACGGATGATTATACAGAAGAAAGCATGAACCAGGCAACACCGACATATATCCTGAAAAGTCCGGATGATGTGGATGCCTTCAAAGAGGAAACAGAACCACTTATTCCAGACTTCTTCAAACTAACAGCTTCGACAGATCAGTATGAGCAGGTTGGCAGCAGCATGAAGAAGCTATCCCAAATTGCAGGATATGTGGTACTGATTGCTGTTGGTGCAGCATTGGTGATCATTTCTCTAATCGTTGTTCTTTTCCTAAGAGACAGAAAGCATGAGTTTGGTATTTACCTATCCCTTGGAGAAAAACGAAACCGCGTATTGGCTCAAGTCATCATTGAGTTATTGATGATCAGCTTATTAGCAATGGGCATCTCCTTAATAACAGGAAATATACTGGGGGATGTTGTTTCGAATTCTCTGCTTTCAGGAGATATTTTGGCTGAAACAGCGAATAATTCAGCAAATGGTAGTATGTCCTTTGTTGCTGGTGCCATGAGTCAGTCAACGCTCAGTGCGGAGGATATCACCAGTGCGTATGCAGTGAATTTCTCTTTGAGTTACATCATTACGTTTTTAGCCGCTGGGATGGCAACGATACTGGCTTCAGCAATTCTTCCGCTACTTTATATTCTGCGGTTGAATCCAAAGAAAATTATGATGTAGGAGGAAGAAGAGAATGGCAATTTTAGAGACAAACGCACTCACTTATTTTTATCAGGATGGCGATCGTCGCCGAAAAATATTAGAAAAAACAACGATTTCTTTTGAACAAGGTCAATTTTATACGATCCTCGGACAATCCGGGTCTGGTAAAACGACCTTCCTTTCGCTGATCAGCGCATTGGATGAACCTAAAGCCGGAGAAGTTCTATACAAAGGTAAGAATATCAAGGATATCGGTTATGAGGAATATCGTCGGGACGATATCAGTATTATTTTTCAAAGCTATAATCTAGTTCCGTATCTGACAGCAGTAGAGAATGTAATGGTGGCAATGTCTGTGACAGACAATCAGTTACCAGATTCCCCAAAGGATGTTGCCTATAACCTTTTGGATTATATCGGTATCACGCGTTCTAAGGCGGATCGAATGGTCAATCAGCTTTCCGGTGGGGAACAGCAACGGGTCGCAATTGCACGAGCTTTGTCAACAAATGTTGACATTATTCTTGCTGACGAACCGACTGGAAATTTGGATGAAGGCATGGAACAGGAAATCATCGACATTTTCAAGGATTTGGCAAAGGTTCATAACAAATGTGTGATCGTTGTCACTCACTCCAACGAGATTGCGAAACATTCCGATCATACCTATTATTTGAAGCAAGGTGAGTTGATGCTGAATGAGTGATTTCTTATCAAAATTCAATAAGGGGAATTACGATCAGGAACAAAAAGAGCAACGACAGAGGCATGAGAGCCGTCAGGAGCAATCGCCTGTGCAAGGGAAAGAGGAGTCGCAAACACAGCCAACACCGTCAATAGAGAATCAAAGCAGTGTACGGACCCCCACACAGCAAATAAGGGAACAGAATAAAGTACCACTCGTACCGAACGACAGCCCATACATCATTCCTAATGGCAGAGCAAAGAAGTCATCTGAAGAAGAAGGCACACTGAGCCGCCGCCGTAAAGAGGAAGAGACAGAGTTTGATCCTACGTATAAGGGAAAGCAGAAACGCAAAAAGTTATTGATTCTTGGCTTGGTTATTCTTGGTTGTAGTATTATCTTTTTCATCTACTACCAAATGACACATGTTAAGGTACCGGATTTTATGAATAAGGATGTGGCAGACGCTCGTACCTGGGCAAGCGAGAATAATATGAAGCTCGAGCTTGAGCAAAAGTATGACCCTAAAATTGTTGCTAATAAGGTGGTTGGGCAAAAGCAAAAAGCAAAATCAACGATGAAAAAGGGGGCAACACTGAACTTAACAGCTAGTTTGGGTGCAGATCCGGAGGAACAGCTACAACTGCCGGATTTCATGACGATGTCAAAAAAAGAAGCCGAGGATTGGATTGCAGCTCAACAGGCAACAAACATTTCGATTATCGAAGAGTTCCATGAAACCGAAGAAGCTGGAAAAGCGTTGAAAATGGAGTTTACCAATGCGGAAGTTACCCAGCAGAATTATCATCGTAAAGATAAGCTCAAGTTGTATTACTCAAAAGGGAAAGAAACCTACAGTAAGAATATTACGGTGCCTGATTTCACTAAAAAAACCAAGGCAGAGGTTGAGACTTGGGCAAAGAACAATGAGATCGTTGTTAATTTCGAAGAGGTAACCTCTACGGATATTGAAGCTGGAATCGTTATTTCTCAAGGGATAGCGAAGGATGAAAAGCTTGCGAAAAAAGAGCAAATGACTGTGACAGTTTCGCTGGGAAAAGGGATTATCGTGCCTGATTTTTCTGAATATAGTTTGGAAGATGCAGCAACTGCTGTTAGTGGTGTGGATATCCAAGTGAAGACGATCTACACTGAAAGTATGAGCTATGGACAACTAGTTTCTCAAAGCGTTGCCGCAGGAACGGAATTGACGAGTAAGGATGATCAAACTATTAAGGTCGTTTATTCTGCGGGACAACCGTATCTCAAGGATTTGAGAGGAACAACTGTGGAAGGTGATTTGCAAAAGCTGTTTTATGATGAGTTTCAGTCAAAAGGGGCGAACATCAACTATCAAATCCGTTATGTCGACTCAGCAGAGGCAAAAGGGATGGTTGTTGCTATGAATGTGCATAGCGAGTATCTGCCATTGAATTACACCGTTTATCTGGATGTCAGCTTAGGTAATCTTAGTGGCACGCAACAGTATGGAACGCCTCAAAATCAAGGAGAAGATGGCTCTGAGAATGAGTAAGTAAGTTCTTTTAGGCAAGTAGAAGAGTATAAAAAAGAAGAAACACAAACTAAGAGATTTTGAGTTAAAAGGAAGCAAATAGATAGAACTAGACAAAAATTAGGGTATGCCTGAAAAACAGACAGGTCTTAGATAAAGCAAAAGAGCCATTCTTCCGATTTGGAAGAGTGGCTCTTTTGCTTTTACTTCATTAGGCTTTGACTGGTGATTTTGGTTCACGACCAAGAATCGCCTGCAACACAGTCAATACACCGAAAGATGCTAAAATTGCATAAATCAGGCTTGAATAAGTTGTGATATCGAAATCCCAAGTTTTATAAATAACTAATACAATAGCTAAAGCAATAGCAGCAATAACGTTGAATAGAGCGAAAGCCCAAAGATTTCCATTTTCTTTACGAGATAAATAGAAAACAGAGAAACCAATACTTAGCACACCCCATGCAATACATACCAAAATAGCTGCCCAGTAGATAATAAATGCTACCACATTTTTTCACCTCACTTTGTTCAGTAGTATTTTATCATGTTCTTCATTTTTTGTCATGAAAAGGTGATGAAAAATAGAAGAAGGCTTATAGAAAGGAGTGTGTCTTGCTGAGAGCTAATCAAGGGCTCCCTCTTTTGTAGTTTCAGATAAAACGTTGTTCAGAAAATCTGGACAAGAAGGGGTGAAATTCTTGATTTAATAGAGAGGTTACTCTTTCCATTGACCTTTTCTGTACGATACGATACCTTAATAAGGATCAAACTTTGAATAAAGAGGTGTTTGTATGTGGTTCTTACCGGCATTGGTTACGGTGCTAGCTTGGGGAACAGCTGATGTATTTTATAAGAAGGGAAACGATCCCAAAGACCGCTTTTCTGCGACGAAGACGACCGTCATGGTTGGGCTGGTCATGGGCCTGCATGTGCTATTCTATTATGTGATTTATGAAGGAATTGCGTATGACTGGAAAAATTTGTTATTGTACTTGCCTGTATCTTCTATGTATATTCTCTCGATGGCTGTTGGGTATTTTGGGTTACGCTACATTGAAGTGTCTATTTCTTCACCAATCAGTAATTCTTCGGGAGCTGTCTCGGCATTATTGACTTTTTTCTTGCTTGGTGGAACGATGAATAATATACAGTTTGGTGCAGTGGCAGCTATTTCTATTGGGATTCTATTACTGTCTATATTTGAAAAAAAGGAATTTGATGAAGAGCTGAAGCAAGAAAATCAAGGAATCGATCGAAAATATCGGGTCGGTGCAATCGCTATTGTTTTCCCAATTTTATATAGTGTTATTGATGGTTTAGGGACTTTCCTAGATGGGTATTATTTGGAGTTTAAGCAGATAATGCCCGAAGACCAGGCGAACATGAGCTATGAGCTGACGTTTTTTATGGTTGCGCTACTATTGTGGGCATATCTTGAATTAGTGAAACACGAGCGTGTGCTTGTCTTTTCAGAACGAGCTAAGGGACTTGCTGCGATTTTTGAGACAGTTGGACAGTTCTTCTATGTAGGAGCGATTGCTTCTAATGCGATTATTGTGGCACCAATGATTGCCTCTTATAGCATTGTATCGGTTTTACTTGGAAGGATTTTTTTGAAGGAAAAGCTCAGTGCGAAGCAGTATATAGTGATTTTGATGATCATGATTGGAATCGCAATTCTTGGATTTTATGATGGGTAAAGTAGCTGGAAACGATCTATTTATTAGTAGGGACCAACAGTGAAGTAGTCCATTCTCAGTATGGATTTAGAGCTGCAGAGCTATTGAGTAAATAAAAACGGAGTCTTTCATTTCGATGGAAGGCTTTGTTTTTTTATTAAGAGAGGATGATGAACAGAAGCTCATTACCGAAGAGCTTTGAAACACTGTGATTTATTACTGATGGCTTCTTACATGTTTCTTCTCGCAGTATAGATGAGCAGACATCGATACAGTTCTTGTTTTTTACTTGCCGTTTATTCGTTTTTAGGTGTAGACAGAGCGTAGATGTTGCGTTCTGGCTCGCACTCGGTCATTTAGACGAATAAAATAATAAGGCTATGTTTTTTTCTCGTAAGTTCTTTTAAGGGACAACAACTATCCCTATATTTTAGTGAGAGATACGTTCATCCCAATAGAAGATAAGGTGGTGGTTTCAATTTGGGCTGAAACGAGAAAAGAAGCAGCTGTTCTTAAGTTAAGATAAATATAGAAAGAGGTGACCCAAATGGATCGTTTGGAAATGGCTTTGATTCAAGACTTTTTTCAAAGAGATGACATTGTGGTAAGTAAGATCCTGGCATCAAAGCTTTTATCACAAGGAGATTTAGCCGTGCATTTAAAAGAAATCAACCATACTCTTCATTCCAAACTCACTGTAGAAGATGAACAAATTTATATATCAGATAAGGACCGAGAAAAATGTTATCGCTACTTAAAAAAACAAAAACTGACGATTTTTACTTATTATGAAGGGAAATACCGCAGGGCCTTGCTCCTGTTACATTTGTTGCTAAGTAAGGCAGATATGAATCTTGCTGAGTTGACCGATCAGCTGCGTGTCAGTAAAAACACTACATTGTCTGAGATCAAACGCTTGAAACAAGAGCTGGAATTAAAAGGAATATTTCTAAAATATTCTAGGAAAACCGGCTACACGCTTTTAGGATCAGAGTTTGCTATCAGAAATGAGCTGGTGAACACGTTGAAAAGTTTACTGAAACAGCCTTCAGGGCGATATTTTCTTTTGGAAACCGGCTTTGTTCAAGAACATGAATTGCTGCTCTTAAAGAACAGATTGACGAACATCCAACAAAAGGTACAGCTGACCTTTACAGAAGAAAGTTTAGAAGAATTACCAATGGTATTGGCATTTTTGATTCAGCGGGCACAGCATCATGCCGGTGCCTGGCATTTCAAATTTGAGAAGTATGACATTAAAAATACAAAGGAGTTTCCTCTGTACGCAGAATTATTTCGACATGTAACGGACATAAATGAAAACGATTTATTGTATCTAGTTTTACAGGTCCTCTCTGCAACAATCGTTAAGACAACTCTGGATTTATCTGACAGTGAAGATATCGTGAAAGCGACAGACCGATTTATTCTATTTCTGGAAGAAGAGTGTGTTATGCAGTTCGCCAATCCGGAAGGCTTGAAAGAAAAGCTGATTTTGCATGTTAGACCTGCAATCTATCGGTGTCTGCTGTGCGTGAATATCAAAAACCCTTTAACTGACGTATTTATTGAAGAATATCGACCTCTTTATGAAAAAATCAAAGTGGGGGTTGGCATTTTTGAAGAGCTGATTGGGAGAGAATTTCCGAAAGAAGAAATTGTTTTTATTGCGATGATTGTTATCAGCTCGATCATCCATACGAAAAATGGTACGGAAAAGCAGGTGTTTCGTGCAATGGTTTTATGTCGAAGTGGCATGTCGATCTCTAAGCTGTTGCTGGAAAATCTTCGCTCTATGTTTCCTAAGATTGAGTTTGTTGGTGCTTATGCCATTCATGAAGTATCTCAAACAGGATTTGAACCAGACTTTATTTTTACTACGATCCCAATTCACACAGAAATCACGACATTTCTCGTTCCGCCTGTGCTAGATAAGGATGCTCGAATAAAAATAAGTAATCAGGTAGAAGTCGCAATCAATGAAGATGTTACCAAGAAAACTAAGGAATTATTTAGTTATTTAAGCGATCTCTTTCCTGAATTTTGCAAAGACGATGCCTTCATGCGTATTGAAAGTTTTTATATGAAAAGTGAACAACCGAGATTAGCAGTAGAGGAGGATCATTTTTTGCTGACGGAAGAGCATATGACTGTCTGTCAATCTGTAGATATGGGTGAAGCGCTGGCGTTGGCTTTTCAACCGTTACTTGATCGTGGAAGTATTACGGAAAATTATGTGAAGGAATGCAAAGATATTTTTGTTCAGGATTATCCCTATATGATGATTGCCTATGAATGTTACCTTCCTCATGCAAAGCCGGAACATGGGGTAAAAAAACCGGATTATCAGATTTTGTTTATCAAGGAGAAGTCACTATTACCAAATGGGGACAGGATGCGTATGGTGATTGCTTTAGCACCATCGACAGAAAATCAACATGTAGAATGGCTGCTCAAAATGAATCAGTTATTGTTAGAAAGCAATCTTCAAAAAAAGCTGGGTGCGATCGATTCAAGAGAAGCATTGTTGGCGTTGCTACAACAGGAACTGAACAAGCTGCCCGAATGAACACGAGTTACCAAGGTACTGATTAACTTTTTATAGAGGTGAAGATATGGTAGGAACAGAATTATTTAGTGAAGATTTGATATTTATTGGGCAGGAGCTGAGGGATCGAGCAGAGCTGTTTAAGTGGTTCAATGGTTGTATGATCGAACAAGGATTTGTGAATGAAAGCTATTATGAAAGTATTTTAAAGCGTGAGCAACAGTTTCCAACAGGAATCCAAACGCCCACAGTTGGAGTCGCTATTCCCCATGCTGACCCGGATAACTTAAACAAGCCCTTTATTGCAGTGGTTAGACCAAAACGAGGAATTGAGTTTGAGCCGATGGGTATTGCGGAAGGAAATATACAGGCAGAGCTGATTTTCATGCTAGGGGTTCTTAAAAATGGAGACCAAGTGATTGCTTTGCAGAAGCTGATGAATCTGTTGACGAATAATGAGGCGGTACAACAGCTGTTGGAGGTACGTACCTGTAAAGAAATGATGGAGATTATACGGGTGAATTTTGATCAAGGAGAATAGGAAAATAGCATGAATAATTAAGTATAAATAATTAGGAGGAAAAGAAAATGAAACGAATTATTGTCGCATGTGGTAGCGGGGTAGCAACCTCTCAAACAGTCGCCAGCAAAGTGACTAGATTATTGAAGGAGCGTAATGTGAACGCCTATGTTGAAGCAGTGGATTTGAAATCAGTTGAGCGTTATATGGATTCAAGTGTTGCCTATATCACGATCACGAAGACAAAGAAAGAATATCCGATTCCTGTTATTAATGGGATTGCTTTTTTAACCGGAATGGGTCAGGAGACAGAATTGCAAAAGCTGATTGATATTTGCAGTAAATAATCATAACTATGAGGAGGTAAAAAGATGGAGATTTTAAGTAATGTAGTGAACTACTTATTGAGTCTTGGTGCTGCAATCTTTGTTCCAATCATTATCATCATTGCTGGTCTGATTGTTGGAATGAAGGTGAAGGATGCGATAAGCTCCGGTATTACGTTAGGTGTTGCTTTTACTGGGATGACGATGTTGATCAGCTTTATGACTGGGGCTATTAGTCCGGCCGCAGAAGCAATGCTTGAGACAGTTGGTATTTCATTGCCGATTGTTGATGGTGGTTGGACAACGATGTCTACGATTTCCTGGTCATGGCCGTATGCTTTTTTGATGTTTCCTCTGATGATCGGGATCAATGTACTTATGTTGGTCATTAACAAGACGAATACATTTAATGCAGATTTATGGAATGTCTGGGGAAAAATATTTACAGCAGTGGCGGTTGTTGGAATCACTGGTAGTGTGCCGTTGGCTTTTGCAGTTGCGGCAGTACAAATCGTGTTCGAATTGAAAAGCGCAGATGCACACCAGCACCGCATCGAAACGCTATCTGGTATTCCTGGTGTGACATGTACCCATAAAATGGTTTTTTTAGCTGCAATCTTTTATCCTATCGACAAGCTACTTCGCAAGATCCCTGCACTAGATAAGGATTTTGATGCGGAATCATTAAAGGACAAGGTCGGTATTTTTGCAGAAAATCATGTATTAGGCTTTATTTTAGGCTGTGTATTTGGGGTGCTTGCTCGATATAGTATTGCTGAAACATTGACTTTGGCAATACAAGCAGCGACAGCTTTGACACTATTTCCTGTGATCACAAAATACTTTATGCAAGCCTTATCTCCTATTTCTGAAGCGGTGAGTGATTTCATGAATAAGAGGTTTGAAGGACGAACATTATTAGTTGGGTTGGACTGGCCGTTTATGGGTGGATCAAACGAAATCTGGTTGGCGGTTATCTATTCTGTACCGGTTACGTTAATCTTTTCAATGTTCCTTCCTGGAAATGAAATTTTGCCATTTGCAGGAATCATTAATATCGCTTTAGCGGTTCCGGCATTTTTAGTTACCGGTGGAAACTTACTGAGGATGATTATCCTTTGTACGATTGGCTCGCCGATCTTTTTATGGGTAGGCACAGCTTTTGCTCCCTTCATGACAAACTTAGCGAATACTACAGGGGCTGTTCAATTGGAAGCAGGGAAAATGATTTCTAACAGCTCGATCGATGGACCCGTGTTTACCTACGCGTTTTCACATGTTTTTAAGTTTTTAGAAGGAAACTTTATTCCTTTAATCATTTTGATTGTTTGGGTCGTCAGCTTTATTTTCTATTATCGAGACTTGATGCGTGAAGCGAAAGCCGCGCAGCAGCTAGAACAAGAGGAACCATTGGAGGCGGCAGAAGCCTAAGGAAAGGATAGGTAGGATGATCTATACAATCACATTGAATCCGGCAATTGATCGCTTGTTGTTTCTTGAGAAGACATTGACGAAAAGAAAGACGAATCGTGCGTCAAAGGTGACCTATGATATTGGAGGTAAAGGAACGCATGGTTCCTTTGCCATGACAAGATTAGGTGTCCCAAATCTGGCGCTAGGGTTTGCGGGAGAGAGAAACTTTGAGACGTTTGAACGGATATTGAGTCAAAAGGAAATTACGCACTCTTTTATTCAAATACCTGATGGACAAACCCGAGAGTCGATCGTTGCGATTGAACCTGGAAATCAAGGAACAACTATGCTGACGGAACCAAGTTTTTTCGTTCAAAATGCAGAAAAGAAGCAGCTGCTCCAGTTTCTGGAAGATAGACTGACATCAGAGGATCTGGTGTTGATTGCAGGCTCGATGCCGGAAAATTTTTTGCTGAGTGACTTAAAAGAAATGATACAGATGGTCAAAGAAAAACAAGCATTTATTGCTTGTGATCTGTCTGGCGATGCATTGCTTCAAGTAGTTCAGCTGGGTGTGGATTTTATCAAGCCTAACGAGTTTGAAATGGCTGAGCTACTGAACGGAAAAGTAGGTTCAGAGAAGGAAGCTTTAGCACTTTTGGCGCAAGAAATCACCTGTATTGTTGCGTCAAAAGGAGAGCAGGGGAGTATTTGTTATTACGAAGGAAAACAGTATCAGGTTATTGCACCTATAGTAAATGAGGTCAATGATACCGGAGCAGGTGACTGTTTTGTAGGTGCGTTTCTGGCAGAATTTTACCAGAGCAGGGATATCCGACAAGCTCTTCGAATGGGAAGTGCCTGTGCCGCTAGCAAGGTCCAATATGAGGACAGTTCTTATTTTGATCCAAAGGAAGCAAAAAGTTTGATGGCAGAAGTACAGATTATTGAACACTAAATAGAGCTGAACAAAGAAACAGGAGGAAGAATATGCTATATCAATCAGAACGAGAAGAGTTATGTAAGATTACGAAAAATATTTATCAGCGGTATGGAACGAATGCTGCTGGAGGAAATATCAGTGTGCGTTTGAATGAGGAACATATCATCATGACTCCGACATTGATGTCACAGAATCACCTATGTGACCTTTCGCCGTATCAAATTTTAGTCGTTGATATGAATGAAACGATTGTTGAAGGATACGGTAGACTGACTAGAGAAATCAATATGCACATGGCTTGTTATCGAGAAAACCGCAAGATCGGCTGTGTTCTGCATGGGCATGCGAGAGAATCGATGGTTTTTGCTTCTCAGGGAATGGACATGCCGAACCTGACAGAAGCAACCCAAAAATTCGGAAAGATTCCGTGTCTGCGATTTGCTCCGGCCTGTTCCTCCGAGCTCGCTGAAATCGTGACAGAGCATGTCAACAGCTTGGGAGAGGATGTACTATCAAAGGCGATGCTGCTGAACAAGCACGGAGTTTTGGTACTTGAAGAAACACTCCATAAGGCGAACGATATGTTGGAACGTCTGGAATATAATGCCTATGTTGCATACAAAGCACTGCTGTTTGACAAACTAGGCATTCAGCCCATTGAATCTGGTGAGTATGCTTACAACGTAGAAGAGTAAAGACAATTACAGCCTGCAACAGTTTAAATAGGGAGAGGAAAAAGCCGCAGTGAAATCTACTAATTTCACTGTGGCTTTTCGGTTGGCATTTATCCATCAAGCTAGATTTATTCTGCGTAAATCCCTTCTCCTAAGTGATATTCAGCATGTATTTTTCCAGAAACGGTTGTTTCGATGATGTCATATACTGTTGTTTCTGCCAATTCTTGATATAATTGGCTATCCCTTTTTAGAAAGTGAATGTCTTCGTGTTCGAGTGTCGGTATTATCTTGTCTACATTTGCTAAACGTTCACAGACATAATCAACAATTTCTCCTCGAGTTATACTTTCCAGTCCCAGTTGAACTAAATAGGCAACTTTTATAAAGGGGGACTTGCGAAAAATAAAATGGTTCTCCTCAATTGTTTTGGCTGTTGCCTGGCTGACTGTAAAACCAAATTCATCTATGCATTCTTCAAATACAAATACGACATCATTTATGATCATTTCGTATGTTTTCTCTGCTTTCATGCGGATCTCCTATTTCGGTAGCAGCGGATGCTACTCTTTTTCTTTAATTATATACTAGAAACACAATGAAACGAGTTGATTTGAAAAAGGACCATCGCCAATTTTTAGGATTTTTACTTTATCTCTGGTAATTGATGGTACATTGTTCTTAATATCGTCTATAATAGAAGATAGGAGTTGAAAACTTATGAATACACTTACTATAGAAACAGGTATTGAATGGATAAATGAAGCACAATCGATTACTTTTTTGACGGGTGCGGGTGTATCTACTGCATCTGGCATTCCAGATTATCGCTCATTAACAGGCGTTTATCAAGGGCTGGAAGCACCAGAGTATTTACTTAGCCGGACGTGTATGCTTCAAGAACCGGAGAAATTTTACGGATTTGTGAAAAAACTCTATCATCCAGAGGCCAAGCCGAATGTAATCCATCAGGTTATGGCTGATTTTGAAAATCATAAAGATAGTTGGGTTGTTTCTCAAAATATAGATGGTCTTCATGAAAAAGCCGGGAGCCAGAAAAGAATTGATTTTCATGGTAGCTTGTACCATTGTTATTGTCAGAAATGTGGCCAACAAGTATCTGCTGAGTCGTATGTAAAAGAGGATCGGCATGAGCAATGTGGCGGCCAAGTGCGACCGGATATTGTCTTATATGAAGAAGGCTTCGAGGATGAAACAATCTCAAAAGCAGTACAAGCAGTTGCCAATGCAGAACTAATAGTGATTGTCGGTACCAGCTTTCAAGTCCATCCGTTTTGTGATTTAATTTTTTACGCACAACCAACGGCTAAGATACTGGTGATCAACCAGACACCTGTGACCATCCAAAAAGAAGCATTTTTTATCGAGACAGATGCAGTTAAGCTATTTCAGCAAGTAAAGAATGCGTAGTAATAGCAATAATATCAAAAAAATAGGTTCGCATTCCGTAGTAGCAGGATTTTTGGTGTCTAGGAGACGGCGCGACCTATAAGAACAAGGAGTAATCAAATGGAAACTTTTAAATCTGAAAAACAAAAAATGATTAATGGAGAACTTTATTTCGCTGCTGATCCAGAGCTTTCTGCAGCACGTCAGCATGCTCGCGAACAGATGAAGCTAATCAATAATGAAATGGATAAGAACATTCGAAAACAGCTGATTGAAGAGACTTTTGGCACAACCGGAACAGGCGTGTTTATTGAACCAAATTTGAAATTTGACTATGGCTTCAACATTCATGTTGGGAAAAATTTCTATGCAAACTTTGATAATATTTTTCTTGATATCTGTCCCATCAGAATTGGTGATAACTGTATGTTTGGCCCGAATGTTCAATTGTACACAGCTTCTCATCCATTGAATCCAGGCAAAAGAAATAGCGGGCTGGAATTTGGGAAACCAATAACGATTGGGGACAATGTCTGGATTGGCGGTGGGGCAGTAATCGTTCCCGGCGTGACTTTAGGGAACAATGTGGTTGTTGCTGCGGGTGCAGTAGTAACGAAATCAGTGCCGGATGATTGTGTGGTCGGAGGAAATCCGGCTAAGATCATTAAAAATATTAATGAAACAGTAGAGCAAACGGATGTGTTAGCTGGACCGAGAGAAAAGATCGATGCACTTGACCGAGAAATCACCTCTCTTTTAGAACAACGTATGGATGCGGTGATGGAAATCGCAGCAATTAAAAAGGCGCAAGGAATAGAGATTCTTGATACTTCCAGAGAGCAGAAGGTTCTTGAAAAAATCGAATCTTATACAAAGAAAGCGGACTATAAGACCGTTATCCAAGAGACCTACATGGGAATCATGGCTGCTTCAAGAGCCTTTCAAAAGGAACAAATCGATAAAATATAATGAGGTGAAGGGATATGGATGGAACGCAAAGACGTTCAGAAATTTTGAATGTATTGGAAGTTGCTGAAACGCCTGTCAGTGCTGGAAAACTGGCCGCGAAGTTCGTAGTCAGTCGTCAAATTATTGTCGGAGATGTTGCTTTACTGCGAGCGGCAGGTCATGAGATCGTGGCGACTGCTAGAGGGTATATATTGGAGCGTATGGAAGAAGCTGGGGTTATTCGAAAAATCGCTTGTCAGCACCAACCAAGTCAAACAGAGGATGAGCTTTCCTGCATTGTTTCCTACGGAGGCGAGGTGCTTGATGTGGTCGTGGAACATCCAATTTATGGGGAATTGACAGGGAATCTCAGAGTTCGGACGAAAGAAGATATCAAACGATTTATCGCATCGTATAAAAAGAGTAACGCTTCGTTGTTGTCTGAATTAACGGGTGGTATCCATCTTCACACGATTCGTTGTGAGAATGAAGAGGTGTTGGAGCAGATTAAAGAGGCCTTACTAAAAAAAGGAATTCTATACCAAGGCTAAGAATTGGCAAAGCAATATAGGAGAGAAGAGTCTATTGAGAGCGATTGTTTTCGATAGGCTTTTTTTGGAACTGTTGAAGGGTTTTAAATTATGATGAAATTAGTGTGTCTGTAAAATTGAGCAGAGGCCGTCAAGATTCCACTAAATATTTCATGTTACAGTTAGGTTGTTCATAACTATTATTGGAGGGATATATATGACTAGAATCTCAAGGCTTACTGTAAAAGAAATGCCTGAAAAGCAGCTAGTAACTATTCGAAGAACCATTGACTTTTTTGCAGAGTATTCGGAAATGATGGGCGAGGTATTGCAGAAGATCGACAAGGTTCTGACTGCTAGTAAGCTACTTCCAGCAAGTGGACCAATCGTCTGCTTTCACAATGTAGATTTGGCAGCATTAGATGTGGAAATAGGTATGGAGATAGCTTTTCCCATAGTTTTGAAAGAGTCGGAGGTACAATATAAAACTATTCCTGCTTGCAAGATTGCGCTGACGATTGACCAAGGACCTTACGAAGAGCAAGACCCGACGCTGGAAGCATTGATGGCATGGATCAATGAGCAGGGATATTCAATGGCAGGTGGGATTTACTACCATTATCTAAATGATGAAGAGCAGTTGCCGAAGGACTATCTGACTGAAATGTATATTCCTATCAACATGAAAGAATAGACAACCTTCGTAAAAAATAAATATAAAAAACGTTCAAATACCTAAGACGATACGATAATCGTCGAGGGGAACTTGAACGTTTTTCATTTAAAAAATTTTGTCGCTTAAGTATTCTCTGATTTTGATACGCCTTGTTTTGATATAGATCAACTTAAATGGTTGTTCTTTTCAGAATAATAAAGTGTCGAGAGAATATTTTGTGGATGGTTTCCAAAGGAGTCACCGAAGATGGTCAAGCCGCCCTTATTGACCGCAGATGGTTCTATCCCGATTCGTAGTTTGATAAAGGGAGAATCATTTAGCTTTAAGTCATTTAGGGTGACATCGGAGATCTTTTTTCCATCCATCCCTGTGTCCTCATTAGTAATTCTCAAGTGCTTCAACAAGCCGTATTGACTAAGGTGACTTTCCCACCAGCTCGGTGTATATTTTCCTCGCACATCAGAATAGTTACCCGGTAGAGTCCAGGTTCCGGCGTGAATGTCGTTGATAAAAAATGAGATATCACTAGGCCAGTTGTTATTTGATTCAGGGAATTCCGAGGAAATTTCTAAAGAAATCTCCAGTAGCTCAGGACACTGATGCGCATCTAGATCATTTGGAATAACATATTCGACAAAGCCGTCAGCAAACCAAAGCAAAGAAGCATTTACACGTTCATTTGATACAAAGCTGCGCGGATCATCCAAGGAGCCAATAATTTTTTTGCTGTCAGCGAGTCCGCAGGTTGGCTGAACCGAGAAGTCAGAATAATAGCCAAGCTTGATTTCATTGACTTTTTTCTTGTAGGGCAAATAAATTTTATTTGGAAATTCGATCTCTATTCTATCTACGCTTAGGACATAGGTTTTCTTCCTGTTGTCAGCAGAATAATTTTCCTTACTACCTAAATGTACAAGCTGGGCATCTTCAAGGATTTTCATGTGGCGAGAGATAATGGCTTTACTAAATCCGGTTAACCGAGCCAGCTCACTGACTGTCAAAGCTTTTTCAGAAATTAGATTTAAAATATGTAGGCGTGTATCGGAAGCAAGTGCTTTATACACCTGCAACGAATCTTCGTTCAATGACAATTCCATCAAATTCCTCCTTTTGTTAACTTAATAGTTTCATTTTTTTGCGTTTCATTTTTTATATTATATACATAGTTGACACTTTAGTCAATAATTTTGAAAACGGTTAAAAAGCTGTTGACTCGCTGTTTTTGAGATGATATTATCTCGTTAGTAAATAGTGTTAAAAAACAATTTAACTTTTTTGTTAACTGAAAAGGAGCGAGATCGGAAATGAAGTTCAAAAAAATGTTTACGGTTTTAGGTGTTATCTCACTGAGTGTGGCTTTATTAGCTGCGTGTGGGAAAAAAGAGGCAGCCTCTGGAGGAACAGAAGAAATTCGTATCAGCTGGTGGGGCGGAGATAGTAGAAATGAAGCTGTTCAAGAAGCAATCAAAAAATTTGAGGAAGAGAATCCCAAAATTAAGGTCAAAGCGGAATTTGGTGGTTATGCGGGTTATCAAGAAAAAATCACTACTCAGCTTTCTGGTGGAACAGCACCGGATGTCATACGCTTGGATTCAATGTGGTTAGATCAATACCAAAACCAGCTAACAGATATCAACGAACTAGGAGATGACATTGGCTTAGATAATTTTAATAAGGAATCCTTGGAACCCGTGTCAATTAATGGAAAACTATTAGGACTGCCATTATCTACGAATTACCGTACTTTGTATTACAACAAAACAGTTTTAGACGAATATGGTATTGAACCACCTGAAAGCTGGGAAGACTTGATTGCAATGAGAGAGAAGCTGCCGGAGGATGTATATCCGGTTTGGAGCGGATTCAGTACGAAGTATGTGACCCCTCTTGTTTTCTTCTCAATACTTGCGCAACAAACTGGAAAACCTTTAGCAGATGAAAACAATAAATTATTATACACAGAGAAGGAGTTCAAAAATGCGCTACAATTTTATGCGGACTTGGTTGAACAAAAGGTCATCACTTCCAAGAAGCTGATCGATAACTCCGGTATGGTCGATGGTGCACCGGCGCCCCCTCTTGTTGAAGGAAAATGGGTAACCTTCTTTGAGTTCACAGCGAATATCAATACAATCAATAATCAGCTTGCTGAGTCAGGATACGAGATGGCTATGGCTGGATTTCCATCGATGGAAGGTGAAAAATCTACCGGAGTCTGGACAAAACCGTCAATGGTTTATGCTATTCCAGAAAGCAGCAAGAAGAAAGAGGCGGCTGCAAAGCTGATCGATTATCTGATGAATAGTGAAGAAGCCAATAAAATTCAAAAGTTGGAAAATGGTGTGCCGGACAGTCAATCAGGCAAAGCTACATTGGAAGCAGAAGATTTGATTACACCAATGGTTACAGAAACGATTGCATTAGGAGAAGAAAAGGTTGATACCAGTCTAAATACGATGTTCAAGTGGGACCGTGCTCGGTTGAATGACATGGCTGCGGATGTTATCACGCAATTAGATTACGAGAAAATTTCAGTTGAAGAAGCTGCAGCTCAATTTTATAAGGCATTTAAAGAGGAAGAAGCAACATTTACAGAATAGAGAGATCGTCAGCTAGATGTCCGAATGCAGCTTCGGCTGAATGAGGAAAAAGATGGGAAAAGGTAGGGCTGTGACAGAAAGAAGCATAGCGACTAAGTGCAGGTTTCAATTATCCTTGCGCTATCCTTTTTCCGGCTGGCAAGGAGGACGAAAGATGAATAAAAATAAATATATCGGCCTGCTTTATTTGGCTCCGTGGGTAATAGGTTTGTGTTTTTTTGTAATCTATCCTTTTGCGATGTCGTTGTACTATAGCTTTACAGATTATTCTATGCTGAACGAGGCACAATTTGTTGGCATCGCAAACTATAAAAAAATGTTTTTTGATGATCCGATATTCTGGTCGTCGTTGAAGGCTACAATCAAATTTGTATTTTTAACTGTTCCTCTAAAAATGATTTTTGCGTTATTCATTGCGTATATCATGAATGCGAAATTAAAAGGAATTGGTTTTTTCAGAACAGCTTACTATGTCCCATCGGTATTGGGTGCCAACGTGGCGATTGCTGTACTTTGGCAGTTCTTGTTCAAAGGAGACGGCTTGATCAATATGTTCCTTAACAGTCTGGGGCTTGAGGGAGTTGGCTGGTTTTCCAGCACAGGTGGAGCTATGGCAACGATCGTCATTCTTAGAGTTTGGCAGTTTGGGTCCGCGATGGTGATTTTTCTAAATGCTCTGGCAGAGATTCCGGAGGAGTTGTATGAAGCTGCAGCAATCGATGGGGCTTCCAAATTCCGACAGTTCTTTTCTGTGACGCTACCTCAACTGACACCCATCATCTTTTTCAATTTGATTTTACAGTTAGTTCAGGCATTTCAAGAGTTTGATGGACCATTTTTGATTACGAACGGAGGACCGATGAGGTCGACTTATTTACTGCCCATGTACATCTACGACAGTGCATTCAAGACGTTTAATATGGGCTATTCCAGTGCGTTGTCTTGGATTCTGTTTGTATTGATCATGATCTTTACGGCAGTTCTGTTCAAAAGTTCAAAACGCTGGGTATTCTATGCGGATGGAGGGAAATAGCTCATGGATAAAACAGTTCAGAAAAACAGCCAACATGAAGTGAAAAAGAAACTGATTGTTTTTCTAAAATATGCCGTTCTGACGATCGGAGCGTTAATTATGCTTTATCCGATTCTCTGGTTGTTTGGGGCATCATTTAAGAGTAATACTGAAATTTTTCGTTCTATTTGGTTTTGGCCGGAATCCTTTGATTTCAGTGCCTATATAGAAGGTTGGAAGACCTCTAGTCAATATACATTTACAACGTACTTTCTCAATTCATTTCTGATTGTGATTCCTAAGGTGCTTTTGACTCTTGTCTCGTGTACGTTAGCAGCCTATGGATTTTCCAGATTTGATTTTCCCTGGAAACGAATTCTTTTTCCGATCATGATTGGTACGTTGTTTCTACCGGGAATTGTGACACGGATTCCATTGTATATTTTTTGGCGTAACATGGGACTGTTGGATACCTACATCCCGTTGATTGCCAATTCGGCGTTCGCTTGCGACACATTCTTTGTTTATATGCTGGTTCAGTTTTTCCGTTCAATTCCACGTGAGCTGGACGAAGCAGCACGAATCGATGGGTGTAGCTCGTTTATGACGCTGATTAAGGTGTTGGTTCCTATTCTTAAACCATCCTTGATTACAGCAGCGCTCTTCCAATTTATTTGGACGTTTACTGATTTTCAAGGACCATTGATCTATATTTCTTCGGTGGAAAAGTATCCGGTATCGATTGCGTTGCGTATGGCTATGGATACGACATCTGCTGATTTTAACTGGAATCGAACGATTGCGATGTCGATTATCGGGTTAATCCCGTCATTGCTTGTCTATTTTTCAGCACAAAAACATTTTATTGGCGGCTCAACGGCTGGCGGTGTCAAGGGCTAACAAGTGAGAGGAGAAGAATACATGGTGAAAAACTTTACGATTTCAGCTTTTGCGGATGAAATCAGTGAAAATGTAGAAGAACAAATACGTGTATTGAAAGAAACAGGCATCCACCATATTGAAATCAGAGGATTGGATGGAAAAAATGTCAGTGAACTGACAGAAGAGGAAGCCAGAGAATATAAGAGTAAGTTTGATAGTAATGGGATTCAAGTATCCAGTATCGGATCACCGATTGGAAAAATTGGTATTAAGGAACCCTTTGACGAGCACCTAAATTTGTTCAGGCACGTATTGAAGCTGGCAGAAATTTTTGAAGCACCGTATATTCGGATGTTTAGCTTTTTTATAGAAGAAGGTGAAGAGCCGGAACAATACAGCGAAGAAGTGATCCGACGTTGGCAGGCCTTTTTAGACGCTGCGAAGACTTATGAGAACATCATCTTGCTTCATGAAAATGAAAAGGATATTTATGGAGATACTCCTGAACGCTGCTTGCACTTATTAGAAACATTAAATTCTCCAAAGGTAAAAGCAGCTTTTGATCCGGCAAACTTTGTTCAGTGTGATGTGGAGGTTTATCCTAAGGCATTTGATATGCTTGCCGAGCATATCGCCTATATGCACATCAAAGATGCGAATTCCGTTGATCACGAGGTTGAACCAGCTGGGTCAGGGGATGGCCAGGTGGCTTTAGTTTTAGAGCAGCTTATCAAGCGAGGGTATCAAGGCTTTGCTTCATTGGAGCCGCATTTATCTGTGTTTACAGGTTTTGCCGAGCTGGAAAAAGCGGATGTCTCTGGATTAGCACAGGAAAGCGATCAAGTGAAGCTGTTTCATGTTGCTTCTGAAGCATTAAAAACAATACTTGTAGATCAATTGGAACAGGAGTGGGGCTAAATGAACGAAGTAAAACTAGCTGTAATTGGCGCCGGTAATATCGGCACTATGCACATTGGCTACCTGGCTGCCGGTAGGGTACAAGGCTGCCAGCTTTATGCGGTTTGTGATCACAATCCTGAAAAGCTGGAAGCTGTTCGAAAGAGATATGGAGAAACATATCTCTTGTATTCTTCTATAGAGGAAGTGTTATTGGATGACCAAGTGGATGCAGTATTTGTTGCGACTCCTCACTATGACCACCCAACGATTGCCATTCAGGCACTGCAAGCAGGAAAGCATGTGCTAATCGAGAAACCTGCAGGGGTGTATACGAAAAAAGTACAGGAAATGAATGAAGAAGCGGGGAAACATCCAGAGCTGAGCTTCGGCATTATGTATAATCAACGGACGAATCCGATGTATCAAAAAGCACGTGAGCTTGTTCAAAATGGTGCGTTAGGTGAATTACGACGGACCAACTGGATTATTACGACTTGGTATCGGTCACAAAGCTATTATGATTCCGGCGGTTGGCGTGCGAGCTGGCGAGGAGAAGGTGGAGGTGTCCTGCTAAATCAAGACCCGCATCAACTGGACCTTTGGCAATGGATTTGCGGTATGCCGCAACGAGTGTTCGGGTTTGCTTCGTTTGGCAAGCGTCGTGCGATTGAAGTAGAAGATGAGGTAACGGCATATGTTGAATATGAAAACGGAGCGACGGGTATTTTTATGACCTCTGTATCAGAAACGCCAGGAACCAATCGTTTTGAGATTGTTGGTTCAAAAGGCAAACTTGTGATCGAAAATGAGAAAATGAGCTTCTGGCAGTCGACTGTTGATGAACGAACCTTTAATGCAACCTACACAGGTGGCTTTGGTGAGCCGGAAATCTGGCAGATCGATTTGCCTGTTATGTACGATAACAGAGATGAGCACCAAAAAATCCTTCAGAATTTTATCGACCATATTCGGACAGGAAAAGAGCTGTTGGCACCTGGCTGTGAGGGGATCGCTGGCTTAAGTATTTCAAATGCCATTCATCTATCTGCGTGGCAGGAATGTTGGGTTGATTTACCAATCGATAGTGAATTGTATTATGAGGAGTTGAAAAAACGCATCGCGACTTCTCAATTGAGGGAAGTCGAGGAGAAGGTATTGGATACTGATGCCACATATTAATACAGAAATAGGTGGAACGATGAAAAAAATTGGTTTAATCGGATGTGGGCATATTGCGCATACCCACGTAACAGCTTATCAACAGGCAGGCTGTATGCTAGTTGCTTGTTGCGATGAGAATGAAGAGAAGGGGCGGCAGTTTGCTGAAAAGTATGGGCTTGCTTTTTATGGAGAGTATCAAACACTGCTAAAAAATAAACAAATCGATGTTGTTTCTATTTGTACACCCCATTATCTGCACAAGGAAATGACGGTCGCTGCGCTAGAAGCAGAGAAGCATGTGCTTTGTGAAAAGCCGTTAGCCTTGACTTCAGAAGAAGGGACAGCTGTGTTGGAGGCTGTTGATCGCAGTAAGAAAGTATATGGCGTGTGCTATCAAAATCGATTCAATGATTCCTCGTTAGCGCTAAAAGGTTTACTTTCGGAACAGGACTTTGGCGAGTTGAAAGGAATCAAGTGTTGGGTGACTTGGCATCGAGAAAAAGAGTATTATCTAGATTCTTCTTGGCGAGGAAACAAAGCAAAAGAAGGCGGCGGTGTACTGATCAATCAAGCGATCCATACCTTTGATCTGATTACATGGCTGACTGAAATGCCGGAAAAGATTAAGGGGAAAGTCATGACAACTCTTTTAGAAGGATATATCGAGGTAGAGGACACTGCTATGGCGACGGCATTATTACCAACAGGTGTCCCGGTATCGATTTATGCAACTAACAGCTATTCCTCAGATCCCACACCGGAACTCTATTTTGATTTCGAAAAGGCACAGATCAAGCTGACGATGGATGAGCTGATAATCAATGGTGAGCCCATCATTGATAGAGCTGCAACCTCGTGTGAGGTTGGGAAATCCTATTGGGGGAAAGGGCATTTACGTCTGATTTCAACATTTTTAGAAAAGATCGACGGGCAGCAGAATGAACGAACGGACTGTCTTGCTGCAGCGGATGGATTAACTTCCTTGAAGATGGTCGAAGGTATTTATCGATCTGATGAGAAAAACGACTGGATCAATCTATGAATAATAGGAAAAGCAGTTAGTATCTCTGACTTTTTTCTGACTACTGGCAGGTTGAAATGCTTATAGTGAGAGGGAATAATGGTCAGTTTTGGCTAACAAATATTTTTAGGATAGGTTTATAAAGAACGTGTTTATGAAAAATGACGAAGCGTTTGTAGGGAATATGTACAAATAGCTTTTGTGAGAAACGGTTGGTTGATTCGGTGGAATCTTGACTGACAATTAGGTGCGAAAGAATAGAACAGGTGTTGCATTGCCGGTAGTTGAAAGAGAGCTCTTCTTATCCCGGTGTAGAAAGTAATGATGGTTGGGAGCGTAATAGATGAAAAAAAGAAGTGATTATCCAAGACCTCAATTTAAAAGGGAAAGCTGGTTTAGTTTGAATGGCGAATGGTCTTTTGCCTTTGATGATGAGGACCAAGGGGTAAATGAGGCTTGGTATGACAGTAAAAAGAACTTTCCACTCCAGATCAATGTCCCTTTTGTTTATCAGTCGAAAGAGAGTGGAATCAATGAAAGAACGCCCCATGATATCGTTTGGTACCAGCGAATATTCACTGTAGATTATACCAAGAAACAGCGAGTGTTGCTGCATTTTGGTGCAGTTGATTATGAAGCTGATGTTTATATCAATGGCCAGCATGTAGGCAGACATGTTGGAGGACACACGCCTTTTGAAATTGATGTTACCCCATTTTTAGCGGCTGGAGGGAGTCAGACGGTAACTGTTCGCGTGTTCGATCCGCATGCCGATGAATCGATTCCGAGAGGGAAGCAATTTTGGGAAGCTGAATCTCGTTCGATTTGGTACACTAATTCTACAGGAATTTGGCAGCCTGTATGGTTGGAGGTAGTTTCTGATACGTATTTGGATAGTATTCGATTTACCCCTATGTTTGATGAAGGGAAAGTCCAAATCGAGGTAGAGGCTAACCAGCAACGGTCGGCAGTGCTGGATTATGATATTTCCTTCAAAGGGATTCCTGTGGCTAGCGGTAGACTGGATTTTATTAAGAATAAGCTGGAATTTGATGTCGAACTGATTCAGAATCACATCTTTAGAACGAATTTCCACGATGATGGTTGGGCTTGGACACCGGAAAACCCTAATTTATTTGATGTAAAATTATGCTTATTGGATGAGCAAGGCGAGTTGCTTGATCGAATAGACAGCTATTTTGGTTTGCGGAAAATTCATAAAGAAAAGAATATGGTCTATTTAAATAATAAACCTTATTATCAAAAACTAGTATTGGATCAAGGGTACTGGTCGACTGGACTGCTAACAGCGCCAGCTGATGAGGATTTCATAAAGGATATCGAATTGGCTAAAGCAATGGGCTTCAATGGGTGTCGCAAGCATCAGAAGACCGAAGACCCTCGCTTTTTGTATTGGGCCGATAAACTAGGCTTCCTTGTTTGGGGAGAGTGTGCAGCACCACCTATGTACACAGCGAAATCAGTGGAGCTGCTGATGCATGAATGGACAGAAATTATCAATAGAGACTATAGTCATCCATGTATTGTTACATGGGTGCCAATCAATGAGAGCTGGGGTGTTCCTAATGTTCAGCAGGATCGCCAGCAACAGCATTTTTCTCAGACGATGTACCACTACTTACATGCGCTGGATACAACCAGACTAGTTATTTCAAATGATGGTTGGGCGATGACCGAAACAGATATTTGTGCCATTCATAATTACGCTCATGGTCAGGAAAAAGAGAGCGAGAAGTATACATTCTTCAAAGAATCGCTAGCGACAGTCGACGCATTGATTCATCGTCGTTCGTCTCCGTGGGCCATCTATGCTTCCGGCTTCACTTATCAAGGAGAACCGATTATTTTAACAGAATTCGGTGGAATTGGGTACGACGTTTCAGGTGAGCCGGGCTGGGGATACACCTCTGTAAATAATGAGCAGGATTTTCTGAAGGATTATGAACGGATCATGCAAGCAGTCTATGCTTCAGAAGCCTTATGGGGGTATTGTTATACGCAGCTTTCAGATGTGGAACAGGAAATAAATGGTTTGCTTACTTATGAGCGACAACCGAAGTGTGAATTGGAGCAAATCAAAAAAATCAATGATAGCTACCATAGAAATTCGATATAAATGAAGAATCTAAGACAAGAAAACGCCCCGTCAATGTTAGTGACGGGGCGTTTCGTTTGTTTTAGTATTTAATCATCGCTTAGTTTTCTTCTGCTTCAAATTTTTCAAAAGCAGATTGAATGACTTCTTTCAGTGCAGAAGCAGAAGCGTTCATCCGATCTTTTTCGGAATCTGTCAGAGGAATTTCGATAACCTTTTGGATTCCCTGACGATTGATAACCGCTGGTGCTCCAATATAGATATCATTTTGTCCATATTCGCCATCCAAATAAACAGACAATGGGAAGACAGAATTTTCATCATCTAGGATGGCTTTGGTGATACGAGCTAAAGCCACAGCAATACCATAGAAAGTTGCACCTTTTTTATCAATAATGGAATATGCAGCATCACGTACATTGAAGAACAGATTAACCATTGCTTCTTCATCCACGTCTGGATTGTTTTTGATCCATTCATAGATTTGCAACCCGGCAACATTGGCATGAGACCACACTGGGAATTCAGTATCTCCGTGTTCACCAAGAATATAGGCATGGACATTTCGAGCGTCAACATTAACTAACTCGGCGATTGCTTGACGGAAACGAGCAGAATCCAGAGAAGTTCCGGAACCAATAACGCGTTCCTTTGGAAAACCTGAGAATTTCCATGTAGAATAGGTTAAAATATCTACCGGGTTCGCAGCAACAAGGAAAATACCGTTGAAGCCTGAATCAACGATCTGAGTCACAATTTCTTTATTGATCTTCAAATTCTTGTGTACAAGGTCGATTCTTGTTTCCCCTGGTTTTTGAGGAGCCCCTGCTGTTAGTACAACAAGATCTGCATCATGGCAGTCAGCGTAAGAAGCAGCATAGATTTTTTTAGGAGAAGTGAAAGCTAATGCGTGGGAAAGATCCATCGCATCTCCTTCCGTTTTCTTTGTATTGATATCGATAATACCAACCTCTTGGGCGATATTTTGAGTGACAAGAGCGAAAGCATAGCTAGAACCGACAGCACCGTCTCCTACTAAAATAACTTTTTGGTGATCTTTTCTATCTGCAGCTGCAGTCATGTGTACCATTCCTTTCATTGGTTTCTTTGATACAAAAATAGTATCACCATAAAAGACTTTTGTCACGTGATTTAACTCGAAACTAGTACAGTTTTTCAAGCTGTTTTAGATGCAAACTCTTACATGTGCGATTCTTCACGATTCTTGTTTATTAAGAAAATCAAAAGGTTTTGCTATTCTCAAGAATACCTTAGTCAATTTTTAAATTTTAAACGAGTTGAAACAGCTGGAATTGTGTTATACTGTTAAGACAGAAGCGCACTGTAACACGCTATTTCTGAAAAAGGATTTGCGATTATGCTTCTTTTTAATAAAACAAAAGCTAAATTTATTTTTTATAAGGAAGTGACTGAGAGTATAATCTGTCTTAGTCGCGTATTTTGTGTTGTATAGGATTGTTGAAAAATGGCATGCTATTGTTGATTTTGAATGACACAAGCAGCGAACTGTCGGCAATGATTAAATCAAGCAAGGGGAGAACGAAATGAAAATGATCGTAGGATTGGGCAATCCTGGGAGCAAATATCAAGAAACTAAACATAATATCGGTTTTATTACAGTGGACGAGATTGCTCATCGTTACAATGCTGTATTCAAGAAGAATCAATTCGAAGCAGATATTGCTGAGTTTTTTATAGGAACAGAAAAAATTATGCTAGTCAAGCCACTCACGTTTATGAATGAATCAGGACGGGCAGTAGGACCATTGATGACTTATTATGGTGTTGAGGACCATGAATTGATCGTGATTTACGATGATTTAGATCTTGAGATCGGAAAAATTCGTTTGAGGGAAAAAGGCGGTGCCGGCGGTCATAATGGGATCAAAAGCTTGATTTCTCACTTTGGAACGAATGTTTTTCCACGAATCAAGGTGGGGATTGGCCGTCCGTTGGGAAATAAAACAGTTGTCCAATATGTATTGAGTAAATTTCCTAAAGCTGTTCATGAGGAAATTTTAATTGCAGTTAAGAATGCGGCAGATGCTGCAATTTATGCCAGTGAAGGGCACACTTTTGTAGACACGATGAATCAGTTTAATGGGAAATAGACAGGAGGTGGCCAACGAAAATGAATATTATTGAAAGAATCAGTGAAAGCACGATTGTTCAAGAGTGGTTTCAAAAACTGACAGGGAACCACCGTCAGCTTATCACAGGCTTGGCCGGCTCAGCAAAAACATTGGTTATGACTAGCGGCTATCAGCATAAGAAGAAAAAAATGATTGTTGCCGTGCCGAACCTTTATTACGCGAACCAATTAGTAGAAGACTTTAGAAATTTAGTGCCTGATGAGGAGGTTTATTTATTTCCTGTGGATGAAGTGCTATCTGCGGAAATGGCTTTTTCTTCACCGGAAGCGAGAGCGGATCGAATTCAGACACTGAATTTTTTACTATCTAGGAAAAAAGGAATCGTTGTAGTTCCGGCAGCAGGCTTGAGAAAATTTCTTCCTAGTAAAGAGACCTGGAAGAAGGCACAGCTGCATTGGGAAATAGGTACCGAAGTTGAATTAGATAAGCTAGCACAAAAGCTAGTACTGATGGGTTATGAGCGTCAATCGCTAGTTGGTAAACCGGGGGAGTTTAGTATTCGAGGAAGTATTATTGATGTTTATCCATTAAATACCCCCAACCCTGTAAGAGCAGAACTGTTTGATGTTGAGGTTGATTCGCTGCGCTATTTTGAAGCAGATACACAACGTTCCGCAGAAACTATTGAAAGTGTGACGATCTCTCCTGTAACAGATACGATTTTTTCAGATGACGACCTCTCATCGGGAATCGTCAAGCTTCAAGAAGCTCTGGAAAAACGATTGTCTATAACGAAAGAAAAAACAGATAAAGTATTTCTTGAAGAATATTTTGGGCAAATACTTTCTTCATGGGAGGCAGGGATTCCGACTGAACATGCGCGTTATTATACGGATTTATTGTATAGAGAACAGACGACGATTTTAGACTATTTGCCAGAAGATAGTATGTTGGTTGTAGATGACTATGCCCGTATTTTAGAAACGGAACGAGAGATTGTTCGCGAAGAAGGTGAGTGGCATACTCAGAAGTTGGAAGAGAAACGTGTTTTTTCAGAGCAGACCTTCGGCGCCAATGTACACGATCAATTAAGAAAACAACGTTTTACAGCTACCTTCTTTTCTTTATTCCAAAAGGGGATGGGCAATTTACGTTTTCAAGCTATCCATAATGCACAATACCGCTCTATGCAGCAATTTTTTGGACAAATGCCTTTATTGAAAGCGGAGATGGATCGTTGGCAAAAGCAGGAGCAGACGGTTCTCGTGTTTGTTCCAACCAAAGAACGGGCGCAGAAGGTGGAGAACCTATTTCGAGATTTTGACATCTCAAGTGTTTCTGTATCAAAAAATCGGCTGCTAGAAGGAAAAATTCAGCTTGTTCAGGGAAATCTTCAAACAGGTTTTGAACTGCCAGCCGATAAAATCGTTGCAATCACAGAAAAAGAAATTTTTCATACTGTAACGAAGAAAAGAGCACGCCGCCAAACTGTTTCAAATGCTGAGCGATTGAAAAGCTATAGCGATCTGAAAAAAGGCGATTATGTCGTTCATATCAATCATGGGATCGGTAAATATATAGGAATGGAAACTTTGGAAGTCGATGGTGTCCACCAAGACTACATCACGATCCTATATCAAAATGAGGATAAGCTGTTTATTCCAGTTACACAGTTGAACTTGATTCAGAAGTTTGTTGCTGCGGAATCAAAAACACCGAAAATCAACAAGCTGGGCGGCAGCGAATGGACGAAGACCAAGAAAAAAGTTTCAGCAAGAATCGAAGACATTGCCGATGATTTGATTCAACTATATGCTGACAGAGAGTCGGAAAAGGGATTTGCTTTTCCGCCGGATGATGGATATCAAAAAGAATTTGAAGATGCGTTTCCTTATTCAGAGACGGAGGATCAACTGCGCAGCACAGCTGAAATCAAACGAGATATGGAGAAATCACGACCGATGGACCGTCTCTTAGTTGGTGATGTCGGCTTTGGGAAAACAGAAGTTGCGTTGCGAGCAGCATTCAAGGCAATATCGGCTGGAAAACAGGTTGCTTTTTTAGTGCCGACAACAATTTTGGCACAGCAGCACTACGAAACAATTATTGATCGTTTCGAAGGCTTTCCTGTGGAAGTAGGATTACTTAGTCGCTTTAGAACGAAGAAACAGCAGAACGAGACGATCGAACAAGCGAAAAAAGGACAGGTAGATATTATCATCGGAACACATCGACTCCTATCAAAGGATGTGGTGTTCGGTGATCTGGGGCTACTGATTATCGATGAAGAACAGCGATTTGGTGTAAAGCATAAGGAGCGTTTGAAGCAACTTCGTTCCCAGGTAGATGTACTGACCTTGACAGCCACACCGATCCCACGAACGCTTCATATGTCGATGCTGGGTGTTCGGGACCTCTCTGTTATTGAAACACCGCCGGAAAATCGTTACCCGATTCAGACCTATGTGATGGAAATGAACCCGGGCGCCATTCGCGAAGCAGTAGAACGCGAATTAGCGAGAGATGGGCAGGTTTTTTATCTCTATAACAGAGTAGATACGATTGAGCAAAAAGTAGAAGAACTTCAGGCGCTGGTACCACAGGCGAGAATTGCCTATGCGCATGGGCAGATGACGGAAATTCAATTGGAGAATACGTTGTTTGATTTTATTGAACGTCAATTTGATATTTTGGTCACAACAACAATTATCGAAACGGGTGTAGATATCCCTAATGCTAATACCTTATTTGTTGAGAATGCTGATTATATGGGTTTGTCAACGCTCTATCAGCTACGGGGACGTGTAGGTCGGAGCAATCGAGTAGCTTATGCTTACTTTATGTATGAGCAGCAGAAAATACTGAACGAAGTTAGCGAAAAACGTTTGGAAGCAATCAAGGATTTTACGGAGCTTGGCTCAGGGTTCAAAATTGCCATGAGAGACCTGTCAATTCGTGGGGCAGGGAATTTGTTAGGTGCACAGCAACATGGGTTTATCGATTCTGTTGGGTTTGATATGTACTCTCAAATGCTGGAAGAAGCTGTTGCCCGTAAACAAGGGAAAAAAGTCGTTGATCAGAAGACATCTGTTGAAATTGATTTAGGTATCGATGCTTACTTACCAAATGAGTATATTTCAGACGAACGACAAAAAATCGAAATCTACAAGCGGATTCGTCAGCTTGAAAACATGGAAATGTATGAAGAACTGGAAGCTGATTTACTGGATCGCTTTGGAGAATATCCGGATGAAGTAGCTTATCTGCTGACAACAGGTCTTATCAAAATGGACGGAGACCGGGCATTGCTTGAGTCAGTGAAGAAGCAGCAACAGGAAATCATCTTCACTTTGAGTAAAGTAGGCACAAAAACGTACACCGTGGAACAAATTTTTGAGGCCTTGTCTGCTACTTCGTTGAAGGCTGATTTAGCAGTCAATAACGAAAAGATGAGTATTCGTTTGAAGTTGTATAAAGGAATGAAGGAGGCTTCTTGGCTGCAGGAAGTTTCTGCCTTCATTTCTGCCTTGCGAGAAGAGAAATATAAATCAAAACCAGAAATGGCTCATGGATAAACGGAGGAAACGATATGGCGCAAAAAGAGCTTCGAACAATGCTCCAAGGAGCGCTAATACTGACAGCTGCTTCATTTATAGCGAAGCTATTGAGCGCTGTCTATAGAGTTCCTTTTCAGAACCTTGTCGGTGACGAGGGCTTTTACGTTTATCAGCAAGTTTATCCTATTTATGGAATTGCGATGACGCTGGCTTTGACCGGACTGCCTCAATTTATATCTAAGATTGTTGCAGAGCAGGAATCTGTTAGTGGAAAAAAACAAGTACTTCAACGTTTATTTCCTTTTATTGCATTACTTGGTGTGTCAGGCTTTGCCTTTTTCTTCATAGGAAGTGATTGGCTGGCATGGTTAATGGGAGATTCTGATTTATCCCCCTTGATCAAGGTTGTCGCATTTACTTTCTTGCTGGTGCCGATACTTTCTTGTTATCGGGGGAATTTTCAAGGCCATCTATTGATGACGCCAAGTGCAGTCTCACAGGTGTTAGAGCAGCTGATTCGAGTTGGTGTAATACTTACGGCAGCGTGGTGTTATCAAACGTTTCAATGGAATGTATACAAAACTGGGACTGCCGCAATGGGTGGTGCTGTTTTAGGCGGAATCGCCGCCACTGGCATTTTATGGTACTATGATCGAAAAATACAACCGGGTAGTTCGGCCTATTTCCTGCGTTGGCAGATAGATAAGGAAGGACGAACACTTTTTTATCGTTTGTTCGTGGAGGGCGGACTCGTTTCACTGTACAGTGCGTTCTTGATTATTTTTCAACTAGTCGATTCGTTTTTTGTAAAGAATGCATTGGTGTTTTCCGGATTGCCAGATCATGCAGCGAAGGTCGATAAGGGTGTTTATGACCGAGGACAGCCGCTGGTGCAGTTGGGGCTGGTTGTTGCTTTGGCTTTGAGTTCCTCTTTTCTACCGGCACTAACAAAGTATTTTGTCAGTAAACAAGAGAATCAATTTATCATGGCATCCAGAATGTTTCTGCGTTTGACGACGACTGTCGCAACGGCAGCTTCTGTGGGACTGGTATTGGTTCTTCCCTATATCAATTTTGCTTTATTTAAAGACTACAAAGGAAATGGCGTGCTCGGAATCTATGTCTTTGCTATTGCATTGATGGCTGTCATTCAAGCCTATCAAAGCATCTTGCAGAGTCGTAATCAGTTTAACACTGCTTTTCTTGCGGCGGGCTTAGGGTTGCTTGGGAAAATATTGCTGACGAACCCGATGACACAGTATTTAGGAACAGCCGGAGCCAGTTTGTCAACAATCCTGTCATTATCCGTGACTTTGTTTTGCTTGATCATTACGACGGGATCGGAAATCAACCAATTTTGGTTTGAACGCGGGTTTTTAAAAAAATTATTGAGCAGTTTGGGAATAATGATTGCTACCCTATTGATTTATCAAGGGATTCTGTCTATCATAGTTGGAGTAGTGGATCATCGAGGGCAAGCATTGCTTTTTGCCATAGTAGGTGTCGCAATCGGTGTTGCAGCATTTCTCGCTGCAATTGTTCAGTTGCAGCTGTTTACAGTGAGAGAATGGCTGATGGTTCCTTTTGGAAAGAAAATTTTACGAATAAAAAAGAGGTGAAGAGATGCGTTTAGATAAATTTTTAAAAGTATCACGCATTATAAAAAGGAGAGCTGTTGCCAAAGAGGTAGCAGACAAGGGCAGAATCCAAATCAATGGTATTTTGGCGAAGTCTTCCAGTATGGTTAAAATTAGCGATCAAATCAAGATTCGTTTCGGTAACAAGATTCTTGAAATTGAGGTAAAAGAACTACATGATTCTACGAAAAAGGAAGATGCACAGAAAATGTATCAAATCATATCTGAAACAAGAGTTGATAATTCCGACGATTAAGATTAGACAACCCTTGAAGATGTTGGTATAATAAAGCGGACATATGAAAGCGAGTGAAGCGAACGAGATGGGAAAAAAGAATAAAATCGCTGCGCTGAATAATGAGTATACCAAAGAACAGTATGCTGAATATCAAAAACAGCAGAAGCAGTTGATTTTCAAACGTCGTCGATTAGCAGTCATTTTTTTAATAGGCATAGTCGTTTTTTCGATTTCAAGTTTTGAACTGATGAAGGATTATGCAGAACTGCATTCCTTCGAGAAGCAAAAGTCAGAAGTAGTTGCAGAGTCAGCTGAGATGGATAAGAAGCTGGAAAAGCTTGAGCAGGATGTCGCGTTATTAAAGGACAAGAATTATATTGCCAAGCTGGCAAGAGCCCGTTACTATGTTTCCAAAGAAGGCGAGCAGATTTATCCCGTACCTGATTTAGGGTCAGCAATCAGCGGGAATAGAGAAACAACACAAACCACAACAGACGAGAGTCAACCACAGACTGAAACCTCCGGGGAATAAGCGGATATCAGCTGTATATAATAATTTTAGGGTGAAAATAGGAGGATCACATTTTTTATGTCAATCGAAGTAGGAGCAAAACTGCCGGGAAAAGTGTCAGGAATTACTAATTTTGGGGCCTTTATTGATCTAGGAGGAGGCAAGACAGGCTTAGTCCATATCAGTGAAGTATCGAATGGTTTCGTAAAGGATATCAACGAGATATTAACTGTAGGTGACGAAGTTACTGTTAAAGTCACTTCTGTAGGTGATGATGGGAAAGTTGGTTTATCTATCCGTAAAGCACAAGATAATCCGGAAGCACCTAAGAACAATTTCCAACGTCGCACAAACAATCATCAGGATAACCGCGACAACCGTGATAACCGCGGACAACAAGACAATCGTGATCGAGGCTATCATGCTGGACCAAAAAAACAGTTCAACAAACCAACGAACAATAATAATGCGCACAACGGGCAGGATTTTGATTCATTGATGAGCTCATTTTTGAAAGATAGTGATGACCGCTTATCTTCATTGCGAAGAAACACAGAAGGTAAAAGAGGCGGACGAGGCGGACGCCGCAACTAAAGAAATCTATTCAAGGCCGGGGGAGCAAAACTCCTGGCCTTTTGAGTTTTTTCTGAGATAAATGGAGATATTGTTCGAGATTATATGTGTGTGGCTTGACCATTGCTAATAATAATCGCCATAGCTGACATGGGAGGTGGAGCAGTGCTAGAGAAATTTTACCGACTTGGGGGAAAAAAGAATCATTGGCGTAAAGGTGATCGAATCCTGTTGGCTATTTCAGGCGGACTTGATTCGATGATTTTGCTTTTTCTGATGTGTAGAGTAGCTGAAAAAACAGGCTGCACAGTTGGTGTTGCACACGTCAATCATCAATTGCGTCCTGAATCAGATGAAGAGGAGCGTTATCTTGAAGCGTTCTGCCGAGAAAATCAACTGGCATTTTACTCAAAGCGTTGGGAAGAGAATCTGCTGATCAGTAGTGTTGAAGTGAGAGCCAGAGAATTCAGATACACTTTTTTTAAAAGTATTATGGAAAAAGAATCATTCAATACGCTCATGACTGCTCATCATATGGACGACCAAGCAGAGACGATACTAATGCGCCTGACTAGAGGCAGTACATTGAGAAATTTAGTCGGAATAAGAGAAGAACAGTCCTTTGGCTCAGGTAGGCTCATTCGGCCTTTGTTGATTTTTTCTAAAGATGAGCTGAAAGTGTTCGCCAAAGAGCAGAATATTGTGTATTTTGAAGATAGCTCAAATCATTCAGACCTGTATTTTAGAAATCGGGTACGGCATCATGTTGTTCCTTACTTAAAGGAAGAAAACAGGAATTTTCTTGAACATATTTCAACCTTCAGTCACCAAGTAGACTTAGTGGATGAACTGATTCAGGAAATAACAGGTGCTAAATACAAAGAATGGGTTAAGAAAATCGATACGGGTTGGCAACTGGATCTATCAGTATTACAAAACGAAAGCCGTAGCTTTCGCTATTTCTTTTTGCAGTTTTTCTTACAGAAAACTTTGGTTGAAAAAAACATCGCTATCAACAAAGAGCAGCTTGAAACTCTGTATAATATCCTTGCTCAATCCGACCCTCAAAAAGTTGTTATGCTGGAAAAAGGCTGGCGTTTTATTAAAGAATACAATACAGCATTTTTAGTGCAGGAAACAACTATACCAACCGTGGAGTTTTCTTTGCCTATCGGTGAAGGAATCTTTTTATCTGATACGGAGTGGCTTGGGCTTAGCTCTTTTGACAGACCGGTTATAGTGCCGGAAAGGATCAAAGCGTGGGAAGCGGAGGAACGCCTGCTTTCAGTAGAAACAAAGCTTCCACTTAAAGTCAGACATAGAAACGCTGGGGATCGAATCGCACTCACCCCTTTTTTGACGAAACGCCTCAATCGACTTTTTATCGATAGAAAAATACCGAATTCCTCAAGAGAAAATGCGTGGGTCATTCTGACTGATCGAAACGAGATCCTCTGGGTGCCTAAATTTGCAAATTCCCATTTGAGTATTCCCGAAGAAACTGATAAAATACACTACAGACTCCTTTATAAAACAAAGGGGTAAACTTGAGAGGAGAGCATCATGCTAGAGAAAGATATTAAAAACATTTTGATAACAAAAGAACAGATTGCTGAAAAAAATGCTGAGCTTGGAAAAAAATTGACAGAGGATTACAAAGAAAAAAGCCCTCTTGTTATTGGAATTTTGAAAGGAGCAGTTCCTTTTCTTGCAGATGTCGTACGACAAATCGACGCACATTTAGAAATGGATTTCATGGCTGTTTCCAGTTATGGTAACGCAACAGTATCTTCCGGAGAAGTGAAAATCGTTAAGGATCTGGATACAAATGTAGAAGGTCGTCATATCTTAATCGTTGAAGATATCATAGATAGTGGACGGACACTTGCTTACCTTGTGGATTTGTTCAAATATAGAAAAGCAGCTTCTGTAAAAATCGTTACCTTCTTAGATAAACCTGAGGGACGCGTAGTGGATATTGATGCTGACTACGTGGGATTCAATATCCCAAATGAGTTTGTTGTAGGCTATGGATTGGATTATGCAGAATCCTATCGTAACCTTCCATATGTCGGTGTATTGAAGCCGGAAGTATACGAATCAAAATAATATCTCTCTTTGAAATAGTTATGTTACAATATAAAGGTCAGAATTGATAAGACAAAAAAAGTGAATAGTTTAAACAAGCTAGGAGGACAGGCATGAATAAAAAAGGTGGCGGCATGAGAAATGGCCTATACTATGTATTAGTCATTTTAGCGATGATCATGGTTGGAAGCTTCATCTTTGGAAACAACAGCTCCCAATCTCCTGATATCGAATTCTCTAAGTTTAGAGAACAACTTGATAGCGGAGAGATCAAAACAATGACGATCCAACCGACAAATGGTGTATTCAAAATTGTCGGAGAGTACAAAGAAGAGCAAAAAATCGAAAATGAAAGCGGACTGTCTCTTTGGGGGAATTCCGAAGTAACAACGAAGAAATTCTCTACCATTGTTCTGCCAAGTGATACAACACTGACAGAGGTACAAAATATAGCACAGCAGAACGAAGTGAAGCTTTCCGTGAAGGAACAGTCAACAAGTGGAACATGGATTTCGTTGATCTTCAGCTTCCTGCCAATCATACTGCTCTTCTTCATGTTCTACATGATGATGGGACAGCAAGGCGGCGGTGGCGGTGGCGGCGGCCGTGTCATGAACTTTGGGAAATCCAAAGCGAAAGAGGCCGACAAAACAGCGAGTCGTGTTCGTTTTACAGATGTAGCTGGTGCAGAAGAAGAGAAACAAGAACTTGTTGAAGTGGTTGAGTTCTTGAAAGACCCGCGTCGTTTTGTAGAACTGGGTGCACGTATTCCTGCCGGGGTACTTTTAGAAGGACCTCCGGGAACTGGTAAAACCCTACTTGCTAAAGCAGTAGCTGGTGAAGCAGGCGTACCATTCTATTCTATTTCAGGTTCTGAGTTCGTAGAAATGTTCGTCGGTGTCGGTGCAAGCCGTGTCCGTGATCTATTTGAAACAGCGAAGAAGAACGCACCTTCAATCATCTTCATCGATGAAATCGATGCAGTTGGTCGTCAACGTGGTGCCGGAATGGGCGGCGGTCATGATGAGCGTGAGCAAACATTGAATCAGCTGCTTGTTGAAATGGATGGTTTTGACGGGAATGAAGGAGTAATTGTCATTGCTGCAACGAACCGTTCAGATGTATTGGATGCTGCATTACTTCGTCCAGGACGTTTTGACCGTCAAATTTTAGTTGGTCGTCCGGATGTTAAGGGTCGTGAAGCGATTCTAAAAGTACATGCGCGTAATAAACCATTGGCAGACGATGTTGATTTGAAAGTCGTTGCACAACAAACACCAGGCTTTGCCGGTGCGGATCTGGAAAACGTCTTGAATGAAGCGGCATTAGTTGCTGCCAGAAGAAACAAGAAGAAGATCGATGCGTCTGATATTGATGAGGCCGAAGATCGTGTGATTGCCGGTCCAGCTAAAAAAGACCGTGTTATCAATAAGAAGGAACGTGAAATGGTTGCTTACCATGAAGCGGGACATACAATCGTTGGTTTGGTACTAAGTCGTGCCCGCGTCGTTCATAAAGTAACAATCATTCCTCGTGGTCGTGCAGGCGGCTATATGATCGCTTTACCAAAAGAAGATCAGTTCTTGTTGACTAAGGAAGATATGTTTGAACAATTAGTTGGTTTGCTTGGTGGACGCACTGCAGAAGAAATCGTCTTCGGTGTTCAGTCAACAGGTGCTTCTAATGACTTTGAACAAGCAACTGGGTTAGCTCGTAGCATGGTTACTGAGTACGGAATGAGTGATAAGCTTGGACCTGTACAGTATGAAGGAAACCATCAAGTCTTTGTCGGTCGCGATTATGGACAGACAAAAGCTTACTCAGAGCAAGTTGCGTTTGAAATCGATCAAGAAGTTCGCAAACTACTGATGGACGCACATGCAAAAGCACGTGAAATTATTGAAACACATCGCGATAAACATAAATTAATTGCGGAAATGCTTTTGGAATATGAAACACTGGATGCCAAAGCGATTAAATCTCTGTTTGAAACAGGAGAAATGCCGGCAGGAAGCTCTAGTGAATTCCCAAGTGAGAAAGCACAAACTTTCGAAGAAGCTAAACGTGCCTTAGAAGAAAAAGATGCGCAAAAGCAAGCCGAAGAAAAACGGAATGCTGACGAAGTCAAACAAGACCTTGAATCGGACGCAGAAGAAGTGAAAACAGAAGCTGATGAGACCGAAAAGAAAGTTCAACTTGATAAAAAAGAAGATGACTCTTCTAAAGATGACTCTGATTCTGAACGCGAGAACTTTGACGATCGTTATAAATAGAAACACGAGACAGTTGTGGGAAGCTTTTCCTGCAACTGTTTTTCTATGCAAGAGAATTAATGATTGGAGTCGTGAGTCCACACCTGTTTCTATTAAGAGAGAATAGAAGCTATCGAAGTTAGAATTATTTAGTTGAAAAAACGACGATTTCCTAGTATTATCTGATAATGAGTGAAAAAGCACGGAGAAGAGGACAAGAAAACAATGGAAGATTATTTAGTAAAAGCACTTTGTTATAAAGGATCAATCAGAGCGTACGCTCTTTGTGCAACAAATACAATTGCAGAAGCACAGCAAAGACATGACACTTGGAGTTCATCAACAGCAGCATTGGGAAGAACAATGGTCGGCTCGTTACTGCTTGGCGCGACACTTAAAGGCGAAGATAAGCTGACTGTGAAAGTACAGGGGAATGGTCCTGCCGGAGCAATCATTGTTGACAGCAATGGTAGTGGCGATGTAAAAGGCTACATCAAAAATCCTCATGTAAGCTTGAAGCTGAATGACAGTGGCAAAATCGATGTTCGAGGTGCTGTTGGCGATGTTGGTGTATTTACAGTTATTAAGGATTTGGGCTTGAAGGAAACTTTTTCCGGTCAAACACCGATTGTTTCCGGAGAAATTGGTGAGGACTTTACCTATTTTATGACGGTTTCTGAACAAATTCCTTCTGCTATCGGGTTAAGTGTGCTAGTGGATACAGATGATACGGTTAAAGCTGCAGGTGGATTTATGATTCAAGTTATGCCAGGTGCAGACGAGAAGACGATCGATTTTATTGAAAAGCGTCTATTAGAAGTACCTATGGTATCACGTCTATTGGAAGATGGCGAGTCACCGGAGCAAATCTTGGAACGATTGCTAGGTGAAGGAGAAGTAGATATCCTTGAAAAAATGCCTGTTCAATTTAAGTGTGATTGTTCAAAAGATAAATTTGGAACAGCAATCATTGCTGTGGGACTGGACGAAATCAATGCGATGATCGAAGAAGATCATGGTGCAGAAGCAGTCTGCCAATTCTGTGGCAATAAGTACCAATATAGCGAAACCGATTTGATTGAGCTGAGAGAAGAAGCAATAAAAAATACATTAAAAGGTCGTGAAGAATAACGATGTGGAAAATAGGTAATGTAGAAATCCCGAATCGCGTAGTCGTTGCACCCATGGCTGGAATTACCAATGCAGCATTTCGTGTCACTGTAAAGGAATTTGGTGCCGGATTAGTTGTCTGTGAAATGATCAGCGACAAAGGCATCCATTTTAGAAACAAAAAAACACTAGAAATGCTCTATATTGATGAGCGGGAACATCCGTTGAGTTTACAAATCTTTGGCGGGGATAAAGATACATTAGTCGAAGCAGCTCAATTCGTACAAGAACATACAGAAGCAGACATTATTGATATCAATATGGGCTGTCCTGTAAATAAGGTTATCAAAGCAGAAGCCGGAGCTAAATGGCTTCTTGATCCAAATAAAGTACATGAAATGGTCCAGGCAGTAACCTCTGCAGTCGACATGCCAGTAACTGTCAAGATGCGTATTGGTTGGGATGATGAGCATGTTTTTGCCGTTGAAAACGCATTGGCAGCAGAAAAGGGCGGAGCTGCAGCGATTGCCATGCATGGTCGTACGCGTGTCCAAATGTATGAAGGAAAAGCAAATTGGGATATCCTGAAAGAAGTAAAAAGCCATTTGACGATCCCTTTTATGGGCAATGGTGATGTCCGTACACCGGAAGATGCGAAAAGAATGCTGGACTACGTGGGTGCTGATGGTGTCATGATTGGTCGTGCAGCATTGGGAAACCCTTGGATGATTCACAGAACGCAGCATTATTTAGAAACTGGGGAATTAATTCCGGAACCAACACCATTTGATAAGATTGAAACAGCTAAGGTTCATTTGCAACGATTGGTTGACCTCAAAGGGGAATCTGTTGCAGCAAGAGAATTTCGTCAACACGCTTCCTACTATCTAAAAGGAATTCCACGAGCAGCAAAAGTGAAAGTGGCAATCAATCAGGCAGACACGCAAAAAGAAATCGTCGATTTAATGGATGGTTTCGTAGGGAAAGTGTCCTCTGCTGAAAGTGTTGAAGAAGTAATCTAAGAAAATCTGATTAAATGAAAGAATGCATATCTGCTTTTTTGAAAGGATAGTCGCTTTCGCTCTACTATGGTAGTTTATCTAAGCTTTTCAGAGCTAAGCGTGCTATTGTTTAGTTGACTTTGACCAAGAATCTCAAAGCTATTTGGTTTTTGATACGAGAGGCAATGATATATTTGTTGATGGTACTTGCAAACCATACTATCGCTCGATTTTGGGAGTAAATCATTAAGCGTAGCGCTTCTTTTCATACAAGGAATCATTTAACAGGATTTGTATAATCAATTAATTCAAGTCGAATATAAAATTCGGCTTGCTTTTTTTAGAATCACTATGGCATTATTAGTATATGTTTATTTAAGAATGGAGGAAAAAGAGTGGCTGAAGAACAACAATCCCAAGTCGCGGATTTGAATGACCAAATGTTGGTGCGGCGTGAAAAGATGGAAAAACTACGCGAAGAAGGAATTGATCCATTCGGTAAACGTTTTGACCGCACGCATAATTCTGCTGAATTGCATGAAACCTATGATGCACAAACAAAGGAAGAGCTGAATGAGAAAGATTTGTCAGCCAGTGTAGCTGGCCGTATGATGACTAAGCGTGGAAAAGGGAAGGCTGGTTTCGCTCACCTGCAAGATCGTGAAGGTCAAATCCAAATATATGTAAGAAAGGACCAAGTCGGTGATGAAGCCTATGAGCTTTTCAAACATGCAGACTTAGGAGACTTTTTTGGTGTGACAGGTCAAATAATGAAGACAGATACAGGGGAAGTTACTGTAAAAGCAAAAACAATCGTGCTTTTAACAAAAGCACTACGTCCCCTTCCTGATAAATATCATGGATTAACCAATATCGAACAGCGCTATCGTCAACGTTATTTGGATTTAATCAGCAATAAAGAAAGCTTTGATCGCTTCATGAAGCGTAGTCAAATTATCAGTGAAATCCGTAGATATCTTGATGGTCAAGGGTATATGGAGGTAGAAACGCCGGTTCTTCATAATGAAGCTGGAGGTGCGGCAGCCCGTCCGTTTATTACACATCACAATGCGCTAGATATTGACTTGTATCTACGTATTGCTCTAGAACTCCATCTGAAACGATTAGTTGTCGGTGGGATGGAAAAAGTATATGAAATTGGACGAGTGTTCCGTAATGAAGGAATTGATACAACTCATAATCCAGAATTTACTATGCTTGAGGCGTATACTGCATACACAGATTATAAAGATGTGATGGATCTGACAGAAGGAATCATCCGCAACGCAGCTGAAAAAGTTCTTAAAACAACAACGATCAGCTATGATGGACAAGAAGTTGATTTAGGTAGTGCCTTCGGCCGTGTTCATATGGTAGATGCAATCAAAGCACAGACAGGTGTAGATTTCTGGAAAGAAATGACTGTTGAAGAAGCAAGAGCCTTTGCAAAAGAGCATAATGTAGAGATTAACGAGAATATGTCTGTGGGACATATTTTAAATGAGTTCTTCGAGACACATGTGGAAGAAACCTTGCAACAACCTACATTTATCTATGGTCATCCAGTAGAAGTTTCACCATTGGCTAAGAAAAATCCTGAAGATCCTCGCTTTACAGATCGCTTTGAGCTATTTATTGTAGGAAAAGAATTTGCCAATGCGTTTACTGAATTAAATGATCCAATCGATCAAAGAGAACGCTTTGAAGATCAAGAAAAAGAACGTGCCCAAGGAAATGATGAAGCACATGGTGTGGACGAAGACTTTATCGAAGCACTAGAATATGGGCTGCCACCAACCGGGGGCCTGGGAATTGGTATTGATCGTTTAGTCATGCTATTAACGGATGCACAGTCAATCAGAGATGTTCTGCTGTTCCCAACAATGCGTTAAATAGAAAGATGAAGCTTCCGCAAAATGGAAGCTTCATTTTTTCTATATAAGTTTAGAAGAAATTGTGCACAAGAAATGGCTATTGTTCTTAGTTTGGATGTCAGTGCTATCTAGTCTGTCGAACGAACAAAGGCTAAAGAGACTCTGAAATCGATGGAAATGCGAACAATAGAATCATAAAGCTGATAAACAATCGGTAATGAAAAAAAGTTTGAAAAAAAGTAATATTTTGATTGACCTGAGAAGAGAAACTTGGTATATTAATACATGTCGCTGAGACACAACAACCACTTTTAAACAGCACAATAGAATAACAGCTGAGTAAAAGAAAAAACTTGTTTTATCAATAAAAAAGTTGTTGACAAATAACAAAAAAGTTGATAAGATATAAAAGTTGTTATGAAACAAAACGACAACAGCCAAGCAGAAAAAAACTTCAACTTCTTCAAAAAAAGAGTTGACATCAAATCAAAACTTTGGTATGATATAAAAGTTGCTGCGAGGCAATCAAGTAGACCTTTGAAAACTGAACAAAGTAAGACAAACCAAATGTGTAGTATGTCTTGATTTGATCAAGACAACAACATGATTTAACAAGCAAGCAATATGCTAGCAAACAAATTGAGCGTAACAGTCGCAAGACTGTCAAGTTTAAACTTTTTATGAGAGTTTGATCCTGGCTCAGGACGAACGCTGGCGGCGTGCCTAATACATGCAAGTCGAACGCTTCTTTTCCACCGAGTGCTTGCACTCACCGGAAAAGAGGAGTGGCGGACGGGTGAGTAACACGTGGGTAACCTGCCCATCAGAAGGGGATAACACTTGGAAACAGGTGCTAATACCGTATAACAATCGGAACCGCATGGTTCTGATTTGAAAGGCGCTTTCGGGTGTCGCTGATGGATGGACCCGCGGTGCATTAGCTAGTTGGTGAGGTAACGGCTCACCAAGGCAACGATGCATAGCCGACCTGAGAGGGTGATCGGCCACACTGGGACTGAGACACGGCCCAGACTCCTACGGGAGGCAGCAGTAGGGAATCTTCGGCAATGGACGAAAGTCTGACCGAGCAACGCCGCGTGAGTGAAGAAGGTTTTCGGATCGTAAAACTCTGTTGTTAGAGAAGAACAAGGATGAGAGTAACTGTTCATCCCTTGACGGTATCTAACCAGAAAGCCACGGCTAACTACGTGCCAGCAGCCGCGGTAATACGTAGGTGGCAAGCGTTGTCCGGATTTATTGGGCGTAAAGCGAGCGCAGGCGGTTTCTTAAGTCTGATGTGAAAGCCCCCGGCTCAACCGGGGAGGGTCATTGGAAACTGGGAGACTTGAGTGCAGAAGAGGAGAGTGGAATTCCATGTGTAGCGGTGAAATGCGTAGATATATGGAGGAACACCAGTGGCGAAGGCGGCTCTCTGGTCTGTAACTGACGCTGAGGCTCGAAAGCGTGGGGAGCAAACAGGATTAGATACCCTGGTAGTCCACGCCGTAAACGATGAGTGCTAAGTGTTGGAGGGTTTCCGCCCTTCAGTGCTGCAGCAAACGCATTAAGCACTCCGCCTGGGGAGTACGACCGCAAGGTTGAAACTCAAAGGAATTGACGGGGGCCCGCACAAGCGGTGGAGCATGTGGTTTAATTCGAAGCAACGCGAAGAACCTTACCAGGTCTTGACATCCTTTGACCACTCTAGAGATAGAGCTTTCCCTTCGGGGACAAAGTGACAGGTGGTGCATGGTTGTCGTCAGCTCGTGTCGTGAGATGTTGGGTTAAGTCCCGCAACGAGCGCAACCCTTATTGTTAGTTGCCATCATTCAGTTGGGCACTCTAGCGAGACTGCCGGTGACAAACCGGAGGAAGGTGGGGATGACGTCAAATCATCATGCCCCTTATGACCTGGGCTACACACGTGCTACAATGGGAAGTACAACGAGTCGCGAAGTCGCGAGGCTAAGCAAATCTCTTAAAGCTTCTCTCAGTTCGGATTGTAGGCTGCAACTCGCCTACATGAAGCCGGAATCGCTAGTAATCGCGGATCAGCACGCCGCGGTGAATACGTTCCCGGGCCTTGTACACACCGCCCGTCACACCACGAGAGTTTGTAACACCCGAAGTCGGTGAGGTAACCTTTTGGAGCCAGCCGCCTAAGGTGGGATAGATGATTGGGGTGAAGTCGTAACAAGGTAGCCGTATCGGAAGGTGCGGCTGGATCACCTCCTTTCTAAGGAATATTACGGAAACTACACGGTTTAACTTCACTTTGTTCAGTTTTGAGAGGTTTACCTCGACAATTGAAACACGGGGCCTTAGCTCAGCTGGGAGAGCGCCTGCTTTGCACGCAGGAGGTCAGCGGTTCGATCCCGCTAGGCTCCATATAGTAACCAATGGTTACTATTTAATTTGTTCATTGAAAACTGGATAGAAAGAAAATCAACAACACAAACAAACCGAGAACACCGCGTTGAAGAGTTTTTTAAAATTGTTCGATAGCTTATTTTTCTTGATGACGCCTCTATCGCTAGAGAAACGAGTCAAAACCCAACCGCAAGGTTGATAAGGTTAAGTGAATAAGGGCGCACGGTGGATGCCTTGGCACTAGGAGCCGATGAAGGACGGGACTAACACCGATATGCTTTGGGGAGCTGTAAGTAAGCTATGATCCAGAGATTTCCGAATGGGGAAACCCAGCATCTTTTATAGGATGTTACATTTACGTGAATACATAGCGTAATTGAGGTAGACGCAGAGAACTGAAACATCTAAGTACCTGCAGGAAGAGAAAGAAAATTCGATTCCCTGAGTAGCGGCGAGCGAAACGGGAAGAGCCCAAACCAATGAGCTTGCTCATTGGGGTTGTAGGACTCCGATATGGTAGTCTGTCAGGATAGTCAAAGGATTTGGAAAAGTCCGCCAGAGAGGGTGAAAGCCCCGTAGACGAAATTTTGGCAACACCTAGGAGGATCCTGAGTACGGCGGAACACGTGAAATTCCGTCGGAATCCGCGGGGACCATCCCGCAAGGCTAAATACTCCCTAGTGACCGATAGTGAACCAGTACCGTGAGGGAAAGGTGAAAAGCACCCCGGAAGGGGAGTGAAATAGATCCTGAAACCGTGTGCCTACAACAAGTTAAAGCCCGTTAATGGGTGATAGCGTGCCTTTTGTAGAATGAACCGGCGAGTTACGATTACATGCGAGGTTAAGATGAAGAGTCGGAGCCGTAGCGAAAGCGAGTCTGAATAGGGCGAATGAGTATGTGGTCGTAGACCCGAAACCATGTGATCTACCCATGTCCAGGTTGAAGGTGCGGTAAAACGCACTGGAGGACCGAACCCACGTACGTTGAAAAGTGCGGGGATGAGGTGTGGGTAGCGGAGAAATTCCAAACGAACTTGGAGATAGCTGGTTCTCTCCGAAATAGCTTTAGGGCTAGCCTCGGAATTGAGAATGATGGAGGTAGAGCACTGTTTGGACTAGGGGCCCATCTCGGGTTACCGAATTCAGATAAACTCCGAATGCCATTCATTTATATCCGGGAGTCAGACTGCGAGTGATAAGATCCGTAGTCGAAAGGGAAACAGCCCAGACCACCAGCTAAGGTCCCAAAATATATGTTAAGTGGAAAA